>NZ_LT630003.1:0-310681 GCF_900105615.1 Lacrimispora sphenoides JCM 1415 | reverse complement strand
ATAAGCAAAGGTTTGGCAGGAATTACTTTTTCACCTTAATTTAACCATACACACTTACTTGCTTCAGATTCCTTTGTTCAGGCAACTACGTTATTGACTTGACGCTGCCCCTTCCCAACCGTCTAAAGCTATATTGCAAAAAACCCGCTCCATACAAGAGGGCGGGTTTCACACTTTGCCTGACTGACAGCCTGATTCCAGTTATTCTGTTAAATTAATGGTGATTGCTTTTGGCCTTGTCATTGCTTCTATGGAATACCTTACTCCCTGGGTACCCATACCGGAAGCTTTTACTCCCAAAAATGGGAAGTGATCCGGGCCTCTTTCTGTTTTATTGTTAATCTGAACAGTTCCCACTTCTAACTTTTCAGCAATACGAAAGGCTTTATTAATATCTTTGGTAAATACGGAAGATTGTAAGCCATATTCTGAGCGGTTAGCAATCTCTACCGCTTCATCCATATCTTTAACCCGGATAATAGGAAGAATGGGTGAAAACGGTTCTTTCCATGCAATCTCCATATCCACGGTAACTTTATCCAGTAAAGTAGGATAGACTAAATTTCCTTCTCTCTTATTTCCTACAATAAGTTCTGCACCTTTTGCAATGGCATCCTGAATTAAGAATTCTGCAAAATCAGCAGATTTCTGATCGATCAGAGGAGTGACCACCACATTCTCCCTGGGATCTCCCACCGTTAGTTTTTCAATTCCTGTTTTCAGCATATCTACCAGCTGATCCGCTACCTTATCTGTGGTAATAATACGCTTCACTGCTGTACAGCGCTGGCCGGAATAAGAAAAAGCACCTTCTACAATATTACTTGCCGCATATTTTAAATCTGCATCTTCCAGTACAAGAGCCGCATCCTTGCCGCCTAGTTCCAGCAACAGAGGGGTCATGCAGGATATCTTAGATAAATGCCTGCCTACTTCCGTACTTCCTGTAAAATTAATAAAATTAATGTTTTCATGAGTTACGATATAGTCACCGATCTCACTGCCTTTTCCGGTAACTGTCTGCAGTACTCCCCCCGGCAGTCCGGCATCCTGCAATGCGTTTACAAGATGAAGGGCGCTGATGGCCCCCTGGGTCGCCGGTTTTAATATTACCGTATTGCCCCCCATCAGCGCCGGTGCAATCTTGGAGGCGGATAGATTAATGGGGTAATTAAAGGGTGATATGGCTAATACTGTACCTAGCGGAACCCTTCTAACATAGGATATTTTATTTCGGGAACCACCCGGAAAATTCTCCCCGCTTACTGCGATTCCTTCCAGACTTTTTCCTGCATCTGCCGTAAACCGGAGAAAATCTGCGGTCCGCTTCACTTCTGATACAGAAGATTTCCTGTCTTTTGCAATCTCCATCATCAGAATATCCGCTATCTCTTCCGCCCTTTCCTCCAAAAGCTCTGCAGCATTGTACAGGATCTGTGCCTTTTCAAATATCGGAACACCGGCCCACAAAGAAAGACCTTCTTTGGAATAACGGATGACCTCATCGACCTCTTCTCTGCTTACTGCCTGTATCTCACCGATAAAAGAACCGTCTGCAGGGGATGTTATGGTAATGACATTCCCTGATGCGGATTCCACCCACCTGCCATTGATTAAATTTCCATAAGTATGCTTTTCATTACATAATTCAGACATATTATCTTCTCCTTTCCATACCTTTGCAATTTCTATTTGTATGTAATATATCATGGAGACAAGAATCAAATGTCAATAACATTGGCTGCTTATCTGCTAAATAAAAACTTCATATAACGAATGAATACATAAACCACCAAACAGACTGCAATAACGGTTTCAGCAAGCACTATGACAGGTAAAAATCCTACGGCATATCCCATTTTTGACAGAAACGCTGTTGACATCTTCATTGCAATGGCACTGATCACCACCGGGAATGTAAAGGCTGCATAGCTTGGATAAAAAGGCAGTGCAAGAAACCTTGGCAGATAAACCAGCACAGTTATATATAATATTCCTGCCATTACCATGAGAAAGAAAACCATTGCCATGGATTTGGCTTCTACAGACTGAAGGTATCCAGCCAGGCACAGGCTCACCGGAGCCGTATAGATGCAAAAAAGCGGCCTTGCCGGTTCTGCAATTTCTTTGTATTTTACATACCGGGCCGTCACAAGGGCCAGTAAAATGAAACACCAGATCAGGCCAAACCAGAAAATGCCGGTTCCCAGTCCAGTGTGCCCAAATGCCGGAGCCGTAACACTGGCTGTCACAATTCCCACATACACGATGTAATAGCTGGCAAATACGGTTTTCATATTCAGCTTGTATAGAAAACGTGCCGTAAAATACAACATGAGCAGAACGTGCAGAGCAATTCCAAAATACCAGATATAGACCGCACTGCCTCCAATAAAAGGCTTTGCATAAACAGATAACAGAATTACTGCCATGGAAAAGGTCCCTGATACGCTTGCCATCACCGGATTTTTCATATCCTCTTTTACCATATCAAAATGAAACACGCATTTACACAAAAATAAAATCGCCAATACAGCGGAGAGGCTTCCGCATACCAGGCGGATGGATTCTGAATAGCTTTGAAGGAGATTTCCCAGGGCCGCAAACCCAAGGGAAAGCCCTGCCATGGGAATGGGAACCTTTTTAATCATGACATTCCTCCGCAGACCCTGTCTCATCGGTATTCGTAAGGCCGTATTCCCGAACCACGATCTCAGCCACTTTTTTAGCTACCATTCCTGTGAAACGGATGCACTGTTCCTTGTGCTCTCCTTTTCCCATATCAAACTCTTTGGTCAGGATCCGGCAGCATAGTGCATTCTTCCCGTTGCTTTCCTTAAACCAGTCGTGTAGCTCCTTTGACACTTCTAAGTTCTTTTCTACCTTGGGATCTCCCTGCTTTGTCCGCCCAAAGAATATGCCAAGAGCCATTACTCCGCCGGAAACCGCCCCGCACAGACACTTGGATCGACCGATTCCAACAGGGAAGCCGGATGCCATGGCTATGATTTCCTCCGGTAAATCCAGTTCAAAGTTAGATCTCATGGAACTTACGACTGCCTCTGAGCAAAAAAATCCTCCCCGAAACAGAGCTTCCGCATCATCTCCGATCTTCTTCACACTAACCGCCTGTTTCACATTCATCTCTTGTATCCTCCTGCATGTATATTGATACTTATATTCTATTAAGATTTAAGGCTTACGTCCAATTCATAAACTCTATAAATAAGCCGTACTTATAGAAACTATCTATCAACATACTCGAAGCTTACATGGTCACTTGTTAAATCAAATATCAGTTCCTCCTCTTTATACAGCAAAAACCTTGCCAGCAATAAATGCTCCTCTTTTATAAAACGCACCATATTTCCCATATCCGGAGCCAAAAGCCTGTGGGAAAACCCTGGTTTCTTTATCCTGTTCCGGTTTGTTAAAAATATTTTAAATGTGTATTGGCCCTGCTTTAATATGACCGCAGTTTCCCTTTTGCATACCATCTTGACTCCCAGATAGGTGGCAAAGCGGTATTCCTGTCCTTTATACTGGATGACACAGATACAGCCCTGAAAGCTGTGTCCGATAAAAGGAATGTGGGCAATGGAAACCATGACTGATGCCTCCTGTGAAAACCGGTTGCACTGAAGCCATAAATAGTCCCTTGGAAAGGATCTTCCCCTGTCTCCCTCTATATATCCCTTTTCCCCGTCAAAATCCAGGACCTTTCCATTGACGGTAAGGCTTCCTTTCAGGGAGTGGGACATGCTGATGATCTCATGCCTGCATTCCATAAAGGGAATCCATTGAAAGGGGCCCATGATGGTATATTCGATGGGACTTAAGGATCCGTAACGGATCATTCCCTGAATGGAAATATCCTTTGACTGGATATCCACCTTAACGCCGGTCAAGGAAAAGATATTATTTCCAAGAATGATCCTTTTGCTCTTTCTGTCAACCAGATAATCCTCCTCTTCAAAGTCCAGAGAATAAGAGTTTTCATTCCATATGATCTGCAAAAACGGGTGCTTCACTCCCTTTTCGTCTACACTATGGCCGGGAATAAAGGCTAAGACCGTATCTGCATTCTGATGTTTAAAATACCATCCCTCAAAAAACGCATGCCTTAACCTGACCATTCTGGTTTTTATGATTTTATTAAGATCTTTCATCTCCATGATGGATCTCGTCCCTTTCTTTCATCATTGCTGTTTCTAAACATAGGGTTTCCAAATATCAGGAAACATAGTCAGAAAAAGTATGTTTTATAATTTATGGAATTAAACAGAAAAAGGCCGTCCCTTTTTGGGACGAGCCTTCTTAAAATCCTCTTTATTCTAAACGCTGACTTTTACGTCATAAACGACCTTATCGATAAATACATGGACGTATTCCCTGCAAAACTGCGTACCGGCTCCCTTAACCAGCTCACTGATCGCATATTCCTTGGGTAATGCATGGCGGTAGCTTCTTTCACTGATCATAGCATCGTATGCATCTGCAATGGCAATGATCCTGGACTGGACCGGTATTTCATTCCCTTTAAGCCCCTTTGGATAGCCATTTCCATCCCACCGTTCATGGTGTGCCAGAACGTAACCCGCCATCTCTGACAGCTCATTGACCGAGCTTAAAATGCGGTATCCGATTTCCGGGTGCTTTTTAATTTCCACCCACTCCTGATCCACCAGCTTTCCATTTTTATTCAATATCCCTTCTTCAATTGCCACCTTGCCGATATCATGGAGCAATCCAACGGTCTTTAACTCTTTTACTTCATCTTCCTGCAGTCCGAGGGCTGTCCCCATCTTTTCGCACAGCTCTGACACGCGGAGGGAATGCTGTTCTTCCCTCGGATTTTTCTCATGAAGGGCCGCCATAACCGTATATATGGTCTTTCCCCTAATTCCCGCACTAATCAGCAGCTTTTTTTTATACATAAAATCCTCAGCTTTTCTGAGCACCTCCAGTATGGATTCTTCCTCCCTGTATTTTACACTGTATCCAAAGGAAACGGAAAGAGTGACCTTATTAACAGCTTCATGTTTTGTCCGTTCATTGATCCTGCCGATCAATTCTTTAATTTCCGCTGTATCGGTATTGGGAGACAGTATAATGAATTCATCACCTCCCAGACGGCTTATGATGTCTTTTTCCCTGAAGCCCTCTCTTAATACTTCGGCCACTTTTTGAATATAGATATCTCCCGCTGTGTGTCCAAAGGAATCGTTCATAAGCTTTAACCCATTGATATCAGCCATGGTAATAATTAACGGATAATAGATCCGGGAATTCAGCTGCAGCAGCTGTTCTTCAAAAAATCTTCTGTTGTATAATCCAGTCAGCTGGTCATGATAGCTTAAATAATGCAGCCGATCCTCCGCCTGTTTGCTTTTGGTAATATCATTTAAGATAATAGCCAGCTGGTTTTCCTTTGGCCGGGACGCCAGGACCTCGTAGTAATAATATGTATTCTTCTGAAACTGTTCGTAGCTGGTTGATTCTCCTGTTTTAATGGTCCGGATCAGCTTTTCCAAGTTTTCCGGTGCCATATCTTCATGTATTTGGAAAAAATATTTTCCTATTATCTCTTCTTTCTTTAATCCGGTCAGTATCTCATAGCTGTGATTAGAGTCCACCAGCCTGTACTTAAATAGATCTTCGCCGGAGGCCCCCTCATACAATGCCATGCCAAACTGCATCTGGTTTATGACAGCCTTATATTTCTCTTCGCTTACCCTTAACTTTTGGTCAGCCTGTTCCACCTTTCTTAAAAGATTGGAAATTAAATAGTAGAGAACAGAGGCGGTAAACAAAACATACACCATCCCCTTATAAGTATGAATCACCATCCTTACAGAAGGATTGTAAACGAGCCGGTTCACGATTCTGTCGGAAAAATAAATCCAGACAAAACCAAAAATCAAATACATGAAGCAGATTTTAATTCTTTCCTGTTTTAAAGGATCTTTTTTTCGCTTAAAATCACTCATTTTGCCCTTTAACCATTTAATCATACTACTCCCCCTTTAAATGGTATTATACACTATTTTAATTCCATAAGAAACATTTTACCAGTTTTTTCATCTTAATAATGACCATGCACAAGAAAAAAAGAAGGGTAAGCGGCACCCTCCTTTTTATAACTATAACAGTATTTTATTTACCAAATCGGCCTATTCATCTGCCTTTAATACTTTTACGATTTCTCCTATGATCGTATCGTGGTAATCCTTTTGCGGATAATTTTGCTTATCAATGGTTTGATCAAAAAAACCAGTGGGATCGATCCTCTGCTTATAAAGCTTGCGGCAGATAAGTACCAGTCTTGCTTCTGAAAAATAAGGTGCCTCTGCATCAAAGACAGGGGTAAGTCCAGTCTCTTTCTCCTTATCCACGTCACGTCCGGAATGGGCGCCGCAGTAATTTAAAGCGGTTCTGCAATTATCACCGAAAAAGCTAAGGGCGTAATACTCGCTCTGGTCAATAAATTCCAGGGTATATCTCTGGGGACGGAGCACAATGGTAGATACGCTCTTATTCCACATGATTCCAAGCCCTCCCCAGCTGGCTGTCATCATATTAAATTTTTCCTCGCTGCCGGCGGAAATCAGCATCCACTCTTTTCCTATCATTGTAAATGGGTCCATGGTTATTTGCTTTAAATCAACTGGTTTTAACATATTAATACCTCCATACTTTTAATATTTGTTTATTATATATTCTCATATTATATAACAAATTTATCTGAAGATCAGGATTCGGAATTTTTCCGCACATCAATATCCACCAGTTCCAGGCCATCCGGTACCTCGTGAAGGTACAAATCTTCAATATGTCTCCGGATAACCCGCTTTCCTCCCACATCTCCCTCTAATTTCAGAAGCTCCTTTAAGTAGTTTCTGGAAAAGATGGCCGGGTTTCCCAAAGCGCCCATGTTGCACAGACAGCCGATTCCCTTTCCGCTGTTTTTCCAGCCATTTACCAGATCTCTTATGGTAGCTGCCTTTAAATATGGCTGGTCGCAGACCGCAAAGCAATAATCTGTTTCTTCACTTTTTAACACTTCCAGCGCCAGATGAATGGAATGGGAAATACCGAGGCTGCTTTCCTCGTTTACCACTATCTCATAGCCATAATTGTTCAAGCAGTCCATGATTTCCTGGTACTGGGTAACAACCACTTTCCTGTCAAAGATGCCGTCCGGAAGCTTTTCCACTTCCTCTAAAATGTATTGGTACATGGGTTTCCCCTTGAATTCATGAAGCAGCTTATTGCCGTTAAATCTGCGGCTGTTACCTGCTGCCAGAAGGATAAGTGCCAGTTTCATGCCATCAAACCTCCTCTTTTCATTACTTTTCTGTTTTTTCCGCCGCCCCTTTTTTCTTCTTCATGCTTAAAATCGCCTCAAGGACGCCTCCTCCTATGGAGGACGCCTTGTCTGAGATCGTGTAGCAGTTTTGGGCGTTTCCTCTGGGATCAACATCTCCTGATTTCATTCCCTTTGTCACTGTTACACCATCCTGAAGCAGCCCTCTGACAACGCCGCCCACCTGGGCATATATGGGAGCATCGCCTGAATAGCCCACCAGGCCGCCTTCTTCCACCAGATCGCCGATCATGACATGGCCTTTAAAGGTTCCGTCAGCCGTTGCACGGATAATTCGTTCTTTATCATAACCGCCGATCATGCCTGGAACTCCTGTGTTGGGAAACGCGCTTCCTTCCCAGATACAGCGGCCCAGGTTATGGCCTCTTTTTGTCTCCACCACCACATGGCAGTCAAGTCCTGCCGTAAACCCGGGGCCAACACCTACTACCACATCTGCGTCCGTTATCCTGGTTCCCAAATTCTTTTTGGCAATAATAGCATCCACCACTACATCCGGCTTCCAGGTTTCCCGGATTTTGCATTCCTCATCGACCACAACTGCAACCTGATCCCCTGCTATGGCCTCATGGATTTCCTCCAGGCTGTGGCATAAAACTCCGGTGACATCCTCCACCATTGCCTTTCCCTCATAGACTGCCCTTGAAAAGGCCACCGTCCGCCGCACTGTAGTGGGAACGGCGATATCCGTCATGACCAGTTCAAAGCCGCAGCGCTGCAGCCGGCATCCAATGCCTGATGCCAGATCACCGGCTCCTTTTATTAGTACCTTCATTATAATCTCCTGATCTTTTGGTTTATTTTCTGGCGCATTCTCCGCCCCGGCCCGACAGGATTTCCAGACCATGGAAAAGAGTATCCAGAATATATTCCAGACTCTCTCTCACCGCCTTAGGACTTCCCGGAAGGTTGATGATAAGGGTCGATCCCCGGATGACGCTGGCGCCTCTGCTTAACATGGCCCGCTTGGTCACAGTCATGCTGTAAGCCCGTATGGCCTCGGCAATTCCCGGTGCATTGCGGTCCGCAACAGCCAGAGTGGCCTCCGGAGTCACATCCCTGGGAGAAAAGCCGGTCCCACCGGTGGTCAGAACCAGATCGCATTCCACCTCATCGCTTAAGCGCATGAGTTCCTCTTTTAAGTCCTCTCCTTCATCGGCAAGGAGTTTATAGCTGACCACTTCAAAGCCTGCATTCTCCAATATCTCTCTTATGACTGCGCCGCTTACATCTTCCCGTTCTCCGGCAGCCCCTTTATCACTTAAGGTTACGATTCCAGCTCGGTACATACTGTGATTTCATCCCCTTCCTTCATGAATCCTCCATGGAGAACCCTTGTAAAGATTCCGTTTGTCGGCATGATGCATTCTCCCATTTTCTTGTATATCTCACAGTGGCTGTGACATTCCTTTCCTATCTGTGTCACCTCCAAAAGGATATCCCCGCACGTTAACCTGGTGCCGACAGGAAGATGAATGAGGTCAATTCCCTGTACAATGACATTTTCCCCAAAGGCTCCGTTTCCGATCTCTGCGCCTCTTGCCTTAAAGTCCTCTATGGTATCAAAGGATAACAGGCTTACCTGCCTATGCCATTTGCCTGCATGTGCATCCCCTTCTATCCCGAATTCTTCTATAAAATGCCCTTCATCCACTCTGGTTTTCTGGGTTCCCTTTTTTTCACTGATACAGACAGCCATTACCTTTCCCATCTGCTTATCCTCCTATCTGGTTCATGTTCAGGCCTGCTTCTCCCTGGCCTTCTTCAAAATGATGGCTCTCCGGTTTGTTACGGATACTCTCATTCATCAAATCGAAAAGACCGTCATCAGAAATTCCTTCCCGCAAAGGCCCTTTTAAATCCACTCCTGCGGGACTGTCCAGGCAAAGCTTTAAAAATCCGTCAGATGTCAGCCTGACCCGGTTGCAGTTATGGCAGAATTTGTGACTGACGGCACTGATAAAGCCGATAAAACCGGTTTCATCTCCCCATGTATAATAAACGGCAGGACCGTTGCCTTTCACCTTACGGCTTTCCTTAAGCTCTCCAAATGCCTCTGACAGAATCCCTGCCAAGTCATCATTTTCCAGTGCTTTATAATTTTTTCCCTGACCAATGGGCATCATTTCGATAAAACGGACCGGGATCCTGCGTTCCATGGAAAAACGGGCAAAGGCCAGTACCTCTTCCTTTGTTAAGTCCTCCATGACCGCACAGTTTATTTTTACCTTGAGCCCCGCTGCCAATGCGCTGTCGATTCCTTCCATAACGGATTCAAAGCAGTCTCTTCTTGTGATCCTGGCAAACCGCCGGGGATCCAGAGTATCCAGGCTTACATTGACGCTTGATAAGCCCGCAGCTTTCAGCTCTTCTGACTTTTCCTTTAACAGGCAGCCATTGGTTGTCATGGTCACATCTTCAATTCCCGGGATTTCCGCCAATTCTTTGATCAGGACCTCTATGCCCTTTCTCACCAAAGGCTCCCCGCCGGTTACTTTTACCTTATGGATTCCAAGGCGGGCGCCGGCCTCACAGATTCTCACGATTTCCTGATACGTGAGGATGTCCTCATGACGAAGAGGGGCTATCCCCTCCTCCGGCATGCAGTAGAGACACCTTAAATTGCACCGGTCTGTAACGGATATCCGGATATAATCAATGGTTCTGTTGCAGCTGTCTTTCATAATCCGCTCCCCCTGCCGCCTGAGTCCTTTTCATAAAGTCCGCTTTTCCCGCCAGCCTTTTTCAAAAGGCAGATATCACTGATCACCATCCCCCGGTCCATGGCTTTACACATGTCATATATGGTGAGCAGTGCTATGTTCACCCCTGTCAGAGCTTCCATCTCCACGCCCGTCTTTCCCTGGGTTTTCACCGTACAAACCGCCTCTACAGAAAGCCGTTCCTCATGAAGTACAAAATCCACCGCGCATTTTGTTAGCATCAGTCCATGACACAAAGGGATCAGTTCAGAAGTTCTTTTCGCTCCCATGATACCAGCCACCCTGGCCACTCCCAGAACATCGCCCTTTTTCGCGGTACCAAGGGAAATGGCTTCAAAAACCTCATGATTGACCGTAATAAACCCATGGGCAACGGCAATCCGGTCTGTCTCCGACTTTTCTCCAACATCTACCATGCGGGCATTTCCCTGTTCATCAAAATGTGTCAGTCCATTCATATTTTCGTTCAACCTTTCCTTCTGTAGTGCTTTACCAGCCCTTTCCGAAGCCGCAGTTTGGATAATAGCATACGTCGCAGGAGAGACAGAGCCCTCCTTTTCCCAGCTTATCAAGGTCTTCCTTTGTTACCGGATCGTCCGCCATAAGCCTTGGGAGCACCAGATCAAATACAGTCCTCTTAGAATACATGACACATCCGGGAAGTCCGGCTATGGGAATATTTTTCCCATCCTGCCTGTAGTAGGAAAGTAAGAACATGGCTCCCGGAAGCACCGGAGCGCCGTAGGATATCACCTCTGCACCTGTATTACGGATAGCAAGCGGAGTCTTGTCATCCGGGTCAACGCTCATGCCTCCGCTGACAAGCACCATGTCAGCCCCCTGACGGATAAGGTCAAGAATCGCATCCGTGGTATGCTCCGGCTTATCATCTGTGATTGTCTGGCCAAGAATCTGGCCGCCCAGTTCTTCCACCTTTGCTTTTAATACAGGTCCAAAGGAATCCTTTATTCTGCCATGGTATACTTCGCTTCCTGTGGTTACGATTCCCACCTTTTTATCCAGGTAGGGCAGCACGGCAAAGATCTTTTTACCCGCGCAAACTTCTCTGGCCTCTTCCATCTTTTCCTTTTCAATGACAAGGGGAATGATCCTTGTCCCGCACAGCTTGTCCCCAGGCTCCACGGGAGTGTTAGGATGTCTGGAAGCGATCATCATATTCCCTAAGCTGTTTATTTTATCTAAAAGTCCGGTATCTATCTTTAATAAGCCCCGGACGGTTGATTTCAATTCAATTTTACCTTCCTTTACCTCACTGCGGTCCATATGGTCACCCAGGCAAAGGCTGCACAGGATTTCAGCAGCTTCATTTTCATGGTAAAGGGAATCATCCTTTTCCCAAACATAAATATGTTCTTTTCCCATAGACAGCAGCACCGGAATATCCTCCTCTGTCACCACATGTCCTTTTCTGAATCTTGCATCTTTTATTACTCCCGGTATGATCTGAGTCATATCATGGCAGAGAACCTGTCCTACCGCATCTACTGTCTTGATTTCCTTCATTTTCCCTCTCCTTTCGTTCTTGGCATAATTTACTTATTAGCGCAGGCGCAGCACGGCTGTGCTTAGAAAATTAATGTTATTCTCAAGTAAGAATATCCATCTTTGCAGAAATTTTTCATATCCGTTCATTATATCATCCGGGAAAATATTTGTAAAATAATTCTTCCACTGCAGCTTCTGCTTCCTCAGCAAAAGCCAGATACTGGTTTAAGAATTTTTCACCCTCTTCGGTTAAAACGGTGGTTCCCCCATTTTCCCCACCTCTTCTTCCTTCCATCAATGAAAGTCCCAGATCCTCTTCTGCTTTGTTAATAATCTTCCACGCTTTCGAATATGCCATATGCAGTTCCTGGCAGGCAGCCGAAAGGGACCCCCTCTCCCTTACAAGCTTCATTAAAGCTGCCACTCCAGGACCGAAGTTGCGCTCTTCATAGTAAACGCGGAGTTTTAAATGATACTTAAGCGTTCTTTCCTCTTTTTTTATTTCTTCCATTTCAATCCTTTTCTACGATGTATGGAAACTGGTCATCACACAGCGGCCGGCCCATTCTTCTCCCATGCACTCCATGACACGGATCCCATCGGACAGCCTGTATTCATTATCAGCTTTATTTAACAAAATCCGGTATTCCATGGATTCCGCTCCCTTTCTGGTTCCCTGGCTGCTTACAAGTATTCTGGCTGCCTGGGACTGCGTAATAAGCTCTTTTTCCGTCTTCCAGCCAAATACGGACTCCGCAAGTTCCCACCGGAAGCAAGTTTCTACCCATGGGCTACCAATGGCATCCAGACCGGCGCAGCCAATCACCCCATGGGTGCCTTTTAAAAGAACAGGTTCCCCTTCCCTTGGGATCTTCAGAGGCAGACGTTTTGCACCGTCTGCCTCTACAAGAAGCACATCGGAAAGGCCTGAAAGCTGCTCCATTTCCAGGAGATCCATGCCTTTTAATTTTCCATGAAGTGCAGTCTGCCCTGTTACCAGAACCTGGCCTGTATGGCCGGAATGCCACTCTTTCCTGTCTTTTAAGTAATCTTTTACGGTTTCAGCCCGGTCCGCCAGCACTACTTCCCGGTCCTCAGGATAGAAGATATGGGTACTGGTGGTGACTATCACCCGTTTTCCCCTGGCCGCCAGTTCATCGGCCAGGGAAAACATGGTGGTCGTCTTACCGCCTCCGCCGGTTAAGCAAATGACCATATGATCCTTAAGAGGAAATCCCAGGGCTTCCCACAGGGAATCTCTTCTTACCACGGCCGTCTTTTCTCCACAGGCATTTAAGGTATAGACTTTCTTTAATCCCATTCATACAGCTCCATACGTCTCTTTCTGGGGACATAAGAACCGGTTTTCTCCAATACGACCTGACCGTCTTTTGCAGCCAGGCGGCCATTTAAGAATACAAGCTCAGCTTTTCCCTTGACAGAGGTTCCTTCAAAAGGACAATAATCTACATTTGCCACCTGGTTTTCTACAGACATCGTCCACTGGACATCCGGATCCCACACGACGATATCCCCATCGCTTCCGGGAGCAATGGCTCCTTTCTGGGGATAAACACCGTAAAGCTTAGCCGGATTCTCTGACAGCACACTGCACATCTGCTCCAGTTTTAAGTTATGCTCCAGCACACCGAAGCTGTAGATGAGGACAGGACGGGATTCCACTCCCGGCATTCCGTTTGGAATCTTTGTAAAATCTTCTTTTCCCGCCGCCTTCTGGCTGGTGGTGAAGCTGCAGTGATCTGTTGCAATGGTCTGGATATGATTCTTAAGAAGGGCATTCCACAGTCTGGTGCTGTCCTTTTCCTTCTTAATCGTAGGAGAAATCACATACTTGCTTCCCTCAAAGCCGGGAAGGTCATAAACGCTCTCATCAAGAAGCAGGTACTGGGGACAAGTCTCCAGATAAATCTCCTGGCCCCTTTCCCTTGCATACTTTACTTCCTGATAACCTTCACCGGAACTTAGGTGGACGATGATCACCGGAGCATCTGCAAGGCCTGCGATTTTTAACAGTCTGCCAATGGCTTCTGCCTCTACTGCAGCCGGTCTGGTTTTTTTATGGGAGCTGACGGACAAATTGCCTTTTGCTTTCTCTTCTTCCACCAGTGCTTCTATGAGTCCCATATTTTCACAATGGATACCGGCAATTCCGCCGACTTCCTTCAGCCGCTTCAGTACCTGATATATTTTCTTATCATTTAAGTACATCTCATCATAAGTCATGTATAGCTTAAAGGAGGTTACGCCGCCTGCAACAATTTCTTCCAGTTCCTTGCTGATAGAAGGATTCCAGTCGGAGATCGCCAGGTGAAAACCATAATCACAGGATGCGTTTCCATCTGCTTTTTTATGCCAGTTTTCCAGCGCCTTTTCCAGGGTCTCTCCCTGATACTGGGTGGCAAAATCAATGATCATCGTAGTTCCGCCTGACAAAGCGGCCTTTGTTCCCGTTTCAAAATTATCTGCTGTAACGGTACCTGCCACATGAAGATCAAAATGCGTATGTGCATCGATGAAGCCCGGGAACAAAAGCTTTCCCGTCACATCAATAACCTCCGCTTCTTCAGCCTGGATTCCTGCTTCCACTGCCTGGATCTTTCCCTCATCCATAAGGACATCCGCCTGGATTATGCCGCTTCCTGATACTACAGTTCCACCCTTTAATAGCGTCTTCATAAAATATCTACATCCTTTCTTTCAGCTGTATCGGCCATTCTTTTGGCCTGCTTTTCATTTTTTGTATTGGCTGCAGTCATTTTCAAAGCTTGAAAGGCGCAGGGAGAAACTCATTCTCCGACTGCGCCGATTCATTACCAATACAACTACTTATTCTTTTTGCTTCTTTCGGGACTTTTTTTATCCTAAGATATAGTCATAGTCACTGCAGACAGTTTCCATAACTTTTCTAAGTCCTTCCGGAATCACGCTGTCCTTTTCACCGGCTTTCCAATTGAGAATATTGCCAAGGTAACGTACTTTGCAGGCTGCTGCTTCTTTATCTAATACAACAAAGCCCTCATTTTTGCTGTTTTCCATGTCAGCTTCATTGGCGAATAAGGTAAACTTATCCAGGTAAGGAGCACTGTCATATGGACAGAAGCTCTTACAGTTTCCGCACTCATTGCACATATAGTCCACATGGACAATCTGGTGCATGGACAGGCCTGGAATATTCAGCGCAAGGTTTGCACGGTTTGGACAGACCTCAGCACAGTTTTCGCAAACGTTGGAGCAGCCAAGGCATCTTGCATCTTCTACCTTATAATCCTTTGTTCCTTCAAGGATACCGCGCTTGTCATAAATCTTATCTAAGTTATCTACGGTGTCATCAAAGTCCACCGCAGCTTTCTTGCCTAAAATAGCTTCTGCAGCCACACGTGCATCTCTCATAGCCTCTACTACTGTAGCCGGTCCAAAGAGTCCGTCGCCTACCACATAAACGCCTGCAGCGCTGGTTTCTAACGTTTCCTCGTTTACAAGGACTTTGCCGCGGTTGCTTACGTTAATGCCGTTTGATTCATAGAATTCAGTGGGAACCTGCTCGCCTACTGCTGCAATCACTGTATCTGCAGGAATCTCTACAGTTTCTTCTGTTTCTACAATACCTCTTCTGCCGGTAGCATCGGTATCACCAAGCTTCATCACTTTGCAAAGGAGTTTACCGTTTTTAAGCTCTACCGGAGACAGCAGTTCCTTGAATTCCACGCCGTCTTCCAGTGCCATCTCTAATTCTTCCTCATCTGCAGGCATATAGCGCTTGGTTCTGCGGTAAACAAGGTAGGAGTGTTCCACGCCTTCTGTTCTCTTTACCGCTCTGGCTGTATCCATGGCAGTATTGCCGCCGCCGATGACTACTACATTTTTACCGATGTTTAGTTTTCCGTCGGTCTCCTTAAACTGAGCCAGGAAATCTAAAGCATTTATGGTCTCTCCTGCTTCAAGCTTTAACACGCCTGGTTTTGACGCGCCTGTTGCAAGGATAATATAATCGAATCCTTCCTTCTTTAAGGCTTCTAAATCTGTCACTTCAGCATTGAATCTAACTTCAGCACCATATGCCAGAGACAGAGCTGCATCCTTATCAATCGCCTCATCCGGAATACGGAATCCAGGGATCACATGTTTTACCACGCCTCCTAAGCTGCCGCTCTTTTCAAAGATGGTTGCAGGCATTCCGTTCTTTGTCAGGAAATAAGCTGCTGCAAGGCCAGCCGGGCCGCCGCCTACTACTGCTGTCTTTTTGCCCTTCAGTTCACCTGCTTTGATCTCCTTCATGAAGGCATCATAGCCGCCTTCTGCACAGACCAGCTTAACTCCGCGGATATTTACCGGATCTTCATAATAGTTCCTGTTACACTTGCTCATACAGTTATGGGCACAGATGGTTCCTGTTATGAATGGAAGCGGATTCTTCTCTGCGATTACCTTCATCGCATCCTCATATTTGCCTGCACCGGAAAGCTGTAAATAGGTGGTGATATCCTGATGAATGGGGCAGCCTTCCTTACATGGAGCCACATAACAGTCAATAAGGGGAACGCTTTTAGGCATCTTCCTGATAGGAAGTGGTTTTACTGCCTTTTTGTGATGAGGATCATGAACTGCATCTGCTGCCAGTTTCGCAGTCTTTTCCGGATCAACTTTTGTAAACTCCACCTGTCCGCCTTCTAACTTCTCTGCGATCTGGTAAAGTCTCTGATAGCCGCCTGGCTTTAAAAGAGTGGTTGCCACGGTTACAGGCCAGATTCCTGCATCTACAATTGCATTGATGTTGTGGTAATCTGCACCGCCTGAGAAGGAAATTCTTAACTTTCCGTCAAATTCCTTTGCCAGTCTGGCTGCCAGTGTAATGGAAAGAGGATATAAAGACTTTCCGGACATATACATCTCTTCGCTTGGAAGCTCTTTATTTTTTACATCAACCGGGAAGGTATTGGTAATCTTAACACCGAATTCCAAGTTCTTTTTCCCAGCCAAAGCCATAAGGGTCTTTAACATGGGAATTGCATCCTCGTACTGTAAGTCATCAAGGAAGTGGAAATCACCGAATGATACATAATCATATCCCATGTCATCCATGGTCTTTCTGGCAAATTCATATCCAAGAAGGGTCGGGTTGCACTTAATGAAGGTATTCAGTCCCTTTTCCTCAATCAGGTAAGTAGCAATTCTCTGAATCTCCTGAGGAGGACATCCGTGAAGAGTGGAAAGGGTTACGGAATTGCAGATTTCGGAAGGAATGCTCTCGATATCTTCTCTGGTCACGTTCTTAAACTGATCCAAATGATCGAAAAGATATTTTATGCAATCCTTAAACATCTCTGTATCTTTTGCATCCTTCATGTTATCGATAAAGGAGTTCACCTTCGGGGATTTAATTCCTTCCAGATCATATCCAACGCTCATGTTGAACTGGAAGCCATCCATTGCTCCAAGGCCGTATTCTTTGGCAATGATGTGAAGCAGGATCCATGCCTTGATGTATTCGTCCTGAGCCTGTGGAACATAAAGTTCTGTAGACCACTCACAGTTATAGCACTCGTCATCTGCCTTAATACATGGTTTGCTTACAGGCAGATCTTCTCCGTCTAAGATCTGGACAGTCTTTAATTCAAAGAAACGGCTTCCGGCATAGTAGGAAGCTACAATATTCTGTGTAAGCTGGGTATGAGGGCCGGCTGCCGGTCCCATAGGTGTCTCCAAATTACGTCCGAATATTTTGCGGTTGTTTTTCTCGTCTGCTTTATAAGGTCTGTAGACACCAAAAACAGTATCATTCTTTTCTTGTTCTTTTACGATCCAGTCCACTAACTGCCCAAATGGCATTGGAGTCATTCTATCTCCCATGTTTTACCTCCTGTAACGGGGTTGTCCGCATTATTTCTCCTCAGACAACCCTCCGTGAATATTCTATATTTATTTATATTACTCTTTTTTTTGATTTTATGAAAGTAATATTATCTGGAATTAATCCGGTTTGCAAGTTCAGCTGCTGCCTGTCTGCAGTCTGCCATCACCTTTTCTTCATCAATGGCCGTAAGGATACGATCCTTCATCAGCACTTTTCCGTTGCCTACTGTGGTTACCACGCTGCGTCCTGTCATTCCGAAAAGGATATGACTGTTGCAGTTATCCCCATTCATAGGGGTTAACGGAATATAGTCGGTAACGATCACATCTGCTGCCGCGCCCTCTTTTAATACGCCCAATGGCTTCTTAAAGTAACGTCCTGCAATCTTTGCATTTCCTTCAAACAGCATCTTCGGAACTTCGCCCCATGCTGCATTGGGATCGCATAAATGATGCTTGTGCAGAACATTGGCCACTTTATAGGATTCTGTCATGTCGTGAGTATAACCATCAGTTCCAAGACCTGTTAAGATTCCTCTGTGAACCAGTTCCATGGTTGGCGGGCATCCGCATGCATTGCCCATGTTGGATTCCGGATTGTGAACTACCATGGTATCCGTATCCTTAATCAGCTGCATCTCATGAGGATTGATATAGATGCAGTGTCCAAGGAGGGTCTTTTCTCCCAGGATATTGCAGTCCATGAGACGGTCTACGATACGTTTTCCATATTTCTTTAAGCAGTCATGAAGATCTTCGATCCCCTCTGCTACATGGATGTGATAACCAACACCTTCAGGCTTATGGGAAGCTGCAAGCTCCATGGTCTCATCAGAAATGGTGAACTGGGCATGCATACCCATCATTCCTGCAATCATGTCGCTGTCATCTGCCAAAGCGTGCTTAATAAATGCTTCGTTCTCAAGAACTGCTTCTTTTGCCTTCTCTTTGCCGTCTCTGTCAGAAACCTCATAGCACAGACAGGAACGGACACCGGTCTCTTTCGCAGCCTCTTCGATCTTAAACAGAGAATCTGTAATATGGCCGAAGCTTGCGTGATGGTCAAAGGTTGTCGTCACACCGTTCTTAATGGAATCGATGTAAGTCGCCATGGCGCTTAACCGTGTTTCTTCTAAAGTGAGGTTGCGGTCAATGGTCCACCACATTCCGTCAAGGATCTCTAAGAATCCGTGAGGATCATATCCATTGATGCTTAAGCCTCGGGCAAAAGAGCTATAAATATGTTCGTGGGCATTAATAAAGGCTGGCATGATAACTCCGCCCTTTGCGTCGATGTACTCCGCATCCGGGTATGCTTTCTTCATATCTTCTGTGGTTCCAACTTTGCGGATCACGTTCCCCTCCATTGCAACTGCGCCGTTCTCAAAAAACGGATTCCCGGGGTCTCTTGTAATCATTCTTCCATTACCGATAATCAGCATGTTTCCATCTCCTTTTTTTCCATTTTCTAATCATAATTTAGGTTAAACCTTAAAATATTCGACTGTACAAACCTCACATAAGAACCAATCCTATGCCTGTACTCAATTTTTGCAATCTGCTTATACTCACTCCTATAATTCGACATTTTCTATACAGATTACACCATAAATCCCTCACTAGGTACAGTGTATCATTTCATATAAAGAAATGCAAGTGAAAAAACAAAAAAATTTTAGCGAACCTAAAAAATTTTTAGAAAACCACTTGTAATTTTAATTTTTTATGCTATGATGAGTGTATAAGATGTTCCGATGAGGGGAGGGCAAACGATGGATACAAAGCTTGAACTGTTAACGCAAATCGCTAGTGGAATTGCTGCTCATTTTGGTAACAACTGTGAGGTAGTTATCCACGACATTAGGAAAGAAGATATAGAGAGTTCTATTGTCTATATTGAGAACGGCCAGGTAAGCAACAGAAAGCTGGGGGATGGTCCCTCTGAAATCGTTCTTGAAACGTTAAAAAAGAACCCGGATCTTTTAAAAGACCGCTTATCCTATTTAACAAGAACCGATGACGGCAGGATCCTTAAATCCAGCACCATGTATATAAGAGGCAAAAATAATACCATTGATTACATTCTGGCTCTTAACTATGATATCACAGGACTGCTTACCATAGACAATTCCTTAAAATCTCTTCTCTCCACCTCGGAAACAGGAGACGATGAGAAGCAGCCAAAAAGAATCACCCATAATGTGAATGATTTACTTGATGCACTGATCGAACAGTCTGTTGCCTTGGTTGGCAAACCGGTCGCTCTTATGAGCAAAGATGACAAAGTTGCGGCAATCCAGTATTTAAATGATGCCGGTGCTTTCCTTATTACCAGATCAGGCGACAAGGTTTCCAATTATTTTGGCATATCCAAATTCACTTTATACAGTTATATGGATACAAATAAAGATAAGTAATATATTAATGTAGAAAAAAGGAGAATGAAAAATCATGAAACCAATCCAATGGGTTGTAAACACCATGCCAAAGACCGATGATAAAAATTTACCGGTTATGGCTACTGATGAAATCAAGAAAGCAAGAGTTTTCCACGAAAGCTTTCCTCAGTACAGCAAGACTCCTCTTGTAAAGCTGGATCACATGGCAGATTATTTAGGCCTTGGCCAGGTTTACATGAAAGACGAATCTTACCGGTTCGGCTTAAATGCATTCAAGGTATTAGGCGGATCCTTTGCTATTGCAAAGTACATTGCAAAGCAGACTGGAAAAGATGTTTCCGATCTTCCCTACAGTGTCCTCACATCTGACGCATTAAGAGAAGAGTTTGGCCAGGCGACCTTCTTCACTGCTACCGACGGTAATCACGGACGTGGTGTTGCATGGGCAGCAAACCGGTTAGGCCAGAAATCCGTAGTCTATATGCCAAAGGGCTCCACGATCACCCGTTTCAACAATATTAAAGCAGAAGGCGCTACTGTTACCATTGAAGAAGTCAACTATGACGAATGTGTCCGCATGGCTGCAGATGCTGCTTCTAAAACAAAGAACGGCGTTGTGGTACAGGATACTGCCTGGGATGGTTACGAAGAGATTCCTGCCTGGATCATGCAGGGCTACGGAACCATGGCACTGGAAGCGAATGAACAGCTTGAGGAAAACGGCTGCGACAGACCGACCCATGTATTTGTTCAGGCTGGTGTAGGTTCTCTTGCAGGAGCTGTTCAGGGATATTTTGCAAACCGTTATCCAGAGAATCCTCCTAAGGTAGTCGTTGTGGAAGCTGATGTAGCTGACTGCCTCTATAAGGGTGCAAAAGCCGGCGACGGAGATATCCGCATCGTAGACGGCGATATGCAGACCATTATGGCCGGCCTTGCCTGCGGAGAGCCAAACACAATTTCCTGGGATATTTTAAAGAATCACGTAGATACCTTTGTATCTGCTCCTGACTGGGTAGCTGCCCAGGGCATGAGAATGCTTGCTGCTCCTATCAAAGGCGATGCACCGGTAACTTCCGGCGAATCAGGCGCTGCTCCTTTCGGAGTTCTTGCCTGCATCATGCTTCTTGATGAATACAAGGAGTTAAAAGAGCATTTAGGACTTAATAAGGATTCAAAAGTTCTCCTCTTCTCTACTGAGGGTGACACCGATCCAGAGCGTTACAAAGCAATTGTCTGGGACGGAAAAGAACGTTAGGCATAATTTTCTTAGTAAAGGCAAACACAGTGCGGACTGAACTTAGAAAATTAGCCGTTCGATGAGCCAAAGGCGAATCGAACTTCTTAAATAAATTATAAATATGGAGGACAAAAACATGGATTACAACAAAATCAAAGAAGCAGCAAAAAATTATGAAGCCGACATGACAAAATTCTTACGGGAAATCGTTAAATTCCCAGGCGAGAGCTGTGATGAGAAGGCTCACATCGACCGCATCGCAGAAGAAATGCGGAAGCTGGATTTCGACAAAGTAGAAATCGACGGCATGGGCAACGTATTAGGTTATATGGGAACCGGCAAGACTTTAATCGGTTTTGACGCTCACATTGATACTGTTGGTATCGGAAACAAGAGCAACTGGACATTTGATCCATACGAAGGCTACGAGAATGATACAGAAATCGGCGGCCGCGGAGTATCCGATCAGTGCGGCGGTATCGTATCTGCTGTTTACGGTGCAAAAATCATGAAGGACTTAGGTCTTTTAAATGACAAATACACCGTATTAGTTACCGGTACTGTTCAGGAAGAAGACTGTGACGGTCTTTGCTGGCAGTATATCATCAACGAAGGCAAGGTTCGTCCGGAATTCGTTGTTTCCACAGAGCCAACCGACGGCGGTATCTACCGCGGACAGAGAGGCCGTATGGAAATCCGTATCGACGTAAAGGGTGTCTCCTGCCACGGTTCCGCACCAGAGCGCGGTGACAACGCAATCTACAAGATGGCTGATATTCTTCAGAACGTTCGCTCTCTTAACGAGAACGATGCTGCTGATGACAAGGAAATCAAAGGCCTTGTAAAAATGCTTGATGAGAAGTACAACAAAGAGTGGAAAGAAGCAAACTTCTTAGGCCGCGGTACTGTTACTGCTTCCGAGATCTTCTTCACCTCCCCAAGCCGTTGTGCAGTTGCTGACTCCTGTTCCGTATCCTTAGACCGTCGTATGACCGCAGGCGAAACATGGGAAAGCTGCCTGGAAGAGATCCGCAATCTTCCAAACGTTAAGAAATACGGCAATGACGTTACTGTTTCCATGTACGAATATTCCCGTCCTTCCTACACAGGACTTACTTATCCGATCGAGTGCTACTTCCCAACCTGGGTTATTCCGGAGGATCACGATGTTACCAAGGCACTGGAAGAAGCTTACAAGAACCTTTACGGTGATGCAAGAATCGGTGCAGAAGAAACGGTTGCTATGAGAACTGCCCGTCCTCTTACCGACAAGTGGACCTTCTCTACAAACGGCGTTTCCATCATGGGCCGTAACGGAATCCCATGCATCGGCTTTGGACCTGGTGCAGAAGCACAGGCTCATGCTCCTAACGAGAAGACCTGGAAACAGGATCTGGTTACCTGTGCAGCTGTATATGCAGCACTTCCAACCGCTTACTGCAAATAATTTAACCAAGCCATTATCAACTATTTTACCATAATTCTGGCAGCAGGCCTTCCAGGCCTGCCGCCACTCCTAACAATCATTTTTGCAATCTGCCGATCATTCCTTCCCCAATCAATGCCTGGCAGACTGCATGAAGGATAGATAACAATAAAACAAGATAATATTCAGGAGGCTAACTACAATATGAAAACCTTACAGGATTACATTGACAAACTGAATTCCTTAAACTTTAAGGAGATGTATGAGAATGACTTCTTCTTAACATGGGAAAAGAGCGACGACGAGCTGGAAGCTGTCTGGACCGTTGCTGATGCTCTCCGCTTTATGAGAGAAAACAACATTTCCACAAAAGTATTCGAGAGCGGCCTTGGAATTTCTTTATTCCGTGACAACTCTACACGTACCCGTTTCTCCTTCGCTTCCGCATGTAACTTACTTGGTCTGGAAGTTCAGGATTTAGACGAGGGCAAATCCCAGGTAGCTCACGGCGAGACCGTTCGTGAAACAGCTAACATGGTTTCCTTCATGGCAGATGTTATCGGTATCCGCGATGATATGTATATCGGCAAAGGAAATACCTATATGCATGAATTTATGGACGCTGTTACCCAGGGTAATAAAGACGGCATCTTAGAGCAGAGACCAACCTTAGTAAACTTACAGTGCGACATTGACCATCCAACTCAGAGTATGGCTGATATGCTTCACATCATCCATGAAATGGGCGGCATCGAGAATTTAAAGGGCAAAAAGCTGGCTATGACATGGGCTTACTCTCCTTCCTACGGAAAGCCATTATCCGTTCCTCAGGGAATCATCGGCTTAATGACACGTATGGGTATGGAAGTTGTTTTAGCTCATCCGGAAGGCTACGAAGTTATGCCTGAAGTTGTTGAAGTTGCAAAGAAGAACGCTGAGAAATCCGGCGGTTCCTTCCGTGTATCCAACGATATGGCTGACGCATTCAAGGATGCTGACGTTGTATATCCAAAGAGCTGGGCTCCATTCGCAGCTATGGAAAAGAGAACCAACCTTTACGGTGAAGGCGATACAGACGGCATCAAGGCTCTTGAGAAAGAATTACTGGCTCAGAACGCAAGCCACAAAGACTGGTGCTGTACAGAAGAGCTTATGAAGACCACAAAAGATGGCAAGGCACTTTACATGCACTGCTTGCCAGCTGACATCAACGATGTAAGCTGCAAGGACGGTGAAGTTGTAGCTTCCGTATTCGATCGTTACCGCGATCCATTATACAAAGAAGCAAGCTACAAGCCATATGTAATCGCAGCTATGATCTTCTTAAGCAAATTTGAGAATCCACAGGAAATCTTAAAGAAGCTGGAATCTGGAAAAACACCGAGAATTTTTGAATAATTTCACATCGGGGCAGCTGCCCCATATTTAAGAATATCAGGCGCACCTGCAGCCTACCAATGGATACGGGTGTGCCTTTTAAATAATTCTTAACTAAGAGGATAACTAAATGGAAAAGAAGAAAAGAATTGTTATTGCGTTAGGCGGCAATGCTTTAGGTAATACTTTATCAGAGCAGATGGCTGCAGTAAAGATCACGTCAAAAGCAATCGTTGATTTGATCGAAGAAGGCTGTGAAGTAGTGGTGGTTCACGGCAACGGCCCACAGGTGGGTATGATTAACAACGCAATGAGCGCTTTAACACGGGAAGATCCCAAACAGCCAAACACTCCTCTTTCCGTCTGTGTAGCCATGAGCCAGGCTTATATCGGCTATGACTTACAGAATGCTTTAAGAGAAGAGCTGGTAAACAGGAACATCAGTAACATTCCTGTAACCACCATGATCACACAGGTTCGTGTGGATGAAAACGATCCTGCCTTCAACTCTCCCAGCAAGCCAATCGGTCACTTCATGACTGCAGAGGAAGCGAAACTGGCTGAGGAAAAGTACGGATACATCACAAAAGAAGATGCAGGACGGGGATACCGCCGTGTGGTAGCTTCTCCAAGCCCTTCAGAAATTATTGAAATCGGCGCAATCCGCTCCCTTGTGGAAGCAGGACAGCTGGTTATTGCCTGCGGAGGCGGCGGTATTCCCGTTACCCTTCAGGGAAATCATTTAAAAGGCGCAAGCGCAGTTATTGACAAAGATTTTGCAAGTGAATTGCTGGCAGAGGAACTGGATGCAGACTTCTTAATCATCCTCACAGCAGTTGAGAAAGTAGCAATAAACTTCGGTAAACCGGAAGAGAAATGGTTGGACGATATCACAACAGACGATGCCCGCAAGTATATTGGAGAAGGACACTTCGCTCCTGGCTCCATGCTGCCAAAGGTTCAGGCTGCCGTGAAATTTGCAGATTCCAAGGAAGGGCGTAAAGCGCTCATTACCTTGCTTGAGAAAGCAAAAGATGGAATCTTAGAGAAGACCGGAACTCACATTCATAAGTAAAATTATGAATTTTTTTATTATAATAGAATATTTACATTAGGTAAAATACCAAGATTCAAAGTCGTCGGCTATCATAGAAGACATGATTAGTCATTACAAAAGGGGTTTTGTAAGGGGGACTGGGGACTGTCAAATTACTTCTTAACAGTCCCCTATAAGACTTTGAAAATCTATAGTAAAGAGAGGGACTATCTTTGAATAAGCAAAACGACAAAGAACTGATCTATCAACTGGAAGGCAGACCAAGTTTTAAAACTGCATTCCCACTAGGTTTGCAGCACATACTGGCTATGTTTACGGGCAACTTAGCTCCCATACTTATCATTGCCGGTATCTGTGGGTTAGAGCCAGCGGATAAGACCGTTATGTTATCTTCCGCAATGATTGTATCCGGTATAACCACCTTGTTTCAGCTGTATCCGCTCAAGCTTGGGAAGAGCTACCGCATAGGAGCGAATCTACCCATTGTCATGGGTACATCCTTTGCATTTGTTTCCGTGGCTGCCATTGTTGCCACTCAAATCGCACCTTCCATGGGGCTGACCGATCCGCGTGATATATACGCGCTGGTTCTTGGCTGTTCACTTGTTGGTGGTCTTGTTGAAGTATTTATGGGGTTCTTCTATAAGAGACTTGCCAATCTGTTTTCACCGATCGTGGTGGGAACAACGCTCATTGCCATTGGATTAAACTTATTAAGCGCGGGAGCACGATACTTTAACGGCGGTTCAGGCGCAGCAGCTAATTTGGCGGCATATAACGAGAATCCGGCTAAATATCAATTTACAGGCGTATTTGGTTCAATGAAAAATGTAGGCATGGCGTTATTTGTGTTTGTCCTTGTATTATTGCTCCAAAAGTATGGCAAAGGCATTGTAAAGAATTCCGCTTTACTTTTTGGACTGGCTATTGGATATGTGGTGTCTATCGCCTTAGGTATGGTAGATTTTGCACCGATTACAGCGGCTAAAGTTGTCTCCGTACCATTACCGTTTTATTTCGGCCTCAAATTCTCCATAGCTGGTATCTTAAACTTCGCCCTGTTTTATGTCATTTCCGGACTGGAAACCATCGGTAACACCGGCGGTATCACCATTGCAGCGTTTGACAGGGAACCTACCTCCGAAGAAACAGCCGGTGCCATCCTTGCAGATGCGGGTGGATCCATGTTAGCAGCTGTATTTAACGCACTGCCAAACACCGCGTTTGGACAGAATGCGGGCATTATCTCCATGACGAAAATCGTTAACAAATGGTGCGTTGCCGTAGGAGCTATATTCTTGGCTTTGTGCGGACTCATTCCGAAATTGGCAGCTCTTTTCCAAACCATCCCGGATGCAGTTTTGGGCGGCGCTATTATTTCTGTATTTGCCATGATTACATTAAATGGTATTAAGATGATTGCCAAAGCTGGTTTCTCCGAGAGAAACGTAACCATTATCGGTATTACACTGTCATTTGGTATTGGACTTACCTCCATGAGTCTGGCCGTGGAAACCTTCCCAGCGTTCATTCAGCCTTTATTAGAAGCCATTGCGCCATTAACAAGCGCACCGGCTGCCGTGTGCTGTATCGTATCAATCTGCGCAAGCCTTTGCTTCCCTATGAGTAAAGAAGATAAAGAGATGGCAAAAGCTGCTATGCAGGATGCGTAATAAAACAAAATTATAACAAAATGCCCTTCCGCTGAAAGCTTTGGCTTAAAGCGGAAGGGCATTTATTATTTTACAGTTTCCAAATATCCCGGTTATACTCAAGAATGGTCCTGTCCGAAGAGAAATACCCTGCCTTACTGATATTGATTAACATCTTTTTCGCCCATACAAAAGAATCCTCATAATCCTTATAAATCCTTTCCCTGGCAGCCGAATAAGCTTTGTAATCTAACAGGGTCATGAACCAGTCCTTCTTTAATATCTCATCATAGAGCCTTTTTAAGTTCTCCTTATGGCCGATAGCAGTCATCTCTGCTCCTACCATAAAGTCCAGAGCTTCCCGGATCTCCCCATCCGTTTCGTAATATTCCTTAGATACATAATCCGCTTTTTCATAATGCCGGATCACCGTTTCACTGGATTCTCCGAATATATAAATATTGTCCTTTCCCACCAGCTCTGCGATCTCCACATTGGCACCATCCATCGTTCCAAGAGTCACTGCCCCGTTTAGCATGAACTTCATGTTTCCGGTCCCGCTGGCCTCCTTGGATGCCAGGGAAATCTGCTGAGAGATATCACAGGCAGGAATCAGCTTTTCTGCTTTGGATACGTTATAGTTTTCCACCATCACCACCTTCAAGTAGGGGCTTACCTGGGGATCATTGTTTATCAGCTCCTGGAGACACAGGATCAAGTGAATGATATCCTTTGCAATCACATAGGCAGGGGCTGCCTTGGCACCGAAAATCACGGTGACCGGGGCGGACGGTAAGTTTCCTTTTTTTATCTCCAGATACTTGTGAATCACATAAAGGGCATTCATCTGCTGTCTCTTATATTCATGGAGGCGCTTGACCTGAATATCATAAATGGAGTTTTCATTGATATCCACACCCTGGGTTAACATAAGATATTCCTTTAACGCTGTCTTATTCTGCTTTTTAATATCCAGGATTGCTTTTAAGGTTGCTTCATCATCAAACGCAGCCAGCTTTTCCAGCTCCATGGCGTTTTTCTTATACCCTTCTCCGATTCTGGAGGTAATCAGCTGCGTAAGCAAAGGATTGCAATGGAGAAGCCACCTGCGGAAGGTGATCCCGTTTGTTTTATTGGAAAATTTCTCTGGATAAATATCATTAAATTTCTTCAATTCACTTTTTTTCAGAATCTCTGTATGAAGGTACGCCACTCCATTGACGCTGAAACCATAATGGATATCCATATGGGCCATGTGCACCAGATCCTTTTCATCAATGATCGCTACAGAAGGATCCTGATGAACGTTGCGGGCTTGTTTATCCAGTTTCTTTATGACAGGCACCAGTTGGGGTACAGCCTCCTCTAAATATTCCATAGGCCACTTTTCAAGGGCTTCTGCAAGAATGGTATGATTGGTGTAAGCACAGGTCCTGCTGACAATCTCCGCTGCCTCTTCAAAGGAAATCCCTCTCAGAGTTAAAAGACGTACCAGTTCCGGGATCACCATGGAGGGGTGGGTATCATTGATCTGGATCACCGCATAATCTGGTAAATCATAAAGTTTGCAGCCCTTTTTAACGCACTCATCAAGAATATACTGGGCAGCGCTGCTGACCATAAAATACTGCTGGTAAATGCGAAGCTTCCTTCCGGCCTCGTCACTGTCATCCGGGTAGAGGAACAGGGTCAGATTCTTTTTAATGTTCTCTTTATCAAAGGAAATCCCGTCTTGTATGATCTCCTCATCAATGGTTTCCAGGTCAAACAGATGAAGTTGGTTAGTCCGTCCCTGATAGCCAGTCACCCCTATATTATACATTCTGGAACGAACGCTCAGTCCTCCGAAGGTCACTGGATAACTGACTTCTGTCCGGGTAAGCCAGCCATTCTGCTCTATCCAGGGATTGGGATCCTCCACCTGAAGATGGTCCTCAAAGCTTTGCTTAAATAAACCAAAATGATAATTAAGACCAATGCCGTCTCCGTTTAGGCCAAGGGTTGCCATAGAATCCAGAAAACAAGCGGCAAGACGTCCCAGACCGCCGTTTCCAAGAGAAGGCTCTGGCTCCATTTCCTCGATCTCGCAAATATTTTTGCCATTTTTCATAAGAACCTGACGGACCTCCTCATACATTCCAAGGTTGATCAGATTATTGGAAAGAAGTTTTCCGATTAAGAATTCCGCAGATATATAATATACCTTTTTCTTTCCTTCCTCCTGCCGTTTTTTTTCCGCTTCCTCCTGGACAATTTTCAGCAATGCAGAATATATCTCCTTATTAGAACACTGATTTACCGCTTTACCGTATATTTCAATAATCCGTTGCTCAAGATTCATAAAATCCACTCCTTTTTTGCATTCTATACCGCTACTCTTGTATTATAGTATCCCAGGCGGTGTTTATCTTGCAGCATTCTGGCATATTATGATACAATACTATCATCAACCACTTAACTTTTTCGAAAAACAGGTGTTTTATGAATATCATACAGTACGAAAACTATCAGGAAAAGCGGGAACAGGACCCTTCCGGTTTTCCTTACCTGACTTACCCCTGCACCATACCCCTGGATTTTAGCAAGGTTCCGCTGCACTGGCACGATGAGATGGAATTCATCTACATTAAGAAAGGGACCGGATTGGTATCGGTGGATTTTGTTCCCTATGAGGTCCATGGGGGTGACATCATCGTCGTCAGCCCTGGTAAGCTTCATACCATCGAAAAGTGGAAGCAGGAATCCATGGAGTATGAGAATATAATCTTTGACTTAAATCTGCTGCGCTCCAGGCATCCGGATGTCTGCTGGGAATCCTATCTCTCCCCCATCAGCCGGGGACAGAAAAATCTTCCGGTGCACATGACAAAAGACATTCCCTTTTACAGTGGAATCGCTTCCTGCTTAGACCAGATCGATCAGGTCCGTGAGACATTCCCTGAGGGCTATGAGCTGTTAATCAAAGGAAAATTAATGGAGCTGTTTTTTCTTTTCTGGAGCAATGAAGCGTCATCTTCCTCTCCTCCACCCCGCCCCAAAAAAGAGCTGGAGCGGACCAGGCAGATCCTTAAATATGTGGAACAGCATTACAACAGGCCGCTTTCCATAGAAGAAGTATCCGACGCCTGCGGCATGAGCCAGTCTCATTTTATGAGATTTTTTAAGAACACGATGGGAATGCCTTTTACCGCTTACTTAAATGATTACCGCCTGACCATGGCCTCCAGGCTGCTCCTGTCCTCTGAGGATTCGGTACTAACCATTGCAGGGGATACGGGGTTTAACAATCTGTCCTATTTTAACCGGATCTTTAAGGAAAAATTCGGAATAACTCCCAGGGAATTCAGACGGCATATGGATATTCCACCCTCCGGCTGAATAAGATAGTAACAAATCATAGACAGGTGAAGCCATATGGATAAAAACCAGATAAAATTATCTGCTTTTACCGCTATTCCCTTAGGAGTTGGGGCTTTGACAGCATTTTTGACGAGAAACGGCTTGTCCATATATAAAACCTTAAATCACCCTGCCCTTTCTCCCCCAATATGGCTCCTTCCGATCATATGGACCGCATTATATATCCTCATGGGGTTCGGCTCCTATCTTGCCGTCTCTTCGCCGTCTCACAGAAAAGGAGAGGCTCTCCGGCTATATGGAATCCAGCTGCTGCTTAACTTCCTCCGGAGCCTGGTGTTTTTTAACCTAAAAAACTATCTGCTGTCATTTTTGATTCTCCTTTTCCTTTGGTACTCTGTTGTAAAAATGATATCTGCCTTCTGGACTGTCAATCCGGATGCAGCAGTTTTGCAAGTTCCTTATTTACTTTGGATCACATTTACCGGGTACTTAAACCTGGGGATTATGTTTCTTAATTGAATGAAGAAAGGAGCAAGGCTACGGCAACGTTTCTGTTGCTTTGGCCTTGCTCCTTTTCAACTGTTCCTTTTTAGCTGTATTTAGGATGGTAATTTTCCTAATCTGCGGAGCATGGTTTTCTCTACCGCATTTAAGATATTCTCATAGCCCGTGCACCGGCATAAATGGCCGGACATCAGCTTTCTAAGCTCATCTCTGGTATACTCTTTTCCGCTTTCCAAAATTTCTACCGCTGACATGATAAATCCCGGCGTGCAGAATCCGCACTGAACCGCTGCCTCGTCGATAAATGCCTGCTGGATGTCGGAAAGCTCTCCATTTGGACCCATAAGGCTTTCTAAGGTTGTGATACTTTTTCCATCTGCCCAAACAGCCAGATAGATGCAGGAATTGAAGCATTCATGATCTATGATCACGTTACAGGCTCCGCATTCCCCTACCTCACAGCCTTTTTTTACGGAAGTCAGGCGGTAATCATCCCTCAGCATATCGGTAAGGGAAGCCCGTACATCCACCATTGTTTCTGTGTATTTTCCATTGATGGTACATTTCACTAATTTATATTGTGCCGGCATTAGATCTCACCTCCTGAAAGTTTCACTGACTCTATGAAACAACGGGTTGCCATTTCCACGGCGATGTGCTTACGGAAATCCTTTGAGGCCCGCCAGCTATCACGAGGATTGATATCTTCAAGGATTTCTTTTCCGAAGGCTTCTGCCAGTTCTTTCGATACCGGCTGCCCCTTCGCCAGTCGTTCTGCGCTTTTCGTGCGCATGGGAATCGGGCCTGCTACTCCAAAAGCGATCCTGATGTCTTCTACTGTCTTTTTATCCTCTGACAGCTTGACATTTACGGAACATCCTGTGGTAGCGATATCCATGGCGTTTCTGTTGGCGTATTTGATATAATGGCCCTTATATCCTTCATAGCTATTCTTTGGTATGATCACTGCCGTCTGAAGTTCTCCCTCTCTAATATCCACGGTTCCTGCTTTAATATAGAAATCGCTGATAGGGATCCGACGGATTCCTTCCGGGCCAGTCAGCTCGATCACTGCATCCCATGCAAAAAGCGTAGATACCGAATCTGCTGATGTAACACCATTGCAGGTGTTTCCTCCGATTGTTGCAATGTTTCTTATCTGGGGACCGCCAACCATATCTACTGCTTCTCCAAGAACGTTGATGTATTCCTGGATGATCGGATCCTTCGTAATATGGGAAAAACTGGTGAGAGAGCCTATGCGTATGGCCTCTTCCTCGTCAAGTTTCACACCTCTCATTTCATCGATCATATAAATACTGATCAATTCCTTACCGGCACGTTTTCCTTCCCGCATCTGTATTAAAACATCGCTGCCGCCAGCTATGATCTGTGCTTCCGGATGTTCCATACGCAGCTTTACCGCCTCTTCTACGGTATTTGCTTCATATAATGCTTTCATATCATACATAGAGCCTTCCTCCTTGCTATCAAGTTGTTACAGTTCAGAAAAGTTCCTCTTCCTTGAACCGTTTAAATAAAGCCTGGGATGTCATTGGTATCTGGTACATGCTCACGCCTGTTGCATTTAAAATGGCATTACGGATTGCCGGAGCCACCGGACAGGCCGGAGGTTCACCCAGAGACTTTGTTCCAAATGCACTGGTAGGTTCATAATTTTCCACAAACTGGGCCTCCAGATGAGGGTGGTCCATGGTAGTAGACAATTTATAATCCAGCAGATTATCATTTAAAGTTTTTCCAGTTTTTGCGTCAATAAGAAGCTGTTCTGAAAGGGCATAGCCGATTCCCATACTCATTCCTCCATGGACCTGAGCCTCAGCAAGGGCCGGGTTGATCAGCTGGCCGCAGTCATGGACATTGATGATATCAACCAGTTTCACTTTACACATGGGAATATCCACTTCTACCTCGGCAAAGCAGCATCCAAAGGAATAGGCATTGGATTTTATCTGATAAGTACTCTCAGAGGTCAAATGCTCGCTGTGAGACAGACTGTAAAGAGCCTCCGTGGATAGTTCACCTAAGGTCATAAGTTCTCTTCCATCTGTGGTCCGTACGATCTTTCCATCTATGATATCCAGGTTAAAGGACGGCATCCGGGTCAGCTCATAAGCATATTTTAATATCCGCTCTTTTAATAAGAGCGCCGTCTGCTTTATGGCAAAGCCTCCTACATAGGTCTGTCTTGAGGCATAGGAACCAGTACCAAAGGGAGTGATATCCGTATCCTGGCAGGAAATTACGTGAACCATTTCAAAAGGAATTCCCAGGGTAGCTGCTGTCATCTGGGCAAATGCCGTATCAGCACCCTGACCGATCTCCGTCTCCGCCAGCTGCACCTGTACCGATCCATCCTGATTGAGAACCATACGGCAGGAAGCGGATTCCAGACTGATGGGCCATACCGCCGTGTTATACCAGAATACCGAGCAGCCAACGCCTTTGCGTACGGGGCCGGTCTGGTTTTCGTATTCCTTCCTTTTCCGGTCAAAATCTATATATGCCTTTCCCTTTTCCAAGCACTGGTTAAAGGTATCATAAAAGTTTTCGTTTTTAGAAAAACCATCTACATAGCCTACGGGCATCAGATTTTTACGGCGGAATTCCACCGGATCCATGCCGATCGCCAAAGCAATATCATCGGTCTGGCTTTCCACTGGGAACATAGCCTGAGGGATTCCGTAGCCACGCATGGCGCCTGCCACAGGCATATTGGTGAATACTGTATAAGCATCGCATTCTATATTATCGCAGGGATATAACTGTGGGAAGGCATTCATGCCCTTTGCTGCAATTCCATGTCCGTGAGAAGCATAGGCTCCCTGATTGGAAAAGCACTCCAGTTTACGTGCGGCAAATGTACCGTCAGGGCGCACCCAGCTGATGATATGGCTGCGGATCGCGTGTCTTGTACGATTGCTTACAAATGTTTCCTCCCGGGTCACATCAAGCTTGACCAGCCGTCCTCCCACCACCTTTGAAAGATAGGCGCAAAGAGGCTCATACAAAGCATCCTGCTTATTTCCAAAGCCGCCTCCTATATAAGGTTTGATGATGCGGACGCTTCCCCATGGGATACCAAGGGCCTGCCCCACTACTCTACGGACGATATGAGGAATCTGGGTAGAAGATACTACCGTTATTTTTCCGTTTTCCATACTGGCAAAACAAATATGGTTTTCAATATGGCAGTGCTGAACAACGGGAGTGTCATACCACTGGTCAATTTTGGTCAGCCCCGGTTCTTTAATGGCCTCTTCCAGATTCCCTCTTCTGATGCTGGAATGTCCCAATACGTTACCCGGGTATTTCTCATGAAGACAGGGAGCTCCATCTGCCATGGCTTCCTGGACGTCAAGAACAAAGGGATATTCCTCGTATTCCACCTTTAAAGCCGCGATTGCCTGCTTTGCAGCTATTTCATTTTCTGCGATTACTGCTGCCACGTCATCGCCGCAAAAACGAACCCGGTCCGTTAAAAGAAGCCGGTCCGCCACATCCTGGTGACTAGGATCTGTTGACCATGGATGGCCTGCTGTTGGGAAATAGATCTTAGGTACGTCGAAACAAGTCACTACTTTGACCACTCCCGGTATTTTTTCTGCTTCTGAGGTATCAATGGAGGTTACAACCCCATTGGCTTTGGTTGAGTGATAAATCTTAGCTATCAAAGCATTTCTCTCACAAAGATCATCGGTGTACTTGGATCTTCCCGTGACCTTATCAAGCGCATCGACACGGGTAACACTTTTTCCGATTATCATAGTTACTCCTCCTATTTTTAATTCTGATAGTAAGCAGCTTCCCGGTCTTTCCCTTATGAAAAGGACTGACGGAGACGAGACTTTTTCAAAGCGTAAAATGCTTATCAAAGTGATGTCGCCGCCAGTCCCTGTGTCTGTTGACCGGTAATTCTGATTTTAATCAGACTGCTTTATTGGTTAATTTTTTATTATATTAATATATATTTCAGCACAAATAATACCGCTAAAACATACATAAGGGTACTGATTTTCTTTTCTTTTGCTTTGCCTGTTATCACATTAATAACAACATAAGAGATAACTCCCAGGGAGATTCCCTCGGAAATGCTGTACATAAATGGCATAGCAATAATTGCGATATAGCATGGAATTGCCTCTGTAAAATCAACAAAATCAACCTTTGTGACGGAAGTCAGCATCAGGAATCCTACCACTACAAGAGCCGGAGCCGTAGCAAAGGACGGAATAGCTAAGAAAATCGGGGATAAGAACAGGGACAAGCCAAACAGAATGGCTGAAACCACTGCAGTTAATCCGGTTCTGCCGCCTTCTGCAACACCGGCAGCACTTTCTACAAAGGTAGTGATGGTAGAGGTACCGCATAATGCCCCTGCGGTCGTACCAATGGCATCTGCCAATAATGCGCCCTTGATCTGCGGAAGTTTTCCCTCTTTATCCAGCATATCTGCTTTGGAGGCCACACCGATTAAGGTTCCCAGAGTATCAAATACGTCTACAAACAAGAATGCAAACATCACTACAAGGAAATCAAGAGAAATGATTTTGGTAAAATCCAGTTTGAAAAAGGTTGGGGACATATCCGGAATTCCAAAACCGCCTGAAAAATCAGGGAATACACTGAACATTCCCAGTTCCGGATTGGGTATGTACAAACCAACTGCCTGGCAGATCATACCCAGAATCCATGTAATAATAATACCCCACAAAATATTGCCTTTCACATTTTTTACTACCAGCACGGCCGTAATCAGAATGCCGATAATTGCTAATAATACGGTAATACCAACGGTATTGAAGGAACCATCCGCAAGGGAGCCCTTGAAAGAATACATGGTAACGAGAGTTGCCCCATCCACAACAATCTTTGCATTCTGCAGTCCGATGAATGCGATAAACAAACCGATACCAACGGATACGGCATGTTTTAAATTCATAGGAATTGCATTAAAAATTGCCTCTCGCACATTCGTCAGAGAAAGAATGATGAAAATAATACCTTCGACGAATACGGCGGTCAATGCGATCTGCCAGGTATAGCCCATGTTAAGGACTACGGTATATGCAAAATACGCATTAAGTCCCATACCTGGTGCCAGTACAAAAGGATAATTTGCAAGTCCTGCCATTAAAAGGGTGGCAAACAGTGATCCAAGTGCAGTAGCCGTAAATACAGCTCCACTGTCCATTCCCGCGGCACTTAAGATGCTTGGATTGACTGCCAGAATATAAGCCATGGTCATAAATGTGGTAATACCGGCTACGATTTCAGTCCTTGCATCCGTATGATTCTCAGATAAGTGAAAAACCCGTTCTAAGAATCCCCCGCTTTTTTGTGTTTCCATACTTTACCTCCTTGATAGTTAGATATTTTCTTTGCTGTATTAAGATCTGCCCCATGCAGTTCTTTTTAAATTAATAAAGCTAAAAAATTCTATTTCCCCCCGTATATTTCCCCTTTAAATGCCTGTCATCGGACAGATAGATAAACCGTTCCAGTCTCTCTCTTAAGTTAAGTTCCTGAGGATGAGGCAAACCGCTGTCATCCAAAACCAAAGCATCAAATTCATAGTCTTTCAGGAAACTTCCCACCATTCCAAAGAAAGAGCCTCCGCCTAAAGTTCCCAGGTAAAATGCCTCTTCCACGGTAAGCGGCTTTAAGCTTTCATCCGTTAGCCTCCATCTAAGCTTTGACACCTGAATGGCATCTGCCATGGCACGGAAAATGGATTCCCCGCTTCCTCCTGCCACGTCAGTTCCAAGCCCAACATTAAGCTTTCGGTCCAGATAAGTTCTGACCGGAGCGATCCCTGATGATAAGTTGGTATTAGACTGAGGGCAATGAGCAACATAAACCCCACGATTTTTTATTAATTCAATTTCCTCTTCGGAAGAAGAAACACAATGAGCCATAACGGTTTTCCCATTTTCTCCGAACAGGCCGAACTGATCATAAGCATCTCCGTAAAATTCAGAAGCCGGGCAAAGCTCTTTTACCCATTTAACCTCGCCCTGGTTTTCCGACAAATGGGACTGAACCGGGAGTCCTTGCTCCTTCTGCAGCCTTCCCAGCCGTTCCATCAGATCATCGGTACAGGACGGAATAAACCGGGGTGTAAGGATAGGCTTTACGTTCTCATATTTGGATCCTGTTTCTTTCAGCCAGAGGAGAGTTTCCTGCTCCGACTCTTCTGCTCCCTGTTCCCGTAAATAATCCGGCGAATTGCGATCCATATTGACCTTTCCGATCATGGTCTTTAAACCGGTTTCCTCCATCAGGTCCATTAAAAGCTCTGTGGCCGGCCTGTGAATGGTTCCAAAGATACAGGCCCTTGTAGTAGCACTTTTTTTCATGGATTCTGCAAAAATTCCATATGCTTTTTTTGCATATTCCAGATCGGCATACTTGGCTTCCTCCGGAAATGTATTGGTGTTCAGCCAATCCAAAAGCTCTAAATCCATTCCCAAACCGCGAAAGGCAAACTGAGGCGCATGGATATGAAGATCAACAAGTCCGGGTACAATGAGCATATCTCCAAAGTCTTCCAGAGGATAATCCGCAAACTGCACCGGAAGCTCTTTGTAAACTCCTGCCGACTTCCCGTCCTGACAAATCAGGTACCCCTGCTCCACCGTCTTTAACGAGTGGACATCTTCACTGTAACAAATGTTCCCTTTTAACACAAAATTTTTACCACCAGTCATAGAACCTCCTATTCCGTACCAGAAAAATTAAAAATACGGCAGCCATAATTGCGGCGTTCCATACATTCTGATAATTATACGCAATAAAAAACTACCGCTATTTCCATCTGTTCACACGCATATTATAAGTATACGGCAAAAAAGCCGGACTTATTATGTCGTGGAAACTTATAGGCAACTATTACGGTAGTTGGTAGAGACGCTCAACCAATTATGAGCATATATAAGTTCCTTGAATACTGATACTAAAAAATCCTGTAATTTGTGACAGGTTGACTATATCATATTGTACAACTATTTGTCAATACACATTTTATTTTTGTACATTTTTTATAATTAGTAGTATTCTTCCCAACTTAGCCAATAATTGTCGGTAAATAACTCATAGGTTTTTTCTATAAATAACTTTTTTTCCTTGCGTGCATAAAAAAAAGAATCATAAAGAAGCAACCGCAGCCCTTCTCCACTGACTCTTTTTACTTAAATCCGTTAAAAATTTCACATAGTCCATTGAAACGATCAGATCAAATATTCCCCGTACTTCTCATATCGGAGTCCCCTCATCTCCATCCATTTTTCTATCTCTCCATCCCAGTTAACCGGCATAGCCCAGGAAAGTCCGCAGCCGGAAGAAATCTGTCTGGGAACCGGAATAAGACGCCCCGGTATCCCCTCCTTCTGGCATTGGGACTCCATGGCAATGGCCTCTGCCGTTGTACGGAACGTAATCACAATTTTTTGTTCTTTTTTTCTCATAATCTCTTACCTGCGCTGCGTTAATAATACCTGTTTCATAGGTTATTCCGTTCTTATAGGAAGACTCTATAAATAAGCATAAAGTTCCCGGACAAAACGTATGAATAATCTGGCTGCCTTACCGGGTTTGTGATTTTTGCTCCAAACCATGTACAATTTCCGGTAAACCTCTTCGGCCCCCAACGGAAACCGAAGCAGGGAGCCCTGCTCTACATAATCATCCACAGCAGCTCCGGATATGATGGAAATCCCCATTGCCGCTTCCACTGACTTTTTAATAGTCTCCTGATTGCTGATGGTCGCTACAATCTCAAGACGGTTTAAATCAACCCCCATATCCTGTAAATAACGTTCCGCTTCTTTTCTCGTGCCGGAGCCTTCTTCCCGGACGATCCACCGCTCCTCATAAAACTGTTCTATGGGAAACCCGGTTTTCTCATATTGGCGGTATTTATCATTATTGGGAGTAATAATCACCAGACGGTCATGATAAAAAGGTTCAAATACACAGGTAGGATCAGAGCCTGTGGTTCCTGTAAAGCCAATTTCCACCTGCCCATCCTGAACCATACGGACCACTTCCATGCTGTCCGCTTCCCTTAACTCCAGCTGATTTCCCGGATAGGTTCTGGAAAACAGGGAAAGGATCTGAGGCAGAATATACTGACCTGGCACTGTGGAAGCACCCACTATGATTTTATTAGCCGCTTTTGAATCCTTCTGAGTGAAATCCCTCAGAATATTTTTTTCCAGCTGCAGCATCCGCCTTGCATTATCATAAAGCAGCTCTCCCTCACTGGACAGCTCCACATCCTTAGTCGTGCGGACAAACAGCCGGACTCCCAATTCCTTTTCCAAAGAGCTGATATGGGCGCTTACCGTAGGCTGGGTCAAATATAGTTTCTTGGCAGCCGCAGAAAAGCTTTTTCCTTCCGCTACGCATACAAACGCTTCCAATTGTTTTAAATTCATAGGCTCAGTTCCCTCACAGCAAGAATGGCTTCGTCAATCTCTTCTTCCTTATTATAGTGGGACATGGAAAAACGCACTGCCCCCTGTTCCACCGTTCCAAGAGCCTGGTGCATAAGAGGGGCACAGTGGGCTCCCGCCCTGGTATAGATCCCATAGGAGCAGGCCAGCTCGTCAGCCACTTCTCCGGAATCGTAATCCCCTATGTTGAGAGCCACCACCGGAGCACGGCAAAGAAGGGCTTTTTCTGAGAAGTCTCCATAAACTTTCACTCCCGGAATATCCTTAACTCCTTCATAGAACCGTCTCATAAGAAGAAGCTCTCTCTCCCGGATGGTTTCGATTCCTGTCTTCTCAAGATACAAAAGAGCTGCGTGAAGACCTGCAATCCCATGTCCGTTTAAGGTTCCCGCTTCCAAAACCTCCGGCATCTCCTCCGGCTGAGTCTTTAAATAGCTTTTTACTCCGCTTCCTCCCACCATAAAAGGGCGTATGGCAACTCCCTGACGGACACAGATTCCTCCGGTCCCCTGAGGTCCTAAAAGTCCCTTATGTCCGGTAAAACACAGAACGTGGATCCCCATTTTTTCCATATCAATATCAAACACTCCGGCTGTCTGGGAAGCATCCGCCACCAGAAGGAGTCCGTTCTTTTTACAGATGCTTCCAATGATTTCTAAGTCGTTTATATTTCCAGTTAAGTTGGAGGCATGAGTACAGACCATTGCCTTTGTATTTCGCTTTATTTCCTTCTCAATATCCTCATACCGGATCCTGCCCTTTTTATCTGCGGGAAGGATGGAAAGCTCCAGCCCCTGCTCTTCCATACGGTACAAAGGACGCAGCACGGAATTGTGCTCCATCATGGTGGTGATCACATGATCACCCGGTTCAAACAGGCCCTGGATGGCCATGTTTAAGCTGACTGTGGAATTGGCTGTAAAGGCCACCCGGGAAGGATCTCCTGCATGAAAAAACTCTGCAATGAGCCTGCGGGTATCGAAAATCAGGCGGGACGCATCAAGAGACGCCCCATGGGCACCCCGGCCGGAATTCCCAAGAGAGCCCATGGCGTCTGTTACCGCCTTTATCACTTCCTCCGGCTTCTGGCAGGAGGTTGCCGCATTATCCAGATAAATCATGGCCTTACCTCAACTTTACTGATTTTCCTTCTTGTTCCACAACCCGCCCGATGATGCCATAGGCTGTCTCCATTTGTGCCTCTTTTAAATCCTTCATAATGTTTTTTGCATCCTCAGGAGAAACACTGATCAATAGTCCTCCTGAAGTCTGGGGATCACAGAAAATATCACGGATATATTCCTCTGCTTCTCCAAAATCCAGCTTTTCCTCTGTATAGGAACGGTTCCGGTAAGCCCCTTCCGGAATAAGTCCCATCTGGGCAAGGCTTTTCGCTTCTTTCTGTATAGGCAGGTCTTTCACGGTAATCTCAATCGTGACCCCGCTGCCCTCCGCCATCTCGACAGCATGGCCTGCCAGGCCAAAGCCTGTGATATCGGTGCAGCTATGAACTTCATAATGTTCGATCACCTGCTTTGCCTTCCTGTTTAAAGAGGTCATGACACGGATCACTTCCTGCTTCGCCTCTTCTGATGCCATATCCGCCTTGACTGCCGTGTTAACAATCCCGGTTCCCAAAGGCTTTGTCAGAATGAGAACATCTCCCGGCCTGGCTTCACAGTTTTTAAAAACCTTATCCGGATGAACAAACCCGGTGACACTTAAGCCATATTTTGGTTCGTCATCCTGAATGGAATGACCGCCTGCCAGAACGGCTCCTGCCTCAAGAACCTTTGATGCTCCGCCTTCTAAAATCTTTCCCAAAAGAGCGGGATTAACGCAGTTTGGCCAAGCTACAATATTAAGGGCCACTTTTGGTTCTCCACCCATGGCGTATATATCGCTCAGTGCATTGGCGGCCGCAATCTGACCAAAGGTATAAGGATCATCCACCACAGGGGTGAAAAAATCAAGGGTCTGGATCAATGCAGTCTCCTCATTCACCTTGTAAATGGCACCGTCATCAGAGGTTTCAATCCCCACCAGCAGATTTGGATCCTCAAATTTTGGCAGGTTCTCTAAAATCCCGGCAAGGGTTCCAGGACCGATTTTAGCGGCACAGCCAGCAGTTTTCGTCATTTGGGTAAGTCTCACTTCTTGATCTGGTATCATACCTGTTCTTCTCCTTGTATTTATAGATATTTTCTATCATTATTTTAACATATTGTCGTTTTTTAGCAACCCTTCAAAGCATTTAAGCCAAGGGGATTTCCTTTTTCAAAGTCATGGAGTAAATAATTTTTTCCTTTACCCTTTTCCCTGTCATCTGTTCCAGCGCCCGCTCATAATAATCCATCTGCATCTGATACCGCCCTACCAGCACGTTCTCTTCTCCCGGGCCGATATGATCCGTCTTATAATCCACCAGAACCAGGCCTCCCTCTTCTTCCATATAGGCATCTATGATTCCCTGGATGAGGATCCGTTCATCGGAATCCCCTGCATCCATATCCCGGGCAGGTATTCCCACTACAAACTGCTGTTCCTTTTTTAAGCGTCCTGACAACTGGGCTGCAGCCAACCGGTTTCCCAGAGAAGAATTTAAAAAGGCCAGAAGCATATCCTCTGACAAAAGAGAAAGGCTTTCTTCATCCATCCGCTGATCCCTGCGGAATCCATCCAGGGCATGATGAAGGTCTTCTCTTGTTCTTACCTTTCCAAAGTCCAAAAGCTCCAGAGCCCTGTGATAGGCAGTTCCCCGGAATGCACCTTTCGGGCGTTCTTCCTTACCTTCGTCCTTAAGGAATAAAGGAATCGTGGGAAGAAACCCGCTTTCCTCTTCATCCGTAAACTGACCCTGTTTTTTTAACTCGGATACAGTCAGCTTGGTATGAAGCCTGGTATCCGCCTCATGGGGATAACGGTAATCAAACGCAGCCCTTAGGTCTTTCGCAAACTCCTGATCATAAACCCTGACCGTATCAAGGGAAAGGAGAGCATCCTTTGTCAGCTTTTTTTCAGCCTGCCGTTCAATCTCTTCTCCTACCAGACCGGAAACCGACAATTCCTTTAAAATCAGATTCCCGGTGTCTGCCCCTTCCTCCCTCAGGATTTGGGAAGGAGAATATTTTCCCGACAGGCTCATGAGCATCCAGTCCAGGTAGGAATCCGCGGAACCGAGAATGGTAAAGGGAATCTGGCCCTTTACTCTTATGATATCCGCAAAACGTTCCAGCTTTTTGTCCAGATACCGGTCAAGTCCGGTCATGATGAGCTTTTCTTTTGCCCTTGTCATAGCCACGTAGAGCACACGAAGCTCCTCCCCCATGGCTCCAAGGTTCATTTTTCGACCCAGGACATGCTTTTTTAAGGTAGGCGCTTTGACACGCCGTTCAAGGTCCAGATGGTCAGTTCCTATCCCTAAGTCCGGATCAATGAGGATCTTTCCATAGGAATCCTGCTTATTAAACTTTTTCCCCATACCAGCAAGAAACACCACCGGAAATTCCAGCCCCTTGCTCTTATGGATGCTCATGACCCGGACCGTGTTCTCCTCCCCGGCCAGGGAAGCCTCCCCAAAATCCGTATCGTATTTTTTCAGGTTTTCAATATAGCGGATAAAATGGAACAATCCGGTATAGCTGGTCCGCTCATAGGCAGACGCCTTTTCCACCAGCATGGCAAGGTTGGCCCTCCGGACTTCTCCTGCCGGCATGGCGGAAATATAATCATAGTATCCGGTTCCTTCATACAGATCATAAAGCAGTTCATGAATGGAAAGATAGGTTGACTTTTCCCTGTAATGGGAAAGCAGTTCAGAAAAAGTCTCCAGCTTATGAAACAGTGACCGATATTCCGGATCATCTATCTCTCCATATTCCTTTCTGTAATGCTGCCATGCTCCATATAATCCCCTGTCCTGGCCTTTTTTAGCCGTCTTTTTCCAGACAGCCATCAAATGAGCCATTTCTTCATCCGTCACCCTGCCAATGGGGGACTTTAATACTGCAGCCAGAGGGATATCCTGCATGGGGTTGTCAATGATATTTAACATGGAAAGAATGGTTTCCACCTCAGGAGCGGTAAAATATCCGGTTTTCCGTTCCGCATAGGCCGGAATCCCTTCATTCATCAGGACGTTCACAAAGTCTTCCGCCCAGCCGCTTAAGGATCTCAGCAGGATCACCACATCTCCATATCCTGCGATGCGGTAGCCTCCCTTTCCTCCGAACCTTTTATCCCAGATTAAAAGACCGTTTACCGGATCCGTAAGCTCTTTGATCTTCCCTGCAATGACCTTTGCCTCAATCTCCCGGCTGGTATAATCGACGGCATCGTCATCAAGCTGCTTTAATAAGTTCCCTGACCCATGGATCATAAGGAATTCTGTTTTCTCTCCCGCGCGGCCCTCTTCCTCAGGAAATTCTGCTCCCGGATGGAGTGCTGCGTCCTTTGTATACTGTATATTCCCCAAATTCTTAGTCATGATCTGGTAGAATACCTCATTAATGCTTCTAAGGACTTCATCCCTGCTTCGGAAATTCTGGTGCAGCTCGATTTTCTGGTATTTTCCTTCCTCTTTCGAGTAGGAGTCATACTTCTCTAAAAACAGCTGGGGCCTTGCCAGACGGAACTGGTAGATGCTCTGCTTCACATCGCCAACCATAAATACGTTGGGAGTTCCAAACCGTTCTCTGGAAATACTGCCGATCAGGGCTTCCTGCACATCATTGCTGTCCTGGTATTCGTCCACCAGGATTTCCTCGAACTGCCTGCTGAGCTCATCTGCCACCTCAGTGGCCACCGTGTTACCCTCTTCCCTTGTCAGCAGTATCTCCAGAGCATAATGCTCCAAGTCATTAAAATCCACCAGGTTCTTTTCCCGTTTCTTTTCCTGATACCTTCGGGCATATTCTCCTGCCAGATGAAGCAGGGTCGTCACCGCGTCCCTGGTTCCCCTGATATCGGAAAGAACCTCCTCCGGCGATTCAAAGCAGTATAAATCAAAAAGCTTTCCAACCGCCTTTTTCACCCGGTCACGGATTCCCGTTACAAACGCCTTCTTCTCTGCATCAATATCCTTGCTCCGAATGGAAGCCAGACGGTCAAAGGAGGCCTTTTTTAACTGCTCATTAAACGCCTCATAATCCTCGGCAAGGCTTAAGCGGTCCAGCAGCTGGAGGTCATTAGCCAGCATGGGCAGATAGGCTTCCGGCCCGTTCTCTTCCTCACAGACCTCCATGGCCTTTTCCACCTGAAATTTTAATTCCGATAGCTGAAGCCCGGCATCCTGCATTAAAAATTTCATCCAGCCCGTATCCATGATCTGATCCATATCAGAAGTTTCAAGCTCTTTCCTGCACCGGTCAAGCCACTGGAGGGGCCAGGGATTGCTCTGGGAAAAGGTAAACACCTGCATGATATAATCTTCAATTCCCCTGTCAGACTTTCCCGTGGCATAGGTTTCCACAAACTTCTCAAATAAGGGATCCGCTTTCTCGTAATACTCCTCCAGCATCTCCTTCATCACATCAGCCCGTAAAAGAATAAGCTCTCCCTCATCCCCCACCCGGAAGGCAGGGTCAATATCCAGCTTATTATAATGATCTTTAATAAGTCCCAGGCAGAAACTGTCAATGGTGGTGATCTGGGCATAGGGGATCATGGCTGCCTGCATCTGTAAATGGGAGCTGTCCGGATTCTCCATAAGCTTTTCATCTACGGCCTTTAACACCCGTTCCCGCATTTCATCGGCAGCCGCCTTTGTAAAGGTCATGACCAGAAGCTGATCGATCCTTAACGGAGATTCTCCTTCCGTGATCATTCGGATAATCCGTTCAACCAATACGGCTGTCTTACCGCTTCCTGCTGCCGCCGATACCAAGAGATTTCTGTTTCTGCTCTCAATGACGGCCTTTTGTTCCTCTGTCCAGCTAATCGCCATTTGACTCTCCTTCCTCTTCTTCTCCTTCAATGACCGGCCATATTTCTTCAGATTTTAAGGCTTTAAATTTCCGGAAACCATATCCGGTTGTCTTTAAGTCGAATCCGCAGACCGCATGGTAAGGGCAGTAATCGCAGGCGCTGCGGTTCCCCTGCTTATAGGGATTTACATCGATGGCCCCCTCAAGGATCTCTCTTCCTTCTGACGTTAATTTTTCCCGCACAAACTGCCTGAGTGCAGAAAAACGATTACCGCCTGCAACCGATGACCTGGCTTCCTGAATAATCCCATTTTTCATGGCAACAGGAATCACGTCGGATTCCGTCTCGATCTCATGATCCAGGTGAGAGATGGCATCTAAATCACTGTTGACCAGGCCGTTCATGCGAAGCTGTTTCAATATCTTCCCGTTTATCTCCTCATCTGTCATTTCGCCGTCTCTTTCAATAACAGGGTCGTTGATGTTATAGTAAAAGATCCCGGCAGGAACCACAGGCTTGTCCGGTTTTTTCCGCTCCTCCATCTCCAAAGCTGCATCCATATAGACCACCAATTGAAGCTGAAGGCCGTAATACAGGGCCGTTAAGTCAAATGCTGTGCTTCCTGACTTGTAATCAATGATCTTCACATAGACCGCTTCTTCATCCTCGCATAAATCCATGCGGTCGATCCTGCCTCTTAAATGAATGGCTTCCTCCTTTGAGAGAGGAATCCTCATGGCATTTAACTGATCGGCAGCAGAAAAGGAAACCTCAAATCCCACCGGAACAAAATCTCCTTTTTTTAACTGCTCGGAAAGAGCCCACACCGTCCGGTCCGTAATCCGTTCCACCTTGCCTGCCAGATAAGCATTTCTTGCAGAGCTTTTTAAAATGGTATTGCCATATTCCTCCGTCACCTTAGTTACGCATTCATGGACCAGGCGTTTCCTCTCTTCCTCAGTCAGGGTTTTAAAATCCCTTCCTTCTTCTTTCATGCGCTGAAACCATAAGTCAATGGAATCGTGAAACAGGTTTCCGATATCCATGGCAGCCAGCTCATATTCCTGCCTTTCCATTAACTCCAGCCCGTAATTTAAGAAATGGGCATAGGCGCAGGAGGCATACTGCTCCATTCTCGTAACACTTCCGCTTATGACGGAACCGTAGAGAGCCTTTGCCGCCGCTTTTCCGATTCCCCTCTGTTCATAGGCATAGAAAGCAGCCTCTGCCAGCCGCTTTCCTTCCTCCCTATGGTCCTCCGATAAAAGAAATGCCTTAAAAAGTTCCAAAAGCTTTCTGTCTTCCCCGGTTTTTCCGAACTCGCGGAGTCCGGTCGCCAGCCGGTCCTTTGCCTCTCTCATGGACAGAGGAACTGCCGTCCTTAAAGGGGAGACTTCCGAAAGTCCAGGAAACAGTCTTTTCAGTTCGCCCACCAGAGTGGAAGGACGCAGGCTTTTCCCGCTGCCCTCCATGGCTGCATAGGATAAAACCAGCCGTTTCTCTGGTTTTGTAAGGGCCAGATAAAGATAAAATCTTTGCCGGAATCCCTCTTCCCTGGCAGTAGGAGCCAGCTCCATATCATGAGTTCCCAGAAATTCTCTTTCCCGGTCCGTAAACAGGCTGCTTTTTTCCTTTTTTACCGGCACGATCCCGTCATTGACCCCTACAAAAAACAATACCTTAATATGATCCAGCCTGGTCCTGGTGATATCACCCACCACTACTCGGTCCACGGTGGCTGGAATCAGGCCTACCTGGATCTCCGAAAATCCGGCGTCCAGAATTTCCCCATACTCTCTGCGGCTTACATGCTCTTCTCCTAAAAGCCCTGCCAGGCGGTCAAATAAGTCCATGACCAGCCCATAAACCTGGCTGTATTCCAAGGCAAGGGTGAAATCTCCCATTTCCCGGAACTTTTCTTCAAAGACCAGCATCTTTTCTTCGATCCCTGTCTCCATAAGAAGGGCTGTAACGGCCGCGGTCATGGAAGCCACCGTTGATTCCGGGTTTCTAAAGGCCTCCCGTAAGCTTCTTAAAGGGGTAATAAGCGCTTCCCGGAATTCATTTAGTTCTTCCAGATTAAGCTCCTTGCCTCCCCGGTACCAGCCTTCCCACTTGGCATCCCATCTTTTAAATCCACGGATTCCCATGGCAATGACATAATTTTCCAGGCGGTCTATTTTCTCCTCATCCTCTTTGGCCGCAATGAGGCCGGTTCTCAAATAGCGAAAAACAGATTCATAGGAAAAATCTTTTTGAATGATCTCCATGGCAGCGCGGATTAACTCCACCATTGGATTCTTTAATATGCTTTTTTTATTGTCCAGGAAATAAGGGATTCCATTTAGCTGAAACTGATGAATGATTTCGTTGGAATAGCCCTGGATATCTCCGGTGATGACCGCCATATCCCGGTAACGAAGTCCCTGATCCCGGATCTCCTCTTCCATGGAGCGGATCACAAAAGCGATTTCCTCCATTGGATTTAAAGCCTTGACCAGACGTATGGAACCGGAACCTTCCCGGCAGGACTTTCCTCTATAGCGGTATAGATTTTGTTCCAGAAAATCCAGGGCATTTTCCCCGCAGCCCTGTCCTTCCCGGTTCTCTCCACCGGCTTCACCCAGATAACGGACAGCCGGATGATCTTTAAGAAGAATATCCTTCTCTTTCCCGGCCCCTGTCTCTTTTGCCAGCTCATTTAATTTACGGATCATCTGGCGGCTCATGTGAAATAATTCCTGAACGCCGGATTTTCTGCTCATGTTTTCGGCAGGGTCTATGGTCACTGTGACGATGACCCGTTTGCTGCAGCGGAGAAACAGCTCCAGGATCCGGTACTGGACTGGGGTGAAGCCGGTATAGCCATCAAGGGTGATCACACTGTTTTTAATCAGCTCTGACCGTGGAAGGATCCTGCACAGCACATCCAGAATCTCCTCCGTGGTAATATATTTATCCTTTATGTAGTCCTTAAAACCCTGATAAATGATAGAAATATCGGAAAGCTTCTGTCGAAGCATAGGACTTATGGTATCAGGTATCTCCTCATTTAACATCTCCGGTGTTATGCCGTACTGGTAAAGCTCTGACAGCATGGACTTTAGCTGGGAGATAAACCCTGACTTTGATAAATGTTCTTTATAAAGGACCAGGTCCTTTTTCTTATTGGCAGCTACCTTCCGCAGCACCATGGATTTTCCCATATCGTCAAGAACCTGGGGACTTGAAATGGCAAGCTCCTCAAATACCCGGTAGGCAAGACGTTTGAAGCTTACGATATCAATATTCATGACCCCGTGGTTTGGATGAAGGGAAACGATTTCCTTCTGGGTCTGCATGGTAAACTGTTCCGGTACAATGGCGAAGTACCGGGTATCCGGTTGTTCTATGGACTGACGGATCAATTCCGTATAAAGGCGGAAGGTCTTACCGGAACCAGAACCGCCCAATATCAATTGAAGGGACATAGCTTTTTCGTCTCCTTTCTTGTAATTTGCCCATGTTCTCTGGGCAGGGCCCACCCCGCTCTATCGGGTGTAAAGGGATACCCACAGGGTGTTTCCTCTATTTGCAAAACCAAAACTCGTGTTCGTTTATCATCTTAACACAGATTTCCTTCTCCAACAATGAAATCTTAGGTATGAAACCCCCGGACCCATTCATACATTATAACAAAACTGTACGGAGGGCCTTTTTTATGAGCTCTAAAACAAAAATAGTTGTTTTACGAATGAAAGAAATCATCTATACTGCAATCTTCGTTGGCCTTGGAATCCTACTCATCACTTTGTTTTTAGTCATGTTCCGCCCGAAGAAGGATGCTGTTCCGACTTCCGGCGATCCTGTGCACTATGTTCCGGGAGTGTATTCCTCTGTCATTACGTTGAACAGTCAGGATATCAATGTGGAGGTTACGGTTGACTCCAAAAAAATCACTTCCGTTACCCTGGTTCCTTTGAGCGAAGCCGTCACCACCATGTATCCCCTGATGCAGCCGGCCATGGATAACTTATCACAGCAGATTATTAATAATCAGTCCACAAAGAACGTATCCTATGCAACCGAATCCCGCTATACTTCGGGCGTGCTTCTAAAAGCCGTGGATCAGGCCATTGCGAAAGCGCAGATAACGGAGTAAGGCGGGGATTGTATTTTTCCATTTTTGACAGTATAATGGAAAAAAAGACTACATAATTACTTGAATGAGGAAACACCCTAAGGGTATCCCTCTATGCCCGGATACTTCGGGCAGGAAAGAGGAAACAGATATGAACCAGAACGCGGACATAACAGATGCACATAAGCAAAATCAGATTACAGAGGGAGTGATTTGGAAACAGCTTCTTCTGTTTTTCTTTCCCATTTTATTTGGAACTTTTTTTCAGCAGCTTTATAATACCACCGATGCAATCATTGTTGGGCGATTCGTCGGAAAAGAAGCACTGGCAGCCGTTGGAGGCCCTACGGGACCCCTTATCAATCTTTTGATCGGGTTCTTCATAGGGCTTTCATCCGGTGCCGGTGTCACCATTTCCCAGTTTTTCGGAGCCGGACAGGAGGAAGAAGTAAGCCGTGCGGTCCACACTGCCATCGCATTTTCCATCGTATGCGGAGCAGTTATCATGGTTATCGGCATTCCGGCAACGCCTTACGCCTTAAAGGCCATGGGAACGCCTGATGATATCCTGCATTATGCGGTCCTGTTCATGCGGATCTATTTTGTAGGAGTGATCCCTAATCTTGTTTACAATATGGGGGCAGGAATCCTTCGGGCCATTGGAGATTCCAAACGCCCGCTTTACTTTTTGATCGCTAGCTGCTTTACCAATATCATCCTTGATATCATATTCGTCGTTTATTGTCATATGGGCGTTATGGGAGCTGCCCTTGCCACCATACTTTCCCAGCTCCTCAGTGCTGTTCTTGTGATTCTTGTTTTAATCCGGACAAGCGGAGCTTACCATCTGAACCTAAAAGCCGTGAGGATCGACCGGGATATGCTGCGGCGCATCATAAGGATCGGTTTTCCTGCGGGACTTCAATCCGTTATGTACTCCTCTTCCAACATCATCATCCAGTCCAGCGTTAATACTCTGGGAACCGACACCATTGCCGCATGGACAGCCTACGGAAAGATAGATAGCGTGTTCTGGATGATCATCAGCGCCTTCGGTATCTCCATCACTACCTTTGTGGGACAGAATTACGGAGCCGGAAAAAAAGACCGGGTCTACAAAGGAATCCGGGTCTGCTTGGCTATGAGCTTTACCGCGGCCATCGGGCTCAGCGTTCTTCTATATACCTTTGGTAATTACGTTTATCTGCTGTTTACCACCGATGCGGCCGTAATTGAAAAAGGAACGGAAATACTCCGTTACCTTGCTCCCACATTTTTTACATACGTCTGCATCGAAATTTACTCCGGTTCCCTTCGCGGAGCCGGTGACTGCTGGATTCCCATGATCCTCACAAGCCTTGGGGTCTGTGCGCTCCGTGTGATCTGGATCTGCGTGGCAGTTCCCCTGCGTCCTACCATTGAAACTGTGATTTTCAGTTACCCATTGACCTGGGCTGTTACCTCGTTATTATTCATCATATACTTTAACTGGTTCGGCAAATTGAGGAGAAAACGGCTCCCCGCTTTTATAAAAAAATAATTGGTTTAAACCCTTACCCAGCGAGACATTTACTGCATTTTTAAGCAGTAAATGTCTCGCTTCCGGTTTAAGGGATTGCCGGGATCATTCCATGGGAGCCCTGTAAAAAGTCCCGTAAAACTGCTGGGTTTTAAACATATTTACGATCACATGCTCATCCACCTCATGAAACAGCGCCACAATGTCGGCCACCTCATAGGAAGACACCACGGTATGAAGAAGGTACATCTTCTTTTTGCTGTAGCCTCCCACCGCATCCACGCAGGATATTCCATGATGGAATGCCTCAACGTATTTACTAGCAAGCTTTGGCCCCTCTACTGTGGTGATCTGAAGGGTAACTCTTTCGTATCTGTGATGAAAGGTGGAGATCACCTTCGTTCCTACGAACTGGAACAAAATGGAATACCCTGCATAATCCCATCCGAAGATTCCACCGAAAATACAAAGCAGAAGCACATTTCCTATAAAAACCTCGGACCAGATGGAATTGCCCGTCTTATTGGAAACATACAGGGCGATGAAATCCGTTCCCCCGCTGGAAGCATTGCCGCGAAGAGCAAGAACAATGCCAAACCCATAGAGGACACCGCCGTAAATAACATTTAAAATTCTGTCATCGAATATAGGTGAAAAATTAAATATCCTTAAAAATGCGCTGGTTAAAAAAACCTGCATCAAGGAAAAAAACGTAAACCGTTTGCTGATATTCCTGCTGCAGGCCCATGCAACCGGAATGTTCAAAGCGATCATGCCCAGGGAAGTAGAAATATTAAACCCATAAAGGGACGTCACCCGGTCAACTAAAATTGCAATGCCCGTAAATCCTCCTGACAGAAGACCTGCAGGCTTAATAAACGCCTGGATAACATAGGTCTGTAAAAGTGCGGAGACTACAACTGCCACGGCCGTCATTGCATTGCGGACGCGCTTATCTCTCCTAAGTTTCTTCCACATAAAATTCCTCCTCATCTTTACATGATATTATATGTAAATCCTTCTCTTGTATCAAATTTTTTTAAATTAATAGAGGATTGCCCTTCCCCCACAGAAGGCAATCCCCCGTCACGATCTGAACCGTCACATTATTCAGTTCTGCTACCTGGCATCCCCATGCCAAAATCACGCACACAAGGAATTCCTTTGTGCTTCTCACATGGACGATAATATCATCTATTGCCTAAAAAGTCAATGTTTTTAGTACATTTTACTAAAAGACTTTTTATAAAAAAGGGCCGTTTTAATATCTTTTCATACAAGATCATGTCGAAAGTCCTCGGAATACGTACAGAATTTATAAAACATAATTTCATGGAAAATGCACATACTTATTTTATTACCGCCCGCACTATGGACACTTTTTATTTGCAAGGAGATCATCGCCATGGAATTTTCCAACAGCCTTTCCAATAATATGAACTACCTAAACACAAAGATTGATGTAGCCGGAAACTTTGACATCGTTTACCGGACCTTTTATATCGGGGAACAGGAAGCCTGCCTTTACTTCATTGAAGGGTTTACCCAGAGTGATGCGTGGCAGAAGATCCTGGACAACTTATTATCCATTCCGGCTGAGGATATGCCGCCGGATGCCCATGAATTTTCCAAAAGGTTTCTCCCTTATGGTCAAGTGGGGCTCGTAAAAGACGATGAAACCATGATCAAACAGCTTTTGACCGGAGTATCCTGCCTGTTCGTTAACGGGTACGACAAATGCCTGACCGTGGACTGCCGAAGTTATCCAGCCAGAAGCGTCACAGAGCCGGAAAAAGACAAAGTTCTAAGAGGATCAAGAGATGGATTTGTGGAAACCCTGGTTTTTAATACCGCTCTTATCCGCCGCAGGATCCGTGATCCCAAGCTTACCATAGAAGTCATGAATGCCGGAGAAAGCTCCCACACCGATATCGCCATCTGCTACTTCAAGGGGCGGCATGATGAAAATCTTTTAACCATGATCAAGGACCGGATCAGCAAGCTTAAAGTCGATGCCCTTACCATGAACCAGGAAAGCCTTGCAGAGTGCATCTATCCCCATAAATGGTTAAACCCTTTCCCCAAATTCAAATTTTCCGAGCGGCCGGATACTGCCGCTGCTTCCATACTGGAAGGAAACATTATTATCCTGGTGGACAACTCTCCCTCAGCCATGATTTTACCTTCCTCTGTCTTTGATATCATCGAGGAAGCCGATGACTATTATTTTCCTCCTGTGACTGGGACTTACCTTAGGCTGTCCCGCCTGGTCATCTCCATTCTGACCCTGTATTTAACACCTATGTGGCTGCTTTTTATGCAAAATCCGGAAATGATCCCTTCCTGGCTGCAATTTATCCGCTTATCAGAACAGCCCCAGGTTCCCCTGCTTTTTCAGCTCCTGATTCTGGAATTTGCCATTGACGGTCTGAGGCTTGCAGCTGTCAACACTCCCAGCATGCTGACTACTCCCCTCAGTGTGATCGCCGGTATTGTACTGGGTGAATATTCCGTAAAATCCGGCTGGTTTAACAGTGAGACCATGCTTTATATGGCCTTTGTGACCATTGCCAACTATTCCCAGTCAAGCTTTGAGCTGGGTTATGCCTTTAAATTCATGCGTCTGATCATGCTGATCACCACCGCCCTGCTGAATTTCTGGGGATTCGTAGGCGGCGTTGCGCTTTCCATAGGCGCAATTGTGTTTAATAAAACCATAGCCGGAAAAAGTTATATCTATCCCCTGATTCCATTCCACCTTTCAGAACTGAAAAAACGGTTCTTTCGGGGAAGGCTTCCTCACAGGGAGAAGTAACCGGTTAACAGATGCTTTAATCCTTCCGCCAGTTCTTCCGGCAGCTCCTCAGCCCCCGGAAGAGCTGGCTTCTTCATGTAAATACCGTGGTAATCGCTGCCGCCGGTGACCATTAAATGCCGGTTTTCTGCCACAGCCAATAATTCTGCCCGGACATCCTCAGGGTTATCATGATGGTACACTTCAACGCCGTCCAGACATTCTTCTCTTAAAAGGGCATCATAAAGCTGTATGTTCTTTCTCTTTATTTTCCCGGGGTGAGCCAAAACCACATTTCCCCCAGCCTCCTTTATCATCCCACATATTTTATAGAAACTTCTATAAGAAAAACGATCCTCTTCCTCATAGGGAGCTCCTTTTCCAAAATAAAGGGGCAGGCTCTTCATAATATCTTCTCTTCTAAGGAGTCCATGGTCAGCCAGAACTCCCAAAAGCTTTGCCCGGTAAAGCGGTCCGCCTCCAGCCTTTTCGAAAAACTCTTTTTCCTCAATCTCTATTCCAGCCTGCTGCATCTTTAAGATCTGATGCCTTGACCGTTCATTCATCTGTTCCAGAAAGCTGATGGAATACCTACGCAGCTCCGGATTCTCCGGATCGATCCCATATCCCAGTACATGAAATTTCATTCCCTTTTCTGCAGCCGTAAACTCTGCAGCCGGTATAAAAGGAATACAATACTTTTTTGACGCCTTTTCTTCTTCTTTAAGGCCCAATACCGTATCATGATCCGTTATGGCTGCTGCCCTAAGGCCCTGCTTTTTTGCCAGTGAGTAAATTTGCATTATAGTTTCACTTCCGTCAGAAAAACAGGAATGCATATGAAAGTCCGCTTTCATCAATGACCTCCTTAAACGTAAGGGTTCTAATAGTCTCATTATAGACTTATCTTATATACAGGTCAACAAATTGCCCAATCTTTGGCATAGGACAAGACAAAAACCAGACATTTCCTCCAATATATGGTATAAAGTTTCATAAGAAGCCTAATGTCTTGAACTATTAATCCAAGCTGCATATACTAATACAACAACAAGGGGAAATAAAAATGAAAAGTGTACTGGTTCGTTTGCGAGAATATCAAAAAGAGATGAGTGTTGCTGAGACAGGCGTCGTACGGTACCTGTTAGACACGCCGGAACAGGCGGTGAAGCTTTCCGTCCACGCTCTGGCAGAAAAAGGGTTTTCTTCCTCTTCCACCGTTATCCGGCTGTGTCATGAACTTGGTTTCTCCGGGTACAAGGAAATGAAGGCTGCCCTGATCTGTGAACTGGCCATCCGGCAGGAAAATACCAGGGAAAAAATGGAGGAGATTACAGAGAACGATACTCTGGAACAGATCGTCGACAAAATTACATATAAAAACATCGCCTCCTTAGAGGATACCAGAAATTTAACCGATATATCCGCTCTTAAAAACTGCATTGACCTCTTATGCCAATGCCGAACCATCTGTTTATTCGGAATCGGTTCTTCCCTTCTGGTGGCCCGGGATGCCTATTTAAAATTCCTCCGGATCAACAAGCCCTGCATCTTAAATGATGACTGGCATTCCCAGCTTTTGCAGGCCCGTAACATGAGCCGGGATGATTTAGGACTGATGATCTCCTATTCCGGCAGGACCATGGAAATGATCGAGTGCGCCAGGACCATGCAGCAGGTAGGGGCAAAATTCATCCTGATCACCCGTTTTGCCGTATCACCGCTTTCGGAAATGGCGGATTACAACCTTTATGTGGCTGCCAACGAATCCATCTTCCGGAGCGGAGCCATGGGAAGCCGGATCAGCCAGTTAAACATCATTGATATTCTGTATACTGCATACGCCAACCACAACAGCCAATATTCTCTGTCACAGTGGCGCAAAACGCATATTTCCAAGAAAAATCCGTCGTATTTTGAACCTTTCGACGAAGCGTATAATGAGGAGGAAATCAATCATGGTAGATTTAAGCAAGATGACAACAGAAAGCCGCAATCCTGATACCATGGATTTAGACACCATGACACCTTTCGAACTGGTGACGGCTATGAACCAGGAAGACAGGAAGGTGGCGGAGGCTGTGGAAAGAGTCCTGCCACAGACTGCCAGAGCAGTGGAATGGGTCTGTGAAGCATTTGAGGCCGGAGGCCGGCTCATCTACATGGGAGCAGGGACCAGCGGGAGACTCGGCATCTTAGACAGTTCCGAATGCCCTCCCACCTTTGGGGTTGACCCGGGTATGGTCATCGGCCTGATTGCCGGCGGGGACAGGGCCATCAGGCAGGCAGTGGAAGGAGCCGAGGACTCTGAGTCCCTTGGCATTGAAGATTTAAAAGCCCTGCCCTTATCCCCAAAAGATGTGGTGGTGGGCATTGCGGCCAGCGGAAGGACGCCCTATGTATCGGCTGCCTTAAGCTATGCAAAAAGCATAGGCTGCCGGACCGTATCCATAGCCTGCAATGAGGGAAGCCTCATTGGAACTTATGCAGACCTGGCCATCGAACCGGTGGTGGGACCGGAGGTTTTGACCGGCAGCACCCGGTTAAAAGCCGGGACCGCCCAGAAGATGATACTTAATATGATCAGCACCGGAGCCATGGTGGGCATCGGAAAAGCATACCAGAACCTGATGGTAGATGTGGTGCAGAGCAATGAGAAGCTGCGCTCCAGGGCAGAAAACATCCTGATGGCTGCCACAGAAATAACTCGTGATGAAGCCAGAAGACTGTTAAAGGAAGCAGGAGGGAGCGTTAAGTTAGCCATAGCAATGAAACGAACAGGCGCAGGGCCAAAAGAAGCAGAAAAGAAATTAAAGGAATCCCGCGGGCATATCCGCGCATGCATGAAAAGGGATTCTGATTAACTATCAATTTATTCATTTCAACTATGGAGGTGTCTATTATGACAAATGAAGTATTGCTTCAAAAGATCCTGGAATTATCGGGAGGGAAAGAAAATGTTGCAGCCGCGGCCAGCTGCATGACACGCCTTCGTTTAAAGGTAAAGAATCCTGATCTGGTGCAGGAGAAGGAACTGAAAGAGATTTCCGGAGTTCTTGGCCTGGTTGCAAACGGAATTGATGTTCAGGTAGTTGTCGGACCTGGAAAGGCCAGAAAGCTCATGGATATCTGCCTCGGCTTAGGAATCCCTAGTGAGCTTGGCGGCAAAGGGCTCTCCACCAATGCTTCCTGGCAGCAAAACAAAGAAGCAGTAAAGGCCGGCCAGAAAGGAAACGGGTTAAAGAGCAGCATACGGGTTATCTCCGATATCTTTATTCCGATGATTCCTGCTATCGTAGCAGCCGGTTTATGCAACGGTGTGGCCAATATCATCGGCCAGGGCGTGGAAGCGCAGATATTGGGAGGCAGCTTCTGGACTCTTCTTGTCACCATGCTAAAGCTGTTCGGCGGTGCATTTCTCGGTTATTTTTCAATTTTTACCGGTGTCAATGCAGCAAAAAGCTTTGGAGCGACACCTGCCCTGGGCGGCATGATCGGTTCTATGAGCATTATGTCACAGATCACGGATATATCAAAGTTCTTTGGTCTTTACAATGAACAGATCCCAAACAGCTCAACCTTAATTAGCGGCAAGGGCGGGATCATCGGCGTGATCATCGGTGTCTGGGTCCTCTCCAAAGTAGAACGCTGGGTGCGCAAACATGTTCCCGATGTCCTTGATATCATGCTGACCGGATTCTTAAGCATTTTAATCACCGGAACCTTGTTTGTACTGGTGCTGATGCCGGCCGCTGGCTTTTTATCTGACGGGCTGGTCTGGGCATTATCCCTCCTTGTAAATTCCGCAAATCCGGTCGTCAGCGTTTTATCCGGTTACATTATGTCAGCCGTATTCCTTCCCCTGGTCCTTTTGGGACTGCATCATGGGCTGGTTCCCATCTATGCGGTTCAGTTGGAACAAATGGGCGGAGTCTCCTTATTCCCGGTCCTGGCCATGGCAGGCGCTGGGCAGGTAGGTGCAGCCATTGCCATCTATTTAAAAGCAAAACGAAGCGGAAACAAACGCTTAAAGAGCGTTATCATCGGTGCACTGCCTTCCGGATTCTTAGGCATCGGCGAACCGCTTATTTATGGAGTTACTCTTCCGCTTGGTAAACCGTTCATAACTGCTGGATTGGGAGCCGGATTCGGCGGTGCCTATGTGATGCTCATGCATGTAAGGAGCATTGCCTGGAGCCCTTCGGGCCTGTTAGCCATTCCCATCATGAGCAGCCCTGTTAATATGCTCAATTATTTTATGGGACTGGTGATCGCTTACATTGCCGGATTTATCATTACAAGCCTGTTTATTAAGGAAGATGAAGTTGCAAAAGCTTAAGCTTTTCGGATGAATAAGAACCCTTATCAGACTGCCCCCTTGGCCTTTCACTTGATTTCTGTCCTTCCCTATAATACAATAGAGGGATAAGGAGGACGAAGACATGAAAATCGTTATCATTGACGGGCAGGGCGGTAAAATGGGGCAGTCCGTCATCGCTCAGTTAAAAAAGTCCTTTCCCAGTCTTTCAGTCATTGCCATCGGGACCAATTCTATTGCCACTTCTGCCATGTTAAAGGCAGGAGCCGATGCAGGAGCAACCGGTGAGAATCCGGTCCTTGTGGCCAGCCGGGATGCAGATATTATCATCGGTCCTATTGGGATCGTCATTGCCGATTCTCTGCTGGGAGAGATCACTCCAGCCATGGCTGAGGCCATCGGAAAAAGCCGTGCATATAAGATCCTTATACCGGTGAACAAATGCAATCATTATGTAGTGGGCTGTGAAAACCTGACTTTAACGGAATCCATTGCCCTGGTAATCAAAGAGGTGGAGAATCATTTATGATCTCCACCTCTTTGTCTATGAAAATGTTAGATTTACCTTCGGTTCATCCAGCGTCTATTTATTCATCAATGCTATAGTTTGGTGCTTCCTTTGTGATATGGATGTCATGGGGATGGCTTTCCTTAAGTGAGGCTGCCGTAATCTTTATAAATCTTCCGGTTTCCTGCATGGCCTTGATATTCATTGCTCCGCAGTATCCCATACCGGACCGTAAGCCGCCAAGCATCTGGAATACGGTATCTTCTGCCATTCCTTTGTAAGCCACACGGCCTTCCACTCCTTCCGGAACCAGCTTCTTGGCATCCGTCTGGAAGTAACGGTCTTTGCTTCCGTTTTCCATGGCAGCGATGGAACCCATACCACGGTATACTTTATATTTTCTGCCCTGATACAGTTCAAAGGTTCCCGGGCTTTCGTCACATCCTGCAAACATGCTTCCCATCATACATACGCTTCCGCCGGCTGCAATGGCCTTTGTTAAATCTCCGGAATACTTGATTCCGCCGTCAGCTATGATTGGTACGCCGTATTCCTTAGCAACTGCATAGCAGTTCATGACAGCCGTGATCTGGGGAACGCCGATGCCGGCTACCACACGGGTGGTACAGATAGATCCTGGTCCGATTCCTACCTTCACTGCATCAGCTCCTGCTTCTATGAGAGCCTTTGTTGCTTCTCCGGTTGCTACATTTCCTGCAATGACGGAAAGAGCCGGATAAGCTTCTTTGATCATTTTCACGCAGCGGAGAACGTTTTCGGAATGTCCGTGAGCGGAGTCTAAAACTACTGCATCCACTTTTGCCTTTACCAGGGCGTCGACACGGTCAAGAACGTTGGCTGTAATTCCTACGGCAGCTCCACACAGAAGTCTTCCTTGTCCATCTTTTGCGGACAACGGATATTTGATCTGCTTTTCAATATCCTTGATGGTGATAAGGCCCTTTAAATTAAAGTCTTCATCAACGATCGGAAGCTTTTCTACCCTTGCTTTTGCAAGGATCTTTTTTGCTTCCATAAGGGTGATGCCTTCTCTGGCTGTTACCAGGTTTTCAGAAGTCATACACTCCTTGATCTTCCTGCTGAAATCCTCTTCGAATTTTAAATCCCGGTTGGTGATGATTCCCACCAGTTTTTTTCCTTCTGTGATCGGCACTCCGGAAATGCGGAACTTACCCATGAGTTCATCCGCATCTTTTAATGTATGCTCCGGGGAAAGATAGAATGGGTCCGTTATGACGCCGTTTTCTGACCTCTTTACCTTATCAACCTCTTCTGCCTGCTCATCTATGGACATATTCTTGTGGATAATGCCGATACCTCCCTGTCTTGCCATGGCAATTGCCATGCGATGCTCGGTAACGGTATCCATGCCTGCGCTCATAAGCGGTATATTGAGCTTGATGGTTTTTGTAAGGTTGGTCGTTAAGTCAACCTGATTAGGAATGACCTCTGAATAAGCCGGAACTAACAGCACATCATCAAAAGTTATGCCTTCGCCAATTATTGTACCCATTAACTTTTCCTCTCCTTCTTTATATTTTTATTAATGAAACTAATAAGTCTTTTTACTTGTTAGTTACATAGTTTAACAAATTTTACAGGGGTTGTCAACGGACATTTTCCGGTTTCTTTCCGTCACTCATGGACAGTAAAGAAGTCTCTCCTGTAACGAAAAAGGAACCGGGCGGTTTTTTGCAAAACCGACTGATTCCTTTTTCGTTATACTTCTTTCACAACCTTACGGGGCGCTGTCATCCTCATGCACTGGAGCAGCTTATCGTTAGGTTCAAATATGATCTTTGTTGTTTCAGCACCGGACTGGCTGATTAATGTATAAGTCTTTGCTCCCGGTACGTGGGATGAAAAATCCAGTAGTTTCATGTTTTTTGTTTCATGATCCCTGGCCTCCGTGGAACCGGTGGGAGCTACGATCTGGATCCCTTCCATGGAGCTTTCCCAGGCCTTCTTTCTCTTGCTTCTGCCGTAGATCCGGTCAATGGATAGAGTGTTAGTCACAAATAAGTATTCAAATTCTACTTCGCTGTTGCGGAATACAAAATATGTGGCGGCTGCGGCTGCAAGCAGAATAAGCACTCCAAAGATTCCGAAAACCGGAGACATGGAGAGGAAAAATGCAATTACGCATAGGATTCCCATCGCAATTTTTATCAACATGGTATAGGCCGGTGATTTTCGCTTCACTAGCCATTCTGCATACATTTCATTCATAACGATTTGGGTCCTTTCTTGTTTCCTGCATGGCGCTTAGGGGAAGGAGTTATCCTGATTTAGGGTGTGGTTAGGGTGTGGGGTGGGTGGGTGTCTGGAGTACCGGAAGTCCGCAGTGCAGCGGGTAAAGCCTGTGGCTTTACCCGCTCACGGGCGTTCGCCCTATGAAACAGAACATGGAAAAATTTTCTTATGTGCAAGCACAACGTAAATTTTTTCATGTTCTGTTTCGCACTGCTCATTGCTTACGTGAATATTACATCATATCCATTCCGCCTGGGGCTGGCATTGCAGGTGCTTTTTCTTTAATATTAGCAACAACGGACTCTGTTGTCAATAAGGTAGATGCAACACTTGTAGCATTTTGAAGTGCGCTTCTGGTTACCTTAGTCGGATCCAGGATGCCTGCTTCTACCATGTCTACGTATTCTTCCTTGTATGCGTCAAAGCCGGTTCCTACCTTGGACTCTCTCACCTTATTGATGATGACGCTTCCTTCCAGTCCTGCATTGGCTACAATGTGGTATAATGGAGATTCAAGAGCCTTTAAGATGATCTTTCCGCCGGTTCTCTCATCGCCTTCTAAATTCTTAACAAGTTCTTCAATCTGGTTGATGGCATGAACGTAAGCAGAACCGCCGCCTGCGATAACGCCTTCCTCAACTGCTGCTCTTGCTGCAGATAAAGCATCTTCCATACGGAGTTTTGCTTCCTTCATCTCGGTTTCTGTTGCAGCGCCTACGCGGATTACTGCTACACCGCCGGATAATTTAGCAAGTCTTTCCTGTAATTTTTCTCTGTCAAAATCAGAAGTAGTCTCTTCGATCTGGCCCTTGATCTGGCCGATTCTTGCAGTGATTGCTTCTTTATCTCCGCAGCCGTCTACGATTACGGTATTTTCCTTCTGAACCTTTACGGATTTTGCACGTCCTAAAAGATCAAGGGTAGCATTCTTAAGCTCATATCCCAGTTCATCAGAGATCACGGTACCGCCCGTTAAAACAGCGATATCCTGTAACATCTCTTTTCTTCTGTCGCCATAGCCTGGAGCCTTTACAGCGATTACGTTGAAGGTTCCTCTTAATTTATTAACGATTAAGGTTGTTAAAGCCTCGCCTTCCACATCTTCTGCGATGATGAGAAGTCTTGCGCCGGACTGAACTACCTGCTCTAATAAAGGAAGGATCTCCTGAATGTTTGAGATCTTCTTATCGGTAATAAGAATGTATGGATCATCTAAATTAGCTTCCATCTTCTCCATATCGGTGCACATATAAGCAGAAATATAACCTCTGTCAAACTGCATACCTTCCACAAGATCCAGCTCTGTCTTCATGGTCTTTGATTCTTCAATAGTAATAACGCCGTTGTTGGAAACTTTCTCCATAGCGTCAGCTACCATCTCGCCGACCTCATCATCTGATGCGGAAATAGCTGCTACTCTTGCGATGGATGCCTTGCCTTTGATCGGCTCGCTCATCTTTGCAATCGCTTCTACTGCTGCTTCAGTCGCTTTTTTCATACCCTTTCTTAAAACGATTGGGTTTGCACCTGCTGCCAGGTTCTTCATTCCTTCATTGATCATAGCCTGAGCTAAAACGGTAGCTGTGGTAGTACCGTCTCCTGCTACGTCATTGGTCTTAGTCGCAACCTCTTTAACAAGCTGAGCGCCCATATTCTCAAAAGCATCTTCCAGCTCGATTTCCTTTGCAATGGTAACGCCGTCATTTGTAATGAGCGGTGAACCAAAAGATTTATCCAGTACAACGTTTCTGCCCTTAGGCCCTAAAGTTACACGAACAGTATCTGCTAACTGATTCACTCCAGATTCAAGTGCTTTTCTGGCATCTACGCCATATTTAATCTGCTTTGCCATGATTCATTCCTCCAGTTTTCTGTTAAAATAAATATACGTACTATCTAAAACCTTACGAAGCGGTATCGCCTTCTTGATTACTCAATCACTGCTAATATGTCATTCTGTTTAACGATCACATATTTCTCGCTCTCTTCTCCGGTCTCTATCTCTGTTCCTGAATACTTGGAGAAGATTACTTTATCGCCCACTTTAACCTGCATGGTAACTTCCTTGCCGTCTACAAGACCGCCAGGTCCTACTGCGATGACTTCCGCCTGCTGCGGCTTCTCTTTTGCCTGACCCGGCAGAACAATACCGGACTTTGTTGTCTCCTCTGCAACCAATGGTTTTAACACAACTTTGTCAAATAATGGTACTAATTTCATTGCAATTCCTCCTCATAACTTTCTGCTTATTATTTCTTTCTTTGGCCATCCGAAAGAAGTTTTATTTTATTCACATAATAAGTTATATCACTCATTATTAGCACTGTCAATAGTTGAGTGCTAACTTTATATTTTTTTTACATTTTTACCATATTTGTACGATTTTCTCCTTTACTTACATAGTTTATAGAAATTTTCTTATTATATACCTTTATTTTTTCGGATGAACGTATTACAATAACTAAGAGAATGAAGCGCCTTACAAGCGCACCATTATGCCCATCAAGCATAAGCCGTGACAAGGAAGCAACTTGCAGGCATACCTCTATGCCCAGAATACATGGACGGTAATAAGGAAAGGAGTGTTTCAAATGGCAAAAAAGGGTAATGGGTTTGGAAAATTCGTGGCACTGGCCACTGTGGCCGGCGTTGTTGCTGCCGGCATCTCTTACTTTACGAAATACAAATCCTTCCACAAAGAACTGGAAGAAAATTTTCACGACTTTGAGGATGAGGGAAATGACGACATTTCCAAAATTGACAGTACGATGAACCGCAACTATGTTTCTTTGCATGCAAATAAGGATGAATTTAAGGTTGCCGCTGACCATATGGCAGATGCTGCCAAGGATGCGGTAAGTGCGGCAAAAAACTTAGTAAAGGATGCAGCGAGCATTGTTTCTGATACGGCAAAAGAAGCGGCTTCAGCCGTGGCATTTACCGCAAAGGACATGTTTGACTCTGCAAAAGAACAGACAGACGAGTTTTTAGACGACGAAGAGTTTACGGAAGATGGCGGTTTGGATTACGCTGCCGGAGCCGCAGACCAACTGGCAGAAAAAGCCAAAGAGACTGCGGATACGATAAAAGAAACAACAGAAACTGCTGCCGAAGCAGTAAAAGATGCAGCAAAGGATGGGATTGATGCGGCAAAGGAAGCAGCGAAGTCCACCGGAGCAGCGATGAAAGAACTGGCCGATGAAACTACTACCATTGTGGAAGAAGAGATGGATTAATCATAAAAGCTACTGGAAAGCCTGCGCTCTCCAGTGGCTTTTTTTCATCTGATTCTTCCTCCTGATCTTTTACATCATCTTAAAAACTGCGGATCACCGTTTCATTCAAACGCTTCAATATTTCGCAGGCCAGCCGTACCCCATTCTGATAATCCTCATAAGAAGAAATTCCATAATGGGTATGAGCATACCGTACCGGTATTCCGATCACAATTGTAGGAACCCCTTGATTGGATAAGTGAATGGCCGCTCCGTTGGTTGCGCCGGCCCGGCGGACTGCCTCCTGTACCGGGATCCCAAGCTCTTTGCACAAGTTCAGAGCATACCGCTGAAAACGTGGATTGGTAATCATCCTGGCATCGATATGGCGAAGCATTGGTCCCTGCTTAATCGCTGTCTGTACCTCATAGGCTGCCACACAGGTATCATCCGCCGGACAGCCTTCAAATACAATCGCAATATCCGGCTTAATCTTTTGGCAGGTCAGACTGGCTCCGCGGACACCTACCTCCTCCTGGGAAGCAAATCCTCCAATCACATCCACATCCAGCTCCATTCCGTCCAGTTCCTGTAACGTACTTATAATAGAAGCACAGCCCAACCGGCAGTCAAAGCTCTTGCCGATCATCAGATCGTGCTTTTCCTGGTATTCAAAGCTTACATCCGGTGCTATCGGTTCCCCGATCCGGATATGAAACTTTTCAACCGCTTCCTCTCGTGATACAGCTCCGATATCCACGGTGATATCCCGGATATCCAGAGGTGCATTCCGCTGCGCCTCGGTCATATAGTGGGGCGGCGTGCTGGCAGTAATCCCTGGAATATATTCTCCGTCTGCATTTCTTACCCAGACCCGGTGAGCCGGAATATTGCTGTTTACCCAGCCTCCTAAAGGTATCATCTGCAGAGTTCCATCCGGGCGAATGGCCTGTACCATGAAACCTACCTCATCACTATGGGCATCCAGCTGAACGATCATCCGTCCTCCCTTGTTTTCCTTCCGGTATATGTAGAGATTACGCAGGCTGTCTTCCTCAAAGCTCCCCAGCCCACCCGCATGTTTCCGCACTGTTTCCACCACCAGATCCTCAAATCCTGATACCCCATTGGCATCCGATATCGCTCCAATCATCTGCAGCGTCTGGTTCTTATCCATTCCACACTCTCCTTTATAAAGTTACGATAGCTCGACTGTCTTCAGTTCCTCAATCAGATCCACTACATAGTCTGCAGTCGTCTGAATCATCTCGATCCCCCATTCCACAGTTGCCGTATTGGGATGATCTGGTCCAATCCAACCGTTGTCCGTCACTTCCGGTGTTGAGCGCAGAACTTCAAACTCTACTCCTTTGAAACGAATGGAACGAAAACCGGTAGCGACCAGATTCTCATTTATATTTTTCAGTTCCAGTGAACCACCGATTTCTGAAGCATCAACCAGATCTGGATCCACAGCCATAACGCCTGCCGTTTCCTCTCCGCCGCCATGGCCGCCCTTCCAGGCTGGATTCATATCCCATGCCATCAGCCACCAGTTTAACATGACTACCATGGCTCCTTTTTTTTGAAAGTCCAGTCCAACCCGTTCTATCACCTTAATGTTTCCGCCGTGACCGTTGAGTACAAGAATCTTCCTGGCTCCATGACGGTACAGGTTATCTATCACCTGGTATAAAAATTGATACAGCACCTCCATGTCAATATTCACGGTGCCCGGATAATCCGCCAGCGACTGGCAGGCTCCATAAGGAATGGTGGGCGCAATCAGAATATCGTTTTTCGCTTCGATCAGTTCCAAAATCCGGTCCGGTATTATGGTATCCGTTCCTAAAGGCAGATGTCTTCCATGGCACTCGATGCTTCCTATGGGTACCAGCACCATATCATTTTCTTTAAAATACCGCTCTGCTTTGGGCCAGGTCAAATTTGCTAATCTCATTTTCTCGTCTCCTACTACAATAATTTTATAGGTTATGGTACATGACAAACCAGCCTTGTCCATATTCCTTCTTGTTGCTTAAGCTGTTAGAATGTAGAGAGCAATTGGTCCGGCGGTCACCTCCTTGGGCTTCACGTCCGTAATTTAGTCTGCCAACCAGCTCCTCATTCGCAGCGTTCGTTTTATGCAGGTTGAACTGCTTTCCCAGCACGTTCGTGTCACACCACAGTAGATTGAATCGGCAATGAGTAAACCTGGATCCATTGCTACTATCATTTTTTAAGGAGTAACATATTTATGAATGCTGTCGGTGTTGATGTTTCCAAAGGTAAGAGTATGATTGCCATCCTTCGCCCCTTCGGTGAAATTGTTTCCAGTCCCTTTGAGGTCCTGCATACATCCAGTGGGATTAATGAACTTATCTCCCATATCCAGTCCCTGGACGGTGACACCAGAATCGTTATGGAGCACACCGGACGCTACTATGAGCCAATGGCTCACTGGCTTTCCGGTGCCGGACTGTTTGTCAGTGCTGTTAATCCAAAACTCATCAAAGATTTTGGCAACAACTCTCTCCGTAAAGTCAAGACGGATAAAGCAGATGCTATAAAAATTGCCCGTTATACTCTTGACAACTGGACCGATTTGAAACAGTATAGTCTTATGGATGAAATACGCACTCAACTCAAAACCATGAATCGGCAGTTTGATTTCTACATGAAGCAGAAGACCTCCTTCAAAAACAACTTAATCTCTTTACTTGATCAGACCTATCCTGGTGCCAATGATTTTTTGACAGCCCTGTTCGCAGTGACGGCAGCCAGAAATGGGTTGATTTTGCATCTGCTTATTGGCATGTAGACTGTGTTCGCAAGATGTCCCTCCCTGCGTTTACAGAGCATTATCAGAAATGGTGTAGGCGCAAAGGCTATAACTTCCAGCCTGATAAACCAGGAGAAATTTACACTGCTTCAGAAAACCTTATAGCAGTTCTTTCAAAAGATCCAATGACCAAAATGCTCATAAAACAGGCGATAGACCAACTAGACACTGCCTCCAAAATCGTAGAAGAACTTCGCAGCAAGATGAACCAGACTGCGGCCAAACTTCCGGAATACCCGATTGTTATGGCTATGAAAGGTGTCGGCCCATCTCTTGGTCCCCAGCTCATGGCTGAAATCGGCGATGTAGCCCGTTTTTCTCACCGGGGAGCGATTACAGCATTTGCCGGAGTTGATCCAGGGGCAAACCAGTCAGGGGCTTACGAGCAGCAAAGTGTCCGCACTTCAAAACGTGGCTCTGCCCAACTCCGCAAGACTTTATTTCAGGTCATGGACGTATTAATTAAGACATCCCCAGCAGATGATCCAGTCTACGAGTTTATGTCAAAAAAACGCTCTCAGGGGAAATCCTACTATGTCTACATGACTGCCGGTGCCAACAAGTTTCTGCGAATCTACTACGGACGGGTGAAAGAATACTTAGATTCCCTTCCCCAGTCAGAATAACTCTGGCTTCATAGCTTTTTCAGACCAGCGTTTAGCGGTGGTCTGTTTGTGATACAAAAAACACTGCATAAAACTTTTTCTGCAAATCTTATTAATTTCCTATTGACTTTTTATTTGCAGGCTAAATTAAATATTTGATTCACACAAGCAGGGTACCACATACCATGCAGTACCCTCCTGTCCTTTTTATCCTTGTTTCCGCAACATTATTTTGCTACCTTTACCTGATCAAGCTTATGGTATCCGATCGGATCGATCACAAAATTTTCTACTTTTGCACTGGCCCCTACTGTGATGGAATTATAGTAAATCGGTACATTGTTGCCGATTTCTTTTAACTTAACCGCCAGATCCTCATATGCTTTCAGGCGAACCTGTTCATCTGCACTGCTTCTTCCGGTCTCAATCAGCTTGTCAATTTCCGGATCACTGATAAAGGAACGGTTACCTGCAGCCCCCTGCTGACTGGAATGCTCCAGTGAATAATAGGTATAATCCGCATCGGTGGTTGATGTCACCCAGCCAAAGTATCCCATGTCATGCTCTCCGGCTGAGGTACGGGAGATAAAGCTTCCAAATTCCATCACCTCCACATTGCAGGTGATGCCGACATCCTGAAGCATAGCCTGGATCGCCTGACAGATCTCAACCCGTGCCTGATTATCATTTACCCAGATGCTGGTGGTAAATCCATCCGGATAACCTGCTTCCGCCAGTAATTCCTTTGCTTTCTCCGGATTATACTCATAGGCACCCGGACTATAGTAGCCAAATACCAATGGTGCGATGATCGCATCCGCAGGCTGACCGGCACCGCAGGCAATCGTATCAATCAGTGTCTGGCGATCTATGGCATAATTAAGTGCCGATCTGACCTTTGCATTGTCAAATGGTACCTTATTCATATTCATGGAGATATAGTAACAAGACAGTGATGGGGCTTCAAACAGCGCCAGCTTAGGATTATCATTGATCTTGGCTATATCATTAGGGAGAATATCATAGGCAAGATCGACTTCCCCCGTTTCCAGTGCAATCGTTCTCTGGGATGCCTCAGGAATAACGCGCATTACCAGATTCCTGGTCACCGCCGGAGTTCCCCAATATTCGTCAAATGCTTCCAGCCGGGCAGAATCTCCCTGCTTCCAATCAACAAATTTGTAGGGACCGGAGCCAATTGGGTGAAGCTTAAATCCCTCTTCGTCCTGCTCTACTGCTTTCTTAGGGACAATTGCCGCAAAGGGGACAGACAAATTACGAAGTGCCGGTGCATATGGGGCATCCAGGGTAATATCCACCGTATACTCATCCACTGCATTGACCGTATCGATAAAGTCTACGATATAAGATACCGCTGCAGATTTAATTGCACGGTCCAGAGAAAATTTCACATCCTCTGCTGTCATTTGGGAACCATCATGAAATTTTACATCCTGGCGAAGTTTAAATCTATAACTGGTATCAGAAGTCTGCTCCCAGCTTTCTGCCAACGAGGGTTCCAGTACGCCGGTCTCAGGATTTACCACGGTCAATGTATCAAAGATATGCTTGGTTACCTGAACAGCCGTAGTTTCTTTCCCCTGATGAGGATCCAGTGATGTGATATCAGCTCCCTGAGCCCAGATTAGTGTGTCTTTGTGCTCTCCTGAGCCGGTATCTGTCCCACCTGCCGGTTTTTCGCCGGACGTCTGGGCATTGCCTTGTACTTCCTTGTCTGCGCCGGAACCGCCGCACCCTGCAGCAGATACAGATACTGCTGCAACAAGTATCAAAGCTGCAACTTTTTTCCATGTCTTTTTCATACGATAACTCCTCTCTTTTTTTATAAACACTGGACTATTCCAGAATTTATCCCGCTATGTATTCTGAACCATCTGACAGCTGACAAAATGCCCCGGCTCCATCTCTTTTAATACCGTTTCCCGGCTGGTACATACCTGGCTGACATAGGGACAGCGTTTGGCAAACCGGCAGCCCGGTTCGGGATTGATCGGCGATGTTAACTCCCCTTTCATTGCAATGCGCTCCATCTTAAAATCCGGATCCGGCACTGGAATTGCTGATAAAAGTGCCTGGGTATAAGGATGCATCGGATTTTCAAACAGCTTCTTAGACGGTGCCATCTCGACCATCTGCCCCAGATACATAACCAGAATGTCCGTGGCAAAATGCTTCACAACCGATAAATCATGAGTAATGAACAGATAGGTCAGATTCAGTTCATCCTGAAGATCCTGCATCAGATTCAAAATCTGCGCCTGAATGGATACATCCAGTGCTGATACCGGCTCATCACAGACAATAAATTTCGGATTTACCGCCAGGGCTCTGGCAATGCCGATTCTCTGCCTTCTTCCGCCATCAAGCTCATGAGGGTACACATTCACCAGACGTTTTGCAAGACCCACCAGATCCATAATTTTATCTACCTGGGCATGGATCGCCGGATCCTTTGCTTTATAAAGCCCCTGAACCAGCAGCGGTTCCATAATCGCTTCGCTTACAGTCATCCGCGGATTTAAGGAAGCAAAGGGATCCTGGAAAATCATCTGCATGTCCTTTCTTAATTCCTTTAACCGCTTTCGGTCATAACCGGTAATATTCTTCCCCTGAAAATACACACTTCCTGCGGTTGGTTCGTGCAGGCGTAAAATCGTACGTCCCATCGTAGATTTTCCGCATCCGGATTCCCCTACTACTCCTAACGTTTCACCTTCCCGGACAGAAAAGTTTACATCATCCACTGCATGCAGCATCCCGGCAGGAGTCTGAAAATATTTTTTAAGTCCCTCAACCTTCAGCATCTCTTTTTTTTCCTGCATATTAATTACCTCCCTGCCCATTGCTGTAACGGAAACACCGAACCTGATGAGTTCCTTCAAGCGCAGTCATCAAAGGGGTATTTGATTCACATTCTTTGGTTGAATACTTACAGCGCTCATAGAATTTACACCCCTTCGGCATTCTGGCCGGGTCCGGCATCATCCCTTCAATGGCCTGAAGACGCTTTACATCCGCTGTCAGACTGGGGATCGATCCGAATAAACCTTGGGTATACGGGTGACTGGTATTTTTATATACTTCCCGGAGATTTCCATATTCTACAATCTCCCCGGCATACACAATCGCTACGTAATCACAGTTTTGTGCCACCACCCCCAGATCATGGGTAATTAACATCATCGACGTATCATTCTCCGCTTTTAGTTTGTGGATCATATCAAGCACCTGTGCCTGGATCGTTACATCCAGTGCCGTCGTCGGCTCGTCGGCTATCAGAAGCCGCGGATTGCATGCCAGTGCAATTGCAATTACCACACGCTGCTTCATACCGCCGGAAAACTGATGGGGATACTCTAAGAACCGTCCAGCCGGAATGCCTACGCGTTCCAGCATATCTTCTGCCTGCTTCTGCGCTTCTTTGGGAGTCAGATGATTGTGCTGTGCAATCACTTCCATAATCTGTTCCCCAACTGTCAGTACCGGATTCAAAGAGGTCATAGGATCCTGAAAAATCATAGATATATGCTGTCCCCGGATTTCCTGCATCTCCTTTAAGGATAGAGACAAAAGATTCCTTCCTCCATATAATACTTCACCGCTTATAATTTTTCCGGGCGGTGTGGGGATCAGACGCATAATTCCTTTTGCAAGGGTCGTTTTTCCGGCACCGGTTTCGCCCACAATCCCCAGAGTTTCCCCCACTCCAATCCTGATATCAACACCATTTAACGCCTGTACGGCTCCGTCTTCCGTCTCATACCGAATCGACATATTCTTTACTTCCAGTAATGTCCCGCCTGCCATAAGTTGTCCCGCCTTTCTCCTGTTAAGGATTTAATCTTTCAGTCTCGGATCCAGAGCATCACGAAGACCATCTCCCACCACATTCAGGGCCAGAATCGTCAGCATGATCCCTAAACCCGGAATCACTGTCACATGCCAGGAATCACGGATATAACTTCTGGCGTTGGAGAGCATGGCTCCCCATTCCGGCGTTGGCGGCTGTATTCCAAGACCAAGGAAGGATAAACCGGCAATGGACAGAATCGCTCCGGCAATGCTTAATGTTATCTGAACAATAATCGGAGCCATGCAATTGGGCAGTACATATTTAAATATAATCCTTAAATCACTGCAGCCGATCGCTTTTGCAGCTTCTATGTACTCCTGATCTTTCACAGTCAGAACCGGTGCCCGAACCGTTCTCGCAAAGGTCGGTATATAGGCAATGGAAATAGCCAGCAGAACATTAACCAGACTGGTTCCCAGAGCCGCAACAATGGCGATGGCCAGCAGCATGGAGGGAATGGCCAGCAAAATATCCATGAAGCGCATAATCAGATTATCCGCACCCTTTCCATAATAACCTGCAATTGCCCCCAGCATCCCGCCAAAGATACAGGAGACGGAAACTGCCACGGTTCCCATAAACAGGGAATAACGGGTTGCCCACAGCATCCGTAGCAGCATGTCTCTGCCAAACTCATCAAGACCAAACGGATGGTTCAGACTTGGTGGTAAAAGTCTGCCTGTCAGATTCTGCTTAACCACATATGATAAGTAAAAAGATTTATTGGTAACAAGGTCAATTACCGAAGTAGCGACTGCTATCATAATCAGCAAAAAAATAAAACACAATCCCGCCATTGCCAGACGGTTCCTTTTAAAACGTCTCCAGGCTTCAGCCCATAAAGATCTTTGTTTTTTTCCTTCCACCAGCCGCACCTACTTTCTCTTATACTGGGACTTAATACGCGGATCTACAAAAGCATAGACAATATCCACAGCCAGGTTCACAACCGTAAACATTACTGCCAGAAAGATCACAGATCCTAAAACCAGAGGAATATCCTTTGATTTAATTGCCTCTACCATAAGCCGTCCCAGACCAGGCCAGGAAAATACGGTCTCAGTCAGCATCGCTCCGCCAAGAAGAGTACCAAACTGAAGTCCTACCGCCGTAATGATCGGAATCATGGCATTCTTCAGCATGTGACGATAAGTAATAATCTTTTCCGATACACCTTTGGCTCGAGCCGTATCGATATAGTCCTGCCGGATTACCTCCAGCATGGAAGAACGGGTCATACGGGTAATGGTTGCCGCCGCACTGGTTCCCAGGGTAACCGCCGGCAGAACCAGACTTTTAAGAAGCGGAGCAAGGCCCTGGCCCATGCCCTGGGAAGGGAGCCAGCCAAGCTTTAAGGCAAACACAATAACCAGCAGAAGTCCCATCCAGAAGCTGGGCATGGATACCCCGATCAAAGCAGTTACCATAGAAATGTTATCTAGTGCTGAATATTGGTTCTTGGCTGATATAATTCCTACCGGGATCCCTATTGCCAACGCCACCAGAATCGCCGCAACTGCCAGCATTGCTGTATTTGGAAACCGGCTGATCACCTGATCCCAGACACTTAAACTGTTTTTGTAAGATGTTCCCAAATCACCGTGAAGCATCCTTACCAGATAGCGCCCATAGCGAATCAGAAGAGGATCATTTAATCCCAGTTCCTCACGCTTCATAGCCAGTGCTTCCGCAGTGGCCTGATCCCCCAGAATAATCGCCGCTGGATCACCTGGCGACAGATTCAGGATGAAAAACACAATAAAAGTGACTCCGATAATGACCGGGATTAACATCAGAAGCCGTTTGATCATGTACTTATACATACTCCTTCTCCTCTTAATTATATAGTCATAGCTTTTCTTCACATATTCTAAATAGAAGCTATGCGGTTTAAGATGTTGTAGGTTCGTGTATTTCCTTGCCATTGATCGATCCAGATAGGCAATCACCATATCGGAAGTTGAAATACACCCTAAAATACGTAAAAGGAATTAAATCATCAATTAAACAGGAAGAATAACTTTACTGCGATTGATGATCTCAATGTTGTCTTTCATCGAGTAATTTATCTATATCACTTCTGCATTTCATTAAAAAATTTCACTTTAACGATAGAATTTAACGGTCAATGCTTATATGTAGGTATTAAAAAGAGCCTGCCTGAGCAGACTCCGCACGTGACCCCTTTGTCATCGCACATTGAAATTAACAGCATACACTATTGATTTCCATTCATCAACAAAATCAAATTGATTTTGCGCCTTCTATTTTGTTAAGAAAATTATAAAACAATCTATAATGATTGTCAACAATATTATTTATTGTATAACAATATTTTTTATTTACTTACATTTTTATTGTGTACAATATCTGTATCTGCTATACTAAAGTGTGTGGGTACTGATTTTTAAATAAGTAATCAGGTAATCAGTAATGGTTATTAAGTATTACCGTAACTAAAATAATCGTGCGCTTTTAGTAAGCATGAATAAATGCTATTTAACTTAAAGAGGAAAATTACATGAAAAATATTGGCGGTTATTTCAGCTTTGAACAGCTGGCAGAAACAGAGAACCACTTTTTTGAAGAATTATGTCCAGATTCAGGGGATCTTGCTTTCCTGATGTCTGGCCGGTGCGCCATCTATTATGCTCTTGAAGACATTATGTTGACTGACCATAAACGAATTGCTTACGTTCCTATCTATACCTGCGAGACTGTTCTGGCTCCTTTTAAGAAAGCTGGTTATAAGCTGCTTTTTTATGATGTTGACCGGTCGATGACACCGGTATTTGATAAGTCCGTCCTTAATCAGATCAGTGTTCTTTCCCTCTGTGGTTATTATGGTTTCTGCACCTATGACAGAGAATTTGTTCATTTATGCAGGAAATGTGGTGTCCGCATAATAGAGGATACCACCCATTCTATCCTTTCATGGAACGGAATCGATCCCTGCTGTGATTATATTGCCGGGAGTCTGCGCAAATGGATCGGTATTCCCTCAGGCGGTTTTGCAATGAAAACCCATGGTCACTTTACAAAAAGGCTGCTGGAGCCCTCCTTCCCTCACCTGGCTATGCGAACAGCGTCCATGCTTGAAAAAGAAACCTGGTGTCATTCTTCTGACCCAATAGCAACCCAAAAACTGGCTGCTGCAACCTCGGTATTCTGGGATGCGGAAATTATGCTCCGACAGATTTTCGACTCCTATGAAAGCGATCCGGAATCAATCAATATCATAAAACACATCGATGTTGATACCATCCGACGGAAACGCCGGGAAAATTATCGTTATCTTCTGGAACACCTGATGCTCTCACCGGATCTTACCATAGTCTTTCCTGAGCTTGCAGAAGAAACTGTCCCCAGTCACTTTACTTTCTTTGCAAAAAACCGGAAACAAATCCAGGACTATCTGACGGCTAACGGTATAAGCAGCACTGCATACTGGCCGATTCCTTCTTCTGTTCAATTAACCGGCCATCCTGATGCGGCATATATCTATGACCATGTGTTATCGCTGCCCTGCGATCAAAGATATGGGGGAAAGGAGATGCAGTATATTTGTCATATTCTGAATCAATATCCCAAAAATTCCAAAGAATAATAAAAAATCAGAGATCTCTGACCACGGTCAAAAAGATCTCTGATTTTTTATCAGCCAATTATAACTATGAAAAAAATAACTCTTTATTCTCCAGCTTCATACCAATACGGTAAATCCGCTCTCCGGTTGCCTGGTAGTGGTTATCCAGTGCTTGTTTGGATTTTTCCAAATCTCCCATCTTGATTACTTCTAAAAGTTCTTTGTGAATTTCATATGTGGATGTTGGACCATTAACAACATACTTTTCCTTCAAAAGCTCATTCATGGCACTGTTATTCCTGCTGTTTCTTGCAGTCAGAAACATGGCACCATTCATGGGGCTCATACTCTCCCACAACTTTATCAGCCGTTCCATCTGACCGGACTTAAGAATCTGCTTATGAAACAGTTCGTCACAGCTAACCAGACGGGGCATGTCCCCCAGTTCATCCTCACAGATCATCCCTTCCAGAGCTTCTTCCATTAGAAATATACAATCTTTTAGAAGATGACCGTCGCATAATTCCAACGCGATCTTTTCCAAACTTCCCCTAAGAAAAAATATCTCATATGCTTCCTTAGGAGAGAGAAGAGTCACGGTACAGCCTTTATTGGCTTCATATTCTACAAAACCTTCGTGCATCAATATTTTTAGCGCTTCCCGCACAGGTCCCCTGCTCATCCCTAATTTCTCTGCAAGCTCCTGTTCTACAATTTTTTCCTTATGCTTGAACCTTCCCTGAAGAATCTCCTGGCGAACATAATCGGCTGCGAATTGAGAAAGATTTCCTTTCTTATCTATTGCCATGTTACATATTTTCCTTTCCTTAAAAATTTCTTATCCTGTGCGAACCACCCATCGCTTAGCACTAATTTGGGATTCATAAATCCACATCGCTCCTAGTGAATCTTGCACAGATGATACGAATCGCCTTTATATTTTATAGCTTTTTTTTTATAACTTTTTAACTCATTATATCACAATTCATATTTACAATCATCTACTTTTTTCAACCAGAAAACTACCGTATCTATCCTAAAGAGAAGGCCACTTACGCCCAACAGGCTAAACCCCATAATCGAGTAGGAGAAAATTCCTCTAATTGAGAAATTTTCGACCTCTCACACCACCGTGCGTACCGTTCGGTACACGGCGGTTCAATCAACTTAACAAGTAACACCTTTCGGTGTAGTAATCTAACATTGAGATTAGTCCAAATGAGGCTAATCTCTTGTTATTTATTGCTTGGTGTACATCTCGACATCTTGCTGGCTTTGCATATCCATGTAGGTATGCCATTTTCCATGCTGACCAACCCGGTACGCCTAATTTTATAAGATTCTTAGCTCTGTTCTGTGGTGTTTTCCAATGTTTCCAAATGCACATACGCAGTCGATAGCGAATGTTGTTATCCATCTTTGCACAGAGCGTTTTCATACTTCCGATTTTGAAGTAGTTAATCCACCCTCTGATAAGTTCATTGAGTTTCTTTACTTTGTAGTCATTTCCTACTCCCCAACTTCTACAAGTAATCTGTTTCATTCTTGCCTTGAACTTCGCTACTGATTTTGCATGTGGCTTTGCTTTATACTGATGTGCTCTACTGTCAAAGTAAAATCCAAATCCGAGGTATTTAAGACCGCTCGGTCTATCCACCTTACTCTTTGACATATTTACCTTTAGACCTAGTTTCTCCTCAATAAACTTCGTGAGATTTCTCATCACTCGCTTCGCAGACATTTCGCTTCCGACCATGATAATACAATCGTCTGCGTATCTAACAAAGTTCAGTCCTCTTTGTTCCATCTCCTTGTCAAGTTCATTCAGCATGATATTTGCAAGAAGTGGTGAAAGGTTGCCACCTTGTGGTGTTCCTATCACTGATTCCTTGTACTCATCATCGTCCATGATTCCACTAACCAAGAACTTCCTGATGATAGAAATAACATCGCCATCTTTGATTGTCCTCCCTATTAAGGTCATTAACTTATCATGATTTACTGTATCAAAGAACTTTTCCAAGTCAATGTCCACAATCCAAGCGCTTCCATCATTCATCATATCAAGTGCCGTGATGATCGCTTGTTGAGCACATCTATTAGGTCTAAATCCATAACTATGGTCATGGAACTGTTCTTCATAGATTGGTGTTAATACCTGTGCTATTGCTTGTTGTACGAATCGGTCTGTTACTGTTGCTACTCCTAGGTTTCTGACACCACCGTCTGGCTTTGGTATTTCTACTCTGCGTACTGGTTGAGGCTTATATTTTCTTGCTCTCAACTGTTCCTTAATGGTTTCACCGTGCTTTTCAAGATGTTCCTTGAGTTCTGTGTACTTCATATCGTCCACGCCCTCTGCACCTTTGTTTCGTGCAACTTGCAGATATGCTGTATTAAGATTTTCTTTACTTAGTATCTGCTCCATTAGACTACTTGTGTCCATGCATTGTTTCCTTTCCGTCTCGCTAAATTTGACCACCATTATCCCGATTGATTACGGCAGATGTTGTCATTTCTGCAATACGAGACCTACTCCAACTGATTGATTGTTCGCCCCTTCGCTCCATTTCCATTACAGAAACTTCTTCACTACTATGGACTCGGCTGACTTCTCACAGTTCGTTGTTACTCGGCTAATGAAACCGCTGTGAGACCTCCACGCTTAAGGTGTACGCTCTTTCCCTCCATATATCCGCCGCATTTACTCTGCTTCTACAAATGTGGTAGTTATTAGACTTCGTTGTCTTTTGCCAACTTATCTCTCAAAGCCTAGCCTTATATGCGATTTCTGTCCGTCAGACCAGAGGTTTGCTTACAGCTTCCTTCAGATTCCACCTCACGATGGACACCCTTGCTGTTTAGCTATACATTTCCCACTACCTGGGCATGTTTGGGACTTGCACCCATAAGAGCGCGCCCATGGCGCGCAAACAAAAAGACACCGGAAAGCTTTGATATGATCCTCCATAAGTAGACATGGTAAATAACCAAAATCTACTTATGGAGGATTATTTTATGGCAAAATCACCACATACTCCTGAATTCCGTGCAAAGGTTTCACAGGAGTATCTTGATGGAGTTGGTTCCTACGATTATATATCTGCTAAATATAACATTGGAAGTAAAACCTTAAGACAATGGATTTCAAAATATACGATTTATGGAATTGCAGCATTCGCTCACAAATCAGGTAACACTTCCTATTCATCTGATTTTAAAATTATATGTGTTAAAGCTGTTTTATCAGGCGAAGGAAGTGTAGATGATATCGTTGCTAAATACAATATATCTTCCAGAGAGGTACTCAGAAACTGGATAAAGCGTTATAATGCCAATAGAGAACTTAAGGATTATAATCCTAAAAAGGAGGTCTATATGGCAGAAGCAAGAAGAAGAACATCTATTGAAGAACGTAAAGAAATCGTTGAATACTGTCTTAAACATAATCGTGATTATAAAGAATCTGCAAGCATCTATGATGTTTCATACAGTCAGGTCTATTCCTGGGTGAAAAAGTACGACGCTAATGGAGAAGAGGGATTATCAGATAAACGTGGTCGCCATAAAACCGATGATGAGGTAGGTGAATTAGAACGTTTGCGTCGGGAAAATCTCAGGCTCAAACGCCAACTTGAAGAAAAAGATATGGTAGTTGAATTGTTAAAAAAAGTGAAAGAATTCGAAGGGATGTGAGACTTGGCAAACTGCGCTACGAAACAAAATATTTAGCTGTTGGATATTTTCATGAAACAAAGAAATGGAGTATCGAATGGATGTGTAAACAGCTTGGAATATCCCGGGCAGCTTATTATAAATGGTTACATCGTAAGACTCCGGAACAGGAATTAGGAAATATTGAGCTTGCAGAACTTATCAAAGAATACGACGAACGCTTTCGCCATATCCTGGGCTATCGTAGAATGACTTCATGGATTAATAACTTCAATCATACCAACTATAGCCAAAACAGAGTACACAGGATTATGAAGAAGTTAAGCATACATTCAGTCATCAGGAAGAAAAAGAAGAAATATAATTCATCTACACCTGAAACAATATCTGAGAATAAGCTTAATAGAGATTTCTATGCAACAGCTCCAAATGAGAAGTGGACAACAGATGTAACCGAATTCAAAGTACCCGGCGAAAGAAAGAAATTGTATTTAAGTGCAATCATAGATCTGTATGACAGGTATCCTGTTTCATATGTAATCAGTAGCAGGAATGATAGCAAGCTGGTATTTAAAACATTTGATAAAGCAATCTCTTCAAATCCCCATGCAAAACCTATTTTTCATAGTGATAGAGGCTTTCAATATACAAGTAAAGTATTCCAAAATAAACTAAAAGTTCAGGAAATGGAACAATCAATGTCCAGAGTTGGTCACTGTATTGATAATGGTCCTACAGAAGGCTTTTGGGGTATCATTAAAACAGAGATGTACCAAATGTATGAAATCATGGATGAAGCATCATTGAGATATGCAATAAAGGATTATATAAGGTTTTATAGGAAAGAGCGTCCTCAAGATAGATATCATTGTAAAACACCGTTGGAAGTAAGAACCGAAGCGCTATCTTCCGAAAGGCCAAAAGAATACCCGATTCCCGAAAACAAACGAATTGAGAAATATAAAGAGAAATGGTGTGCATAGAAAAACGACCACACAAATATGTGTGATCGTTTTTCGGCACTTCATTTTAGATATTTATCCTGTCTACTTGACAGGGGGCATATCACTTACGCTCTCCAGTGCCATTTTTACAGGTTATTTTTCATACAAAAATTCTTCCGGCAGATTCACCTTAAAATCAACCGCCAGGTCACGGAAGTTTTGAGGTGTGATGGTCTGAAGCTTATCCGGACGGATGGAAAGCACCTTAACAAGGATTTCTGCAGACTTTTCTACCGTATGCATAAGACCAAAGGTCAGGTCAAAGTCCTCTCCGGAAGCGAATAAGCCGTGATGAGCCCATACAGCCACATCGTACTTCTTCATCAGCTCACTGGTTGCCACTGCTATGTCTCGTCCGCCTGGCACCATCCAGCCAACCACACCTACGCCGTCCGGGAAAACCACCGGACATTCTGTTGCCATCTCCCATAATTCCCGGGTGAAGACTTTATCCTCTAATGGAAGAACAAAGGTAAGGGCAATTACATTGGCAGGATGGGCATGGTAGATCACCCTGTGTTTACCGGATGTAGCCTCTTTTTTTACTTCATGGTTCATAAGATGGGAAGGCAGCTCGCTGGTGGGACGCCCGCCGTTTACTAATCCCCAGCGGATTCTGTAATTCTCACCGCTTTCATCCACCTCAATGATACAGGTATTGGCTTCCGGATCCAGGATCACGTTGCGGAAATACTTCCCGCTTCCCGTCACCATGAAATACTCTCCTGCCAGACCCTTTACACAGGTTCCGATGGGCTGCCAGGGATTCTTATCCGTAAAGCTCTCTTTCACTGATTCTACCTCTGACTCCTTGATGCGGTAGCTTAAATTGCCGCCGTTTCTCTCATGCCAGTTCTGGCGGAATCCGTCGTCACATAAGCGGATAAAGCCTTTTACAAATTCAGTATCTAAAATATTCATATTCTTTTTCTCCTTATTCCCGGTTAAGCAGCACTTCTTTTTCATAGCTGCGTATTTCTTCAAACCAGTCTTCCTTTGCCGGAACTCCGTTTATCTCACAGAAATAATTCCATACATCGCCCACAGGATAAAGCTTAAGCTCCTCCTGAAGCATCATCTGCTCCGTAAACTTTCGTTCCTTCTGTAACAAGGCAAGCGTTTCATTCGGAAGAAGAAGGGCATTTAACAACGCCTTCTGCATGTTGCGCATTCCCACGATCCAGGCGCTTAAGCGATTGATGCTTGCATCAAAGAAGTCTAGGGCTAAAAGAACGCGGTCAGCTCCGCCCCGGATGATTTCCTTTGCAATCTCTTTTGTCTCATCGTCAAACAACACCACATGGTCGCTGTCCCACCGCACCGGCCTTGTCACATGAAGGGCCACCTTGTCAAAGAACAGGAGCATGGAGGATATCTTATCGGAAACCACCTCCGTTGGATGATAATGGCCGCTGTCCAGCAGGCATAGGATATCATTCTTGGAAGCGTAATTCATATAAAATTCATGGGAACCAACCGTACAGCTTTCCACACCGATTCCAAACACCTTGGATTCCACGGCTACATATACCTTGGTTTTATCGTAATCCATGGAAAGGATCTGGTCAAGAGAATCTTTTAACCGCGCCCTTGGGGAGGTACGGTCCGCCGGAATATCCTTAAAACCATCAGGAATCCAGATGTTCATGGTACATGGAGTTCCCTGCTCAACCGCAAAATATTCGGAAATACGGATGCACGCCTTTACATGTCTGATCCAGAAGCTGCGTATTTCCTCGTCTTCACTGGACAAGGTGGCATTCTCTGCCTTTGGATGAGAAAACAGGGTGGGATTAAAATCAATGCCAATCCCTCTTTCCTTTGCAAATTCTGCCCATTTTGCAAAATGCGACCGTTCCAGCTGATCACGGTCCGCCCATTCTCCCTCTTCAAATACGGCATAGCTTGCATGAAGGTTAATCCTGTGTTTTCCAGGAATCAGGCTCAGCGCTTTGTCCATATCATTCATCAGCTCCTGAGGATTTCTGGCCCGTCCAGGATAATTACCAGTCGTCTGAATGCCGCCTGAGAGCCCGCCGGCTCCGTCAAATCCTATTACGTCATCCCCCTGCCAGCAGTGCATGGAGATAGGAATCTTCTTCAGTGCCTCCAGCGCCTCATCTGTATTAACACCAACGGCCTTGTATGCTTCCTTTGCTGCTTCATATCTTTCTTTTATTGTCATGGCTCTCTTCTCCTTTTCTTAATTTCTGCCCGGGCTTTTAAGGCCGGGGCTTCCTATGATAACGTTCAGTCTAAATGAAATACAGGCTTTAAGCCGATAGAAACCGGGCTGTTATCCGGGTTGGTCTTCATAATGTCAGCCATATAATCCCACCATTTCCGGTTGATGGGCGTATCCGCCGATTCTGCCCATTTCTCTTCATTCTCGATCTCAATGTATCCGTAGAGGACATTGGTTTCCTCATCTAAGAAAATAGAGTAATTATGTCCCCCGTGCCGGCTGATCATGTCCTTCATTTCCGGCCAGAGCAAATTGTGTCTTTTCTCGTATTCTTCGGCCATTCCTTCATTTAAGTACATTATAAAAGATTTTCTTATCATGAATTCCCTCCATTCTGCGCCAACTAATTCCCTGGCTTATACTCCTTTACGGCAAAGGACCGGTATACTGCCTCCCTTGCCTGTTTTAAGCTCTCAAATTCTCCGGCAGCCAGCATCTGGGCCAAAAGATTTCCGATGGCAGTGGCCTCTCCCGGTCCGGCATAAACGGTCCGACCTGTGCGGTCTGCCGTCAGCCGGTTCAAATACTCCGCATTGGAGCCTCCTCCTACCACATGGATAGCCGGATAGGTCCTTCCGGTGATGGATTCCAGTTCCTTTACCGTATTTCCATAGCAGACTGCAAGGCTGTTGTATATGACTGCCGCGATCTGTCCCGGAGTCTTTGGCACCGCCATCCCAGACCTTCCACAGAAATCCTGCACCTCCATGATCATGCTCTCTGGAGACAGAAATACAGAATCATTGCAGTCCACAATGGAAGGGATCGCTTCCTCAGAGGCCATCCGGCAAAGCTCTGCAAAGGAGTAAGCCTCTCCCTTTTCTTTCAGATCCTTTTTCACAGATTGGATCATCCAAAGTCCCATGATATTTTTCAAATACCGGAAGCGGTGATCATAGCCGCCCTCATTGGTAAAATTTGCTTCCATGCTTTCCATGGTGCAATTCGCCTTAGGAAGCTCCGTTCCCATCAGAGACCAGGTTCCTGAGCTGATGTAAAGGAGACCGTCCATGGAATCCTCTCCGTCCGGATCCAGTGGAACTGCCATGACGGCAGCGCCGGTATCATGGGTTGCCGGAAGGACTACCTGACAGGTAAATCCCACTTCCTCTTCAATGGCCTTTGCCAATGGTCCCACTGATGTTCCCGGCATGGAAAGCTCCCCGAACAGCCTTTCAGGCAGGCCCAGCTTCCGGATCAGTTCATAGTCCCAGGTTCCGGTTTCCGCACTCACCAGCTGGGTGGTTGTTGCATTGGTATACTCCTGCTTTTTCACCCCTGTCAGCAGATAGTGGAAATAGTCCGGAATCATAAGGAAGGATTCCCCTTTCTCCAGATATTCCGGATTTTCTTCCCTGACTGCCAAGAGCTGATAAACGGTATTAAAGATCTGCTTCTGTATGCCGGTTCTTCCATATAAATCTTTTAAGGAAATGATCTCATATAATTTTTCATCCATTCCCTTTGTTCTGTCATCCCGGTATCCAACCGCATTTCCCAGGATCCGGTTCTCTCCATCCAAAAGGACAAAATCCACAGCCCATGTATCGATCCCCATGGCAGCCGGGATCTTCCCAAGCTTCCTGCATTGCTTCATGCCCTCTTTAATTTCATGAAATAAGGATTCCACATCCCAGCACAAATGCCCATCCTTTTGTTTCATGCCATTGTCAAACCGGTAAATCTCCTGAAGGACCAGTTTTCCCTCCTTTACGGTCCCAAGAATATGGCGGCCGCTGGATGCGCCAATGTCCACGGCAAGATAATACTTCTCCATGTAAACCACTCTCCCTTTATTTTCTTCTTCCCTGCCCACGCTTTCCGGGCAGGGCCCCCCCGTTTTACCGGGTGTAAAGGTATATCCGCAGGGTATGCCTTCTTTCCTGTCCGTTTTTTCGGGCATAAAGGTATGCCTGCAGGATTATTCTACTTTAATCATAACGGATTTCCGCAAAAAAAATAAGGACGCTGTTTGCCTTAAACTGCGTCCTTATTTGCATATCCGTTCTTCGGTCATCTAAGCTTTTCATTCTGCCTTTGATGAAATAAGCAATTCCTTTAAATCCATGATCGACATCTCATGCTCGTCCAATATTGTTGATACTTCCTTAAATTGTTCCAGCTTTATTTTATCCTGAATATCTTTCTCTTTTTCGCCTAAAGTTACCAGACTGTTCTTGTATTGCTGAATCGATTCCTGGACCTCTTTTAATTCTTCCTGAAGTTTTTCAAGTGGTGTCTTTCTTACTCCTCTTGGCATACTGGTTCTCTCCTTTACAGAAATATTTTTATCACCCATATATTACCAAGTATATGCATAGTTTCATTTGTTTATTACTTTATAACTCCATTAATGAAAAATTTCCAGGAAGAACTTTTATGAAAGCTTTTGAGTTTTAAAGGTCTTTTTATGGATCAATTAAAAGGAAAGGAAAACAGATATGATCCGCTTTCCTTCCCTTAAGACTGTAAAAAAAGTTCGCAGCCAGCGCCCGGACTTAAACGGCAAAAAAGCTTTTCGGCCGTCGCCTAAAGCATCTCATCCCCGGCTTTCAATATCTCACTGATCTTTGCTCTTTTTAAACTGGCAATCAAATCATTCTGGACAGACTCGAAAATTTTATGTACGGGGCAGTACTGCGAAGCATCTCTACTGCAATACCCGTCCTCTTCCAGACAGCGGTTAATACGAATTTCTCCCTCTATCACCAGAACGATATCATACAGTGTAATATCTTCCGTTTTTTTCACCAGATAATATCCCCCGGCAGGTCCCTGTATAGACTTTATGTAACCTTCTTGTTTGAGACGCGTAACAATTTTAATAAGATAATTACCAGTAATGCCCAGCCTCTCAGCCATTTCTTTTACGGTCGTCACTTTATCCTCATTCTGGGCTAAATAAATGATGACTCGAATTGCATAATCTGTTGTGATTTGTAATTTCATTGCATCTCTCCTTAAAGATATTTACATTTATCGTAATATAATGCTGGGAACACCTAAGAATGCATCGGTATTGTAACATAATTATATACTGTTTTTCAATTGTAGAATGTTCAATAGACGAAAGCCCATAAATTAAAAGGAAAGGAAAACGGATATGATCCGCTTTCCTTTCCCTGTTTCAAACAATCCTCTTATCATTTCTTAAATCGATTCCCTGCCGGTCCTTTAACCTTTTACTCCCGTATGGGCCACTCCTTCAATAAACTGTTTCTGGAAAACAAAGAACAAAACAACCATTGGGATGACAGCCAGAACAGCGCCAGCCATCTGTGCAGGATAATCGTTGGTATGCTGTCCCTGAAGCGTGGAAAGTGCCGGAGCCAGGGTCATCTTTGTTGTGGTCGTATTTACGATCAAAGGCCACATAAAGTCATTCCAGGCAAACTTTGCCGTGAAAATCACAAGGGCTACAATTCCTGATTTTACCAGTGGGACCATGATCCTGGTCAGGATCTGGATCCTGCCGCACCCGTCCAGTATGGCTGCTTCCTCCAGTTCATCAGGAAGGGATAAGAAAAACTGCCTCATCATAAAAGTTCCAAAGGCACTGAATAAGTTTGGCAGAAAAAGTGCAAACATGGTGTCCAAAAGCCCCAGCTTCTGCACGATAAGGTACTGAGGTACCAGAAAGATCTGTCCCGGTACCATCAGGACGGAAAGCACCAGCAAAAACAGGATATCTCTTCCCGGAAACTTAATCCTGGCAAAGGAATATGCAGCCAGGGTACAGATCACTACCTGTCCCGCAACCGTTATAACCGTAGAAAATACCGTGTTCATATAAATTCTTCCAAAAGGAAGGGCGGTCAGAACATTATGATAGGCTTCTGTGACAAATCGTTCCGGCAGAATCGTGGGAGGTATCATCATGGATTCTCCCTTTGTTTTAAATGAGGTACATAGCATCCAAAGAAATGGAAGCACGGTAATACCGATTCCTGCGATCAGTATCAGGTGGATCAATAGTTTTTTACGTCTGCTCGATTTCATCATCCGGCTTCACCTCCTTAGTCGTAATTGACCCATTTTCTCTGTCCTATCATCTGAATCACTGTAACCAGCATGATGATAGAAAAGATCAAAATGGATATGGCTGCTGCATAGCCCTTATGGCCATAATCAAAGGCATTCCGGTAGAACATCATGACCAGGGTCTGGGTGCTTCGATAGGCCGTATTCGTTTTTACAACCATCATATAAATGGTATCAAACACCTGAAATCCACTGATGATAGAGGTGATCATGACGAAAAATATGGTCGGTGACAGCATGGGGATTGTGATTTTAAAAAACTGATGAATGCCGCTTGCCCCATCCACAGATGCCGCCTCATAATAGGATCTTGATATCCCCTGCATGCCTGCTAAAAGAATGATCATGTTATAACCTACAGTTCCCCATATCCCAACGATCATAATCATGAACAAAGCTGTTTTGGGGTCGGTGATCCAGCCGTGAGGAGCAAAGCCCACAGCCTTTAACGCCGCATTTAAAAGACCGTACTGCTCATTATAAATCCATTTCCAGACCATTGCCACCGCGGCCGACATGGTCACGGATGGCAGAAAATAGATGGTCCGGTAAAAAGAAGTTCCCCTGATTTTCGTATTGAGCAGGGCAGCTACAAACAAGGATAACATAAGGCCCAGGGGCACGGTGATCCCGACGTAGAGAAGTGTATTGCCAAGAGAGTTCCACAGTTCTTTATCCTTAAACATTTCCAAATAATTGTTAAGGCCATAAAAGGTGGCTACATTGAATTTATTCACTTCATTAAAGCTGAACCAGAAATTCTGAATAAAGGGAAAAATATAAAATACGAAGATTCCAAGCAACAGGGGTGTTATGAATAAGTACCCCTCTCCCCATTCTTTCCATTGCCGCTTAGTTATTTTCTTTTTTGTCGTACCCTGCATATAAACACCTACTTATTATTTTTTGCTAAAATCGCATCAGCGTCTGTTTTAAGCTGGCTGCATACATCCGCTAAAGTCTTATCGCCGGAATAAGCTGCCTTCAAAGCTTCTGCTTCTATATCATAGAGCTCTGCCACAGATTTGCATACAGGAAGGGGATTTGCTTCCCCGGAATGATTGGTGTAAGCCGCCAGGTTTAAATTCTTGTTGGAATCGGCAAAATACTTCTGGGCATCGTTCCGTGCGGAAATAACGACTCCGCTCTCTCCCTGGATCTTCATGGCCTCTTCACTTCCAAGCCATAATGCAAAATCTGCTGCTGCGTCCTTATTTTTACTTCCTGCAAACACGGCATAACCAAGTCCGTTTATGATATTTGGCTCTTTTCCGTTAAATTCCGGGAATTCTACCAGGTTGATCTTGGTGTTGATGGCATCATTAGAAGTATACTCCGGTGTCATATAGGAGCCTGCTAAAACCATTGCCAGCTGTCCGCCTTCGAACATGGCATCGGCAGTGGTTTCTGACAATGCGGCTGCTGATGGGGAATATCCCTCATTGATCAGATCGATCCAGCACTGGATTCCTTCCTGGGTCTTAGGATCTGTATAACCGGTTTCTGTTTTGTCAGCATTTAAAATCCAGCCGCCACCCGCATATACGGTTGGATAATACCATGTCTGGAAATCGATAGGGCAGGCAAAAGGATATGCTCCTGAGTCAAGACCTGCTGCCTTTAATTCCTTACATGCCTTTGCAAGATCATCAAAGGTCCAGTCATCGGTTGGATATGCCACTCCTGCCTTATCAAAGATATCCTTGTTATACCAAAGAGCATTGGTATCAAAATCCTTTGGTACTGCGATCTGCTTATCCTCAAAGTTATAAGCCTTTACAAGGGCTTCCGGAAAATTCTTGTCTAGATCCAGGTCTGATTTTTTCAAATAATCATTTAAATCCAGAAGAATTCCTCCGTCATAGTAATCCTCTGCGTGAAGTACATTGACCCAGAATACATCCGGTGCTGTTCCGCCTGTTGCCGCAGCCTCCAGCTTGGTCCAGTATTCGCCTCCCTTATAAGGGGTAAGCTGGATATCAATCTTTACATTTTCATGAGTTTTCTGGTAGGCCTGGATCATGGACTCCATGACAGGGCGCTGCTTTTCATCCCATATTCCCAAGCTTAAAGTCGTAGCGCCTCCTCCAGAAGCCTTGTCTCCGCCGCCACATCCCGTAAGACTCATTGCCGCCATGGCAAGTGCCATTCCCATTGCCAGAACTTTGGTTCCTCTCGTTTTCTTCATAATCTGCTCTCTCCTTTTTTATTGATATTTTTTATACATTAAGCGGATATGCCTGCATATCCCTTTAACGAATATCCTCTAAGTGAATCAGCTTTCCTCCCGAGATTCTGGACTGTTCCGCCGCCAGGGCAATATAGTGGCTTTCCAGGGATTTATCCAGTGTGGTCATGGATCGACTCGGTTCGGTTCCTTCCCTGACCATATCAAGTAACTGCTCCACCATCCGGTTATCGCCTCCGGCATGGCCGGAAAAGTCATCGGACAATTTGGAAATGTCTATGACTTCCTGTTCCTTACCAAATGGTCTTACGGTTATGAAATTGGAGTGAAGACTTGCTTCAATTTCTCCCTTTGTTCCCATAAATCTGGTAAAACGGGAATTTTCTTCTGTACAGCCTGTCATGGTAAAGCTGATGGTAGAGCCGTCAGTCATATTTAAATTTACTACCTGATGATCCACCACATTGTTATCACAATGGTATACACATCTTCCGTAAGGACCGGTCTTTATGGCTTCCATAACCGATTCCTCCGTAGGATGAAGGGTAAGCACGTTGCATGGCCAGTCAGACTTACCATGGGCAATGCCGGTTTTTTCATTGGTTATGTAAATCTTTTCTGCATCAAAGGGACATTCCGCCTTGGCAGCACATCCATCCAGACAGCGTTTTGCCGCACCCTCCGGCGCTTTTTCCTCCTTGAATAAATAGGTGCCTCCAAAGGAGGTCACGGATTCGCAGGTCTTTCCTGTCAGCCACAATAAAAGGTCCATGTCATGACAGCACTTTTGAAGGATCATGGGGCTGGTCTCTTCTGAGTTTCTCCAGTTTCCCCTGACAAAGCTGTGGGCCTGATGCCAGTAGCCTACATTTTCAATCCCCATAACAGTGACCACATCTCCGATCACTCCGGAATCGATGAGTTCTTTTACCTTTGTGTAAAAAGGAGTATACCGCAGAACATGGCAGACTACCACCTTCCGGCCTCTTTCGCCGGCAACCTTTAATAACTCTCTGCATTCGTCTAAATCCGGTGAAACCGGCTTTTCCAGCAAAAGATCATATCCCTTTTCAAGGGCCGGAATCGCATGGCCCACATGTTGTCTGTCCTGTGTGGCGATGAACATCACATCAGCAAGCTTTTCCTGTTTCAGCATCTCCTCTGCACTGGAATAACACCGTTCCTTTGGCACTCCGTATTCCCTGGATACCTCTTCTACCTTTTCCTCAACAATGTCCGCTATGGCAGTAATCTCCATCTTTTCAGGAAGCAGCTTTGCAACCGGTGCATAGTTATCTTTGCCTCTGCTTCCAAGGCCCGCAATGGCAACTGTAATTCGTTTCATATGATCTTCCCCTCCTGTATCATGAACCTGCGATTCATGATCGACATTCAACCTTCGCGCCGATGAGCAAACTCATCTGCACTCTCTTGCGCTCATTCTATCTTGGTTCTTTTTATAATGTATCATAATTATATAATGAATCGGAATGATATGCTTATACTATTATCCAGACTCATTGCCAAATTCCTTGTTTTGCAGTTATTGTGCACAAATCATCCTGTAAAATATTCCATCATTAGGTTATTTCAACGGATTTTAACAAAAAATATAAAAAGAGGCATCCATACGAATCGATGAATGCCTCCATTGGCGAATTAATATTTTATTCATTATACTCTAATTCAATGGGTTTGAATTGCAGGATTGTCCTGTCTTGTTATCAAATTAACCATTCTTGCCAGCGGCTTCATTTCATGCTACCATAAAGTTCAAAGGAGGTATTTCAAATGGCATATTGCAGCACAGCACTAACCATCGAATTTGAAATCCATGAGATCATAACCATCCACTATTTTGAATACATGAAGGATTTTGTATTTTCGGGAGAATCCCACGATTTTTGGGAGTTTCTTTACGTGGACAAGGGGGAAATTACCGTACAGGCAAATCAATCCATCTATCAGCTAAAAGCCGGAGACGTAATTTTTCACAAGCCAAATGAATTCCATGCCTTAAAAGCGTCCGGAAACAAGGCTCCCAATCTGGTAGCCATGTCCTTCCGCTGCTCCAGCGAAAGCATGAGGTTTTTTGAAGAGAAATCCTGCTCCTTAAATCAGGAAGAGCGATTCCTCATTTCCAGGATTATTGCAGAAGCGAAACAGGCCTTTTCCACTCCCCTTCATATTCCTTCCGTGGAAAAGGTGGAGCTGGCCCCTTCCCCGCCATTCGGAGCCGCCCAGCTCATCCTATTATACTTACAAGTATTCCTGATCCACGTGAAGCGGAATCATTTTGAAGAAGGCGGTACACCGATCCATAACCTTCCGACCGAGCAGATGGTCCTTTCCTCCAATTCCAGCCATTTGGAACAGATCATTCAGTTTATGGAGTTTCACATCTGCGAACACCTTACTATAAAAACCATTTGCAACGAATTCTCTATAAGCCGTTCCACCCTTCACTCCCTGTTTCACAAAGAAAAAAACTGCGGGGCTATCGACTATTTCAATTTAATGAAAATCGAGCGTTCTAAGGAGATCATGCGGGATGGCAACATGAACTTTACGGAAATTGCATATTTCCTTTCCTACAGCTCCCTGCAGTATTTTTCCAAGCAGTTTAAAAAAACAACCGGAATGTCTCCTTTGGAATATTTTAATTCCGTAAAAAAATATTCCAATGAAATCACAAATGCAAGTAAGAAAAGAAAAGAGGATAACCGGATGATTTGACAAGCTTCCGTGATGATTCCGTAAGGCTTTTTTCTGAAAAAGTGCTATATTAGAACCATCAATACAGTGGAGGATGGACAATGCACGATATTATATTCAACCAAACAGCCTTGAGCTTTGAGGAAAGCTCCCTCCTTTTTTCCATTCAGCATGGGAATGTGCTTTGGAAATGGGACAAAGAATACAGGCCCCGCCTTGTAATAGGCGGACAGACCGTCTATTTCCAGGGTGCCGCTTCCATTACTCATAGGCAATGGAAAACAGGAATAGGGGAAGGAATCATCAGCCACTACCAGGGCTTTCAGCTGGACGGCATGGATCTTGAACTAGCCTTTGAAACGGTCACATGGATCGAGTATGCCACGGAAGACGTTCATTTTGAATGGATCCCTCTGACAGAAAGCAGCCTTCCGGTTTCAGAAATATACTGGCCCGGATACATGGAATTTGAAAAAGAAAGTGACCGCTGGTATACTCTATTAAATATCCAGCAAGGGCTTCTCATCCCAAATACCTGGGAAACGGCACTTGAAAAGCTGCCCTTTGACGGCATGATGTGCACAGCCGGCTCTTATATGCCATGGTTTGGACAGGTAAAGGAGGGAGGCGGCTACCTAGCCATTTGTGAACAGCCCTGGGATGCCGCTTATTATGCGGAGCATCCGGCAAAGGGCCCCTATACCCACACCGGCATCAAGTGGCTGCCAAGCCTGGGCAGGATGAATGGCCGCAGGACGATGCGGTATTCCTTTCTGCCAGACTGTGATTACAATGATATCTGCAAGCATTACCGGACCTACGTAAAGGAACAGGGCACCTTCTGTTCTCTGAAAGAAAAGGCGGCCAAGGCCCCTGTTCATAAGCTGGTCGGTGCTTCCTTTATCCATAAGGGAATCAAAACCCAGGTCATGCCGGATTCCCGCTTCTTTGACCCGGAAAACCCGGACAAAAATAACCATGTATACAGCTTTGAGAAACGAACCGGTGAGATCCATCATTTCCACAAGGATCTGGGGCTTAAAAAGCTGTATCTCCATCTGGATGGCTGGGCGGAGCCAGGTTATGATAACCAGCATCCCGACTACCTTCCCGCCTGTAAAGAGGCTGGAGGCTGGGAAAAGATGAAGGAGCTTGCGGATACCATGCACGGGTACGGATATTCCTTTGGCATCCATGACCAGTACCGGGATTATTACAGCAGGGCCAAAACCTTTGACCAGAATTTTGCAGCGCAAAAGCCTGACGGAACTCTTACGGAGCATGCTAACTGGGCAGGCGGACCTCAGACCTATCTGTGTGCCACTCAGGCTCCCTATTATGTAAAAAGGAATTTTACTGAAATCAAGAAGAACGGTGTGGAATTAGACTGTGCTTACTTAGATGTGTTTACGTGCAATGAACCTGACGAATGCGACCACCCATGGCACCGGATCAACCGGAAGGAATGTCTGGATTACCGTAGCCTTTGCTTTGAATACCTGCTTTCCAAAGGGATCCTTCCAAGTTCCGAGGAAGTGACGGACTGGTCTGTAAAAAGTCTTGTGTTCTGCCACTATGCCCCCTATTCCTTTATGATGCACGAGCCAGGGGCTGATCGCCAGGGAATCCCTGTACCTCTCTTTAACCTGGTTTATCATGACTGTCTGATCATCCCGTGGATGATGGAAAAATACGAAAAAGAGGACTTCATGCTTTATGCTCTCTTAAACGGCGGCGCCCCGTATTTTATCCGGGATGGAGCTTATGAGAACATTGACGGCTCTTTTGGCGGCCATCAAACCCTCTCAGAGGAAGAAATGGCAGCCCGCTGCGGCATTGTCGCTTCCCTTCACGAAAGGGTCGCCATGTGTGAAATGCTCTCCCATGAATTTATTGACGGGGACCCATTCCGGCAGCGTACCACTTTTTCTGACGGCACCGCAGTGGAAGCCGACCTTCTTCAGGGAACCTATGAGATCAGAACTGAAAAAGTGATCTCCTAAGTGTTAAAAGCTCTGTATTCCTTTGGGGACATTCCGTAATAGTTCCGGAAGATCCTGTGGAAATAGCTGGTATTATCATACCCTACCGCTATGGAGATATCTGTTACGGAAAGCCTGGTGTTTAAAAGAAGGACAGAAGCCTGATTCAGCCGCTTTACCTGCAAAAGCTCCTTATAGGTCCGGCCGGTCAATCGCTTTATCGCCCGGCTCAGCCAGTAAATGTTATAACTTAAGAGGGCCGAAAGCTCAGTCAGCTCTCCATCCTTATAATTTTCATCAATGTAGGTGAGTACCTGAAATATAAGCTTCTGTTCAAAGCTTTCTAAAGTATGGCTGATCTTATCCGTATAATGCATGAGCTGAAGAAACAAAAGCCCCATGGTAACCTGGTTAATGCTCCTTTTATTAGGCTGATCGCTTAAAAGGGTCCACACCATGTTTTCCACCAGATTCTGGACCGGCAGCACATCTGCCACCTGAAAATGGAGGTAGCTGGCGTAACGGGGATCAAAGCAGAGGCAGCCTACCAGGAAATCCCGCAGCAGGTTTTCCTCTTCTCCCATCATTTCAAAGGCAGTATCAAAAAACTCCGGCAGGATAATGAAGTTTATTCCAATGTCCTTCTCTCCTGCCGGAAGGATCTCCTGGGTGGCATGCTGGTTTAAAAACAGCAGCTCCCCTGTCTTTAAAACCACCTTTTCCCCATCAATATAATGGACCGTTTCTCCCTTGCACATATAGATCACTTCAATGTAATTATGCTTATGCTTTGGGAAATGGACGAATCTGGTGTGAGGCCTGATGCTGATCATTTTCCCATGCTCCAGCATCTTTTTGCTGTCAATGACCAGATCCCGCCCCTCGGTATACCGGTTGCGGTCAATTTCTGTCCGTCCGTTTATGATTTCCCGTTCCTCGTCTGTAATGACTCCCAGACGGTCTAAGATTTCCTGATTCATCCGTCAAGGCCTCCTTTATGAAACATAGGGAAATAGGATCAGGTTTTTCCACCTGTCCTCTCCCATGGCGCTTTCTCCCAAGGCATAGGCATGGATCATATCATCCTTTGCCATCAGTTTGTAAATAACGGCTCCGGAGCTGTCCGTATCCTGGATCCATCGATCATCCTTAATAATCACGCCATCTGCAACCTGAAACTGCCAGACGGAGGTTTCCCCTTCTGCATTGGTGCTGGAATAGGTAATCTCTCCCTGCATCAGATCATTCTTAAAAACACCCCTTTTTGCATTGAGCTTCGTGATATTCTCTGTTACTCCGTCATAATAGTTGTAACCGCACTCTCCGTTCCCGTTCATCTTTCCATTCGCCCATGTTCCATAGGAGTAATCGTAACGCTTCCCCTCCTCCAGTTCCAGGACCTGCAGGGCAGTACATTCTCCCTCAGGCTTCCCATAATCAAAATTCCCATAAAAAACGGTGGAAGCCTTTACAAATACCAGACCTTTGCCAGTGGATATTTTCCCCCTCATCGCCGCTCCATCATACATGCAGGGAAACTCTTTCCAGGGGACGTCATAACTGTTTAAGAGTCTGGCCGCTCCTTCTAAATCCCCCTGGTCAAAGAACCCGGTCAGTTGGGTTAAAAACTCCTTATCTCCGGGAGAAAGGGCTATTTCATCTGATAAAGTCTCACTGATAGTCTCACTGATAGTCTCACTGATAGTATCATTTATAGTATCAGCCAATGCTTTTGGTTCCGCGTATTCTTCGTATCGTTTTCCATTCCTGATGGTGCCTGCCAGGCTAAGCAGAAGCAAAAGCACCGTGATGAGCCCGATCCAAAGGAGGAGGCGGAGGTTTTCTCTTTTTCTCGGATCCGTCCATTTCTCAAACACAAAATCCCTCCTTCCCGTCATCTACAGACCACGCCTGGCAAAGAAGCGCAAGGCCTGTCCTTATCTCTTCTTCCGTAAGGCTTGCAAACCCAAGAACTATGGTTGAAGGATACGTATTATGCTGTTCATGGATAAAGTATCCCGACATACCGTAAACCTTAACCCCGAATTTTGCTGCCATATGGATGAGCTGGCTCTCCGCCCTTCCCTTGCAGTCAGTTAAAAGAAGATGGAGTCCCGCATGTTCTCCTCTGATCAAGAACTGGCTTTCAAAAGGTTTCAGACCTGCGGCCAATGCATCATGCTTTGCCTTATAGACTGCCCTCATCCGGTTCAAATGGCGTTCGTAATACCCCTCTGCCATAAACTGATAAAGAATGTTCTGGTCAATGCGGGATACAGTGGAAGCATAGAAATTCATCCGCTCCCGGTAAACAGCCAAAAGAGGGCCAGGCAGTACCATATAGCTTACGCGGATGGCCGGGGCAATGGATTTGGAAAAGGTACCGTAATAAATGACACGGTTTCTTCCGTCCATTCCCTGTAACGCAGGGATAGGCTTTCCCTTGTATCGGAATTCACTGTCATAATCGTCTTCAATGAGATACCGCCCTTCCTTTTCATAAGCCCAGACAAGAAGCTCCTGCCTTCGCTTTACCGGCATAACGATGCCGGTGGGATACTGGTGGGAAGGCATAACATAGGCAATATCCGCTCCGCTCTTTTCCAAAAGCTCCACATCCATGCCGGACCGGTCCATGGCAACGGGGACCACCTGGTATTTTAAGCTGTCAAAGACCCGGTATGCCTGCTTATACGTCGGATTTTCCATGGCAATCACACGGTCAGCTCCCAGGATCTGGGACAGCAGCATCAAAAGGTATTCGCTTCCGGCGCCTACGATGATCTGATCTGCCAGACAGTTTACCCCGCGGGCGGAATGGAGATAGGAACGGATGGCCTCCCTGAGGGCCGGTTCTCCCTGGGGATCTCCCGGCATGAACATCTCCCGGTTATCATCTACCAGGGTGTTTTTCGATATCTTCCTCCATGTATTGAAAGGAAATGCACAAAGATCAATGCCTCTGGGTGAAAAATCCACCTTCCAGTCCGGAACTTTTTCCTTACCAACAGATGAGGGACTAAGAAGGGAGGGGATTTTATCCCTTTGTTCCTGCCCGGTATGCACCAGATCCTCGATTCTGCATACAAAATATCCCTTACAGGGGACAGCCTCAATGTATCCCTCCGATAAAAGCTGTTCATAAGCCATCTGGGTGGTGCTGCGGCTGACTTTTAAATTCTCTGCCAGCCTCCTTGTGGAAGGAAGGCGGTTGGCCGGCCTTAGATTTCCTTTTTTTATTTCTTCTTTGATATAGCTGTAAATCTGGCTGTAATAGGGCGACCCAGGCTGGTTCTTTAAAGGTATCATCAGCTCCATAAAAAAGCTCCTTTCCTGCCCGTGCTTTTGGCATTTAGATATTGTGTACACAGGTTGTCACTTTACCGGATATGAAGAAATGCCGCACGTCCTTATCTCTCCCGGTCATGCAGCATTCTACTTGTTTGACCTGCCGCCTGGCAGTCAACGATTATTTTGTTATTTTAAATGAACTCTTTAATGAAACGATCCGGTTGAATACCAGCTGTTCCGGTCCGCTGTCCTTGCAGTCAACACAGAAAAATCCGTTTCTTACGAACTGGAAGCTGTCATAAGCTTTTGCACTTAGAAGGCCCGGTTCCACAATACAGTTCTTTAAGATGATCAAAGAATTTGGATTTAAGTTTAAGCTGCCGTCTTCGTTAAGCTTTCCTTTTTCTTCGTCCACAATGTTTTCATACAGACGGCATTCTGCCTGTACTGCGGTGGAGGAAGCTACCCAGTGAATCGTTCCCTTTACTTTTCTGCCTTCAAAGCCTGAGCCGCTCTTTGTCTCCGGATCGTAGGTACAGTGAACCACAGTGACATTGCCGTCCTCATCCTTTTCGCAGCCGGTGCAGGTCACAAAATAGGCATTCATCAGGCGGACTTCATTGCCTGGGAAAAGGCGGAAGTACTTCTTAATGGGTTCTTCCATAAAATCTTCCCGTTCAATGTAAAGCTCTTTCCCAAAGGGAACCTTTCTCTCTCCTAATTCAGGATTTTCCAGGTTATTTGCAACATCCAGGTACTCTATGGTATCCTCGGGATAGTTATCGATGACAAGCTTAATGGGATCCAGGATCGCCATCATTCTCGGTCTTTTTAACTTTAAATCCTCACGGATACAGTATTCAAGCATGGCATAGTCAACAGAGCTGTTAGCCTTGGAGACACCAACCAGGTCAACAAACATGCGGAGGGATTCCGGCGTATAGCCTCTTCTTCTTAAAGCTGCAATGGATACCAGGCGGGGATCATCCCAGCCGTCAACGATACCGTCTTCTACCAGCTTCTTAATATAACGTTTTCCCGTTACCACGTTGGTAAGATACAGTTTTGCAAATTCAATCTGGCGGGGCGGATGAACGAATTCACACTCCACAACTACCCAGTCGTAAAGCGGTCTGTGATCCTCAAATTCCAGAGTGCAGATGGAATGGGTGATATGCTCAATGGCGTCCTCGATCGGGTGGGCAAAATCATACATCGGATAAATGCACCACTCATCGCCGGTATTATGATGCGTCATGCGGGCCACACGGTAAATGACCGGATCACGCATGTTGATGTTGGGAGATGCCATATCGATCTTGGCACGGAGAACTCTTTCCCCATCCTGATACTTGCCTTCCTTCATCTCTTCAAACAGCTTTAAATTCTCTTCCACGCTGCGGTTCCGGTAAGGGCTTTCTTTTCCAGGAGTCTTAAAATCTCCCCGGTATTCCCTGATCTCCTCCGCAGTCAAATCACAGACAAATGCCTTTCCCTTCTTTATTAAAAGGACAGCACAATCATACATCTCCTGAAAATAATTGGACGCAAAGAAAAGACGGTCCTCGAAATCAGCTCCCAGCCACTTCACATCTTCCATGATGGATTCTACAAATTCTGTCTTCTCTTTTGTCGGATTTGTATCGTCAAAACGGAGGTTGAACTTTCCACCATACTTCTGAGCCAGGCCATAGTTAAGTAAAATCGATTTTGCATGTCCGATATGCAGATAGCCGTTAGGCTCCGGCGGAAATCTGGTCTGCACATGATCATAAACACCCTCTGCAAGATCCTTATCTATCTCCTGTTCGATAAAGTTTTTAGAAACTACTTCTTCTTTGTTCTCTTCCATTTCTCTTCCTCCATGTCAGTAATCCCAATATTACACTATCATACCATACTTCATCCATTTAGGAAAGGGGGAAAATACAGCAAAGAACCGGGCTTTTGGCGGATCGAACATTCATTTTCTTGCGGCTTTTTCCCAGGCCGGGCGGTTTTTTTCATACTGCTCATTGATCCAGTCCACAGCCTGTCCCCGTCCCTCTTCCGTAAAAGGAAATGAGGCTTTTATTTTCTGCTCCTCAGGAGTCGCTTCATAGCAATAGGGTTCCGGATATACCACGGCTGAAAATTCCTCTTCCTCCTTTGCCACCCGGTAACGCATTCCTTTCATGCTTCCGGTATAAGCCTCTTTTTTAAAAAACTGTATGGGTACGAAGGTATCTTTATTAAGCATTTTATATTCCTCCTACATATGGCTTTCTCTATTGAAACCCTATACCAGTATTATGCCCTTGTCAAGAAAATCCTATGTTACCATGTAAAAACAAAAGGCTGCGGCGCAGGCTCATGTAAACAGCCGGCACCGCAGCCAAAGGGTTTTGCTCCCATATATTCCTTTGCGGACAGCATTACTTATGTACGCCAGGCCCTGTTTTCTTCTTTCCAGAGCTATTTGAAACCCCAGGTCCGACCTCACCGTCTTTTGAAGGAGCGCTTGTTGAAGTCTCTGTCTCCGGTTCCTTGGTCGCAGGAGGAGCCGCAGTCGTTGGCGCTGCTGTTGCAGGCGGAGCCGTCGTCGGCGCCTCCGTAGGCTTCGCTGCAGTGGTCGGCTCAGTGGCAGGCTTTGTCTCTGCCGGCTTTGACGTTCCGTTAGAAGCTGTCTGGGATTCCGTTCCAGGCAGATGATAGCAAAGAACCGGAACTCCTGCTGCTATATTTTCAAAGATGGTCTTTGCCACAGCCGGGGGCAGATTGACACAACCGTGGGAACCGCTGGTCTTATAGATGGTTCCGCCGAAGGTACTGCGCCATGTGGCATCATGGAGGCCGATATTTCCGTTAAATGGCATCCAGTAAGATACGGGAGTCCGGTAAGTTTCTCCCTTTAGTGTCGCATCCCTTTGCTTATAGGTAAGGGGAAATACGCCTGCAGGAGTGGACCAGCCCTTTGACTCATTGCCTGATACGAAATCTGATTCTACCAAAAGCTTTCCGTCTTTATAAAAATACAGGTGCTGGGCTGTTAAATTGATTTCCACATATGTGGTGCCGTAATCGTTGTCTCCATGGCTGGCTGCCTTCTGTTTGTAGACAGGCTCTCTTACCTGGCTTTGCCCGGAACGGATCAGCTCTGCCAGTTCATCCGCTTCCTTGCTTTGATCGATTTTCCAGCCATAGCTGCCACCCGTGATCCTTACGGTCTGACCATAGGAGGTCTTTAAGTTTTTGGCCCTGGTGGACGTATCATACTGGGAAGCCAGCTCTTTCACGAATGCAGAAACAGAGGAGCTGCTTAAATAAACCTTGCCATCCTCTCCGATCCCGATCCACTTGGAAATCGTATCTCCGTTTAACACCTTTTTTTCATTTCCAAAGCTGTATGTAATCGTGGCATTGGCATACTTGTTCAATGTCTGTACCTGCTCGATCAACTGAGGATCGTCAGCAGGAATCTGAGGCTTTACATATGCCCCAAGCTCTTCTAAGGAAATTTCCGGGATTAAGCCCATCACAGCTTCGGAAATTCCTGTCTTCACCTTTTCCGGGTCAAGCTGGTTTCCTTCCTTGGCAGCTATAATGTGGTAGCCCTGTCCTGATACATAATCGGACACGTGCGCGTTTTCCGGCTTTTCCACAAATTCATCCTTTAAACAGTCTAGGCCTGAAACAACCGTTTCAAATTTGTCCTGGTCATACTGTATCATGGTTCCTATATCAAATTCCTGGGGCGTTTTCGTATGTTTCAGCCATTCATAAGTCTTCTGGTCTGCCAAAAGCTTTTCAAGGCTTCCGTCAAAAACTGACTCAAGGCCGATATCCCGTCCCTTTATTTCTTGTGTGCTTCCTCCTCTTTCCCCGATTGACAACACATAGTTCTGTGTGACGGAAGCAATCGACTTCTTTACTTCTTCAACAGATTTCTTTGATGCATCCATTCCATTGATCGTGGTGTTGGGGAAAAACACCTTCTCATACTGCTTGCCCGTCTGAAGATAGACAAGAGCAGCAATCAGCGCCGCTGCAGCTACAGTCCCGCTTCCAATTGCTGCCAAGCCCTTTAATCCAAGTGGCTTTTTCTTTCTGCTGCGCGGTTTTACATTTTCCATTTACTATCTACCTCTTTACCAGCCTTTTTATTCAGTATTCATTATACATGAAAACCGCGAAATTTGTCTAAATTTTTACGGTATTTTTCTTGACATTTTTATTACGATTTTTCTGGCACTCCTTGGTGACAAAATATTTCATAATCCACCCGGCGCCTTCATAAATATAAGATTAAGAATGATGAAAAAGGATTCTTCCATGGCACGCTATACCCCTGTTTACGGATCAGTAACTTCTGTTAACCCTCTAAGGACCTCCTCTGACGACAAAAGCTGTTCTATGATCATTTCCATAATGAGCGAGAGCATAGGACAGACCAACTTTATTGTCACTCCACAAACCTACGTTTTTAACCAGCACACCTTTAACCCAGGTGATTCCATCGTCGCCTTCTATGATACAAAAGCGCCTGTTCCCCTCATTTATCCACCTCAATTCACAGCAGTCGTCCTCGCGGATAACAGTGATGGGTATGAGGCTGTTTTTGATTATTTTGATGACGAATTGTTAAATTCATCACAAACTCTGCAGCTGAACCTGTCCGACCAAAGCGAGACAGCGATTCTCCTTTCCAATGGTCAGATCTTCTTTTACCACCCAGGCGGCCATTTTCTTCTTGTCTTTTATGCATTCACCACCCGCAGCATTCCGGCAATTACCACTCCCCAGACGATTGTGGTCTTCTGCGCTCCTGAGAAAAAAACTTAAGAAAGCCCCTTTTTCCGGCAAAAAACAAAGAGTCTGCATCGCAGACTCTTTGCCGGAGCAAAATTGTTACAGGAGGCTACATTCCTTAAGCTTTCATATCTTCCGCTGTCATAAAAGCACCCTCATACCCCAGGAGTTCACACAGCCGGGCAGTATGGGGCTGTTCCAGCCGGGCCTTTAACAGGCTTTCTTTCTCATAAAAGACCGTCTCCCCCGGCCCGTCTTTAAGCACTTTCCCGTGAGCCATAATAATGACCCGTTCAAAGTATTCTGCCACAAAGTCCATATCATGAAGAATCGCCAGCACAAATTTTCCTTTTTCGCTTAAGGTTTGGACAATCCTACCCAGCACCGCCCGGCCTTTTGCATCCTGGGCAATGGTCGGTTCATCCAAGATAAGCACCTTAGGATCCATCGCCACCACCGAAGCAATGGCTACCATTTTCCGTTCCGATAAATCCAAATCATAGGGATTTTCTTCCGCCGCCTCCATAAGCCCTACCATCTCAAGAGCCTCTGCAGCCAGCTCCCCCGCCTCTTCCCGGCTCTTTCCTAAATTTAATGGTCCTACCATGACCTCTTCCATCACCCGGTTTTTGAATATCTGGTCATCCGGATTCTGGAACACATATCCCACCTTTCCGGCAAGCTGTGCTACGGTTCTTCTGGATATATCCTCGCCTTCAAAGGAAATACTCCCTGCATTTGGCTTTAAAAGTCCCTTTAACAGCTTGACCAGAGTGGTTTTTCCCGCGCCGTTCTGGCCGATGATTGCGGTAGGCCTTGCATCAAGGCAAAGATCCAGGTGTTCAATCACCGGAATATCAGGATTGTAATGAAACTTTAAATCCTGGATCTTAAATACTGCCTGACCATTTATCTTCTCCCGGTCTTTTATAGAAGCCCTGCCGGAAAGCTTTGAAGGAAACTGGTCCCTTAAACGCTCCAACTGCCCTAACGTGACCGGATAAAGCCTGTCCTCTCCCTCTTTCCTGCTCACTCCCAGCGCTCTGCAAACCTGGGTATAGACCGGCGGTTTAACGCCCAGTTCCTCTAAGTCATTCCTGGAAAAAATCCGTTCCGGAGTATCATAAGCGATCTGCTTTCCTTTATGAAGAAGGAGGATCTTATCACAGTAAGTAGCCAGCTTCTCCATCTTCTGTTCCACCATGATAATGGTTATACCTGTTTTTGCCAGCTTATCAACCACCCGGAATACCTCTTCACTTCCCTGAGGGTCCAGCTGGGAGGTTGGCTCGTCAAGCACAATGACTTTAGGCTCCATGGCAAGGATGCTGGCAATGGCCACCCGCTGCGTCTGCCCTCCTGATAAATCAAAGGGATTTCTGTCCCTGTATTCTTCAATATCCAGAAGCTTTAAATTTTCTTCCACTCTCTTAAGAATTTCATCCCTGGGAATTCCCAGATTCTGAAGCCCAAAAGCGATTTCCTCAAAGACCGTATCCTTTGCTCCTGAAAGCTGGTTAAAAGGATTCTGAAACACAAGGCCAACCTTCTGGCACAATTCGGCTATGGGAGTTTTCGCCGCTTCCACTCCGTCTATGAGGAGCTTCCCGCCGTATGCCCCTCGGAACATGGTAGGAACCAGACCTGCAAAGGCCTGGCACAACGTGCTTTTTCCAGCCTTATTTTCACCGGCGATCCCGATAAACTGCCCCTTTTCCACCTGAAAATCAATTCCGTCAAGAGCCAGACTTTCCGTATGGGGATACCGGTATTTTAAGTTTGTCACTTCGATCAAAGCCATGTAAGCACCCTCCATACAATAGAACCTGCAATGAGCAGAGCCATCAACGACATGAATGCCTTGTCTTTGCCTGCCAGCCTGTATTCCCTTAAAAATGTTTTTTTATTTTTTGAATCAAATCCCCGCACTTCCAGGGCAATGGCCCTTTCTCTGGTGTTGATCAGGGAGCTGCTGACCACAGGCGAAATTAGCGGAATAAATGCCCTGGCTCTTACAAGCAGGCTGCCTTCTGTTTCCATTCCCCGGCTTCTCTGGGCATCCATGATGGTGTTCATGGTCCCCATCATCTGGGGAATAATCTGAAAAACAGAACTGATCATGTATCCGAACCTGGGTGAAAAGCCCGCCTGCTCCATGGTCTCCACCAGGTCCGCAGGCTTGGTAGTCAATACAAACGTAGCAAAGGCCAAAAGCATATTTAAGATATTAAGCCCGATCCTGGTGGCATAAAGAAGCCCTTCCTGATAAAAGGCAAGAGGCCCTATATGAAAGAGAATCTTCTGGTTTTCCTGATTAAAAAGGCCATGGATCAAAAAAATGGTGATTATGATGGTAAAAGAAAAGGCAATCAGAGGGAAAACCTTTCTGATGATCTTACCGCTGATCAAAAGCCCCAGGCTGACGGCCAGAAAAAGGCCGTATATCCACAGCGCACCCCCAATAAGGGGTGCGCTGACAGCTGCCAGAATATAAAACATCTTGGCAAATGGATGCAGCCTGGTTAAGTAGGTATCTTTATCCACGTAAAGACTGATACTTTTCATATAATTCTGCCTTTCCTGCTTTAATCCAGACTTGCCACTTCATCATCCAGTTCGTAAAGGGAAGTCAGTTTCTTTGGAAGACCTTTGATGATGGCGTACACGATCAAAAGGGTGATTAATTTATCCGGCACATCCACGAGGACCTCATCAAGGAAGGAGCCAAAAGCAACAGGAAGCCCTGAAGCCTGTGACCAGGCAAAGACAGCGTCTCCCCAGATATTGCCTGTTGTTCCGCCCCAGAAAATAATATTTAAAGGAGTGGAGATTACAACAGCCGTAAGGCCTGCCACACATGCGGTAAGAATAGCCCCTGAGAGCTTTTCCATACGGCCAAGCCTAGCCATGATTCCTACAGCGACACCGATTCCTAAGCTGGTTAAGGCATATACAAGAGTGATCGAATCACCGGTGGTAAAGCCGTAAATTAAGTTGTTAGCCGCACCGCAGATTCCCCCGATCACGGGTCCCCCAAGAATACCGCCGATGCAGGTACCGATAGAATCCAGCCAAAGCGGAAGCTTTAAAACAGACGCAAAAAGCTTTCCTAAATAATTAATTCCAATACAAGCCGGAATCAATACAAAACAAGCTGCATTCAATTTGGTTTTAAATAAATTTTTCATCTCAATTTCCTCCATTTATTTTTTCTTTCAACCTTTATCCATACGGACAAAGGCCTCCAATGCCGTAAGGATCTCCAAATGCTCTCCCCTCATCATGGCGGACTCTCCGCCCGTATAGCTGTTGATGTTTTCCTCTATGGACTCCTCAGACTCCACCACCACGTTTAATATGGAGGCGGTTTTTACTCCCCGCAGTCCGCCTACCACAAATAATGCGGCAGTTTCCATATCAGAACCCATGACACCTTTACCTGCCCAGTAAGCGCAGACCTCTTTTTCCTCATCAATGTAAAAGCTGTCATGGCTTCTGGCTATTCCCACATGAGATCTCGCTCCCAATTCCCCTGCACTTTCCATGCAGGCCAGCAAAAGCTTTGTATCCGGTATCGCCGGATAGATAGAATCTGCATAGGAGGACGAGGCTCCATCATCCCGGACAGCTCCATTCACCAGAATTAAATCGCCAAGGCGGATCCCCTTTTGAAGCGCTCCGCAGCTTCCGATCCGGATCATGGCCTTAACCCCGATTCTTGCCAGTTCCTCCACTGCGATTGCCGCAGACGCACCTCCAATCCCTGTAGATACCGCCATAACAGGTACTCCTCTGTATTTTCCCTTAATACTTCGGAATTCCCTGTTAAACGCCAGTTCCTCCGTATCCGTCAGACAGGCTGCAATCCGGTCCAGACGTTTTGGGTCACCCGGCAGCAGCGCATAGGGAACGGCATGTTCTTTTGACAGCTTGATATGAGGCATGATCTCAGCCACAGGTATCATCTCCTTTCACCTTTTTTATGTCCTGAATGTAGCACAAAGAGGCCATCCTGTCAATCTGTTGACACAAACTATAACCTGATAATAATACCTTTTTCACGAAACAGTCCGTCTATTTCCACCCGTCTGCATTGACTTATCATGTATTCGTGTTAAAATGGACTGAGAGATTTACGAGGAGGTTTTCTATGGTCACACTTCATCTGGATGACGCTGTTATCAAAAGCCTGAGCAACAATGAACTGAATGTCCTGAAATATGTCTATGAACACTCGGATGAGGTTTTGGATATGAGCATACAGACTCTGGCCGCCCAGACATCTTATTCCTCTGCCACGATTCTGCGCTTCTGCAAGAAGCTTGGGTATTCCGGCTTTGCGGAATTCAAATATGCCCTCCGTGCCGAGGAAAGAAAAGAAAATCCCGGACCCTCGGCTGCAAAAGCCCAGGATTTTAATACCCGGATCATGATTGACAGTCTGTGTTCCAACGTGGAAGGAACCTCCAATCTGATATCGGAAGATCAGCTCAGCCATACGTTCCGGTATTTTGACAGCAACTGTCCCATCTACTTATGGGCCCCGGGAGGGATCACTTCTATTCTGAGCGACTACTTTGAGAAGCTTCTATTCTCCATCGGGCGCCAGAATGTATACAAGATCGAATCCAGTAAAATGGGAGAACACATTTTAAGAAATATCCGCTCGGAATCCCTGCTGATCTTAATCAGCACCACCGGGGATTTCGGCCCGACCGTACGCCTTGGCAAAATCGCCCGGATGAACAATGTCCCGATTCTATCCATCACCCCATATACCAACAATGAAGTTGCCAATTTAGCCACTGTCAACTTCCGCTTCTTCACCAACCAGCGCGAGAACCGGGGAGCGGAGTTCACTTCCAGGCTTCCGGTGTTTTATATGATCAACGCCATTATACGCTGTTACCTTCAGTACAAGCTGTCCGGCCGGGAACAAACGGAACAGGGGGAAAACCATGATTCCTTTATTTGAAAAAGCGCATGAGCTGCACCTTACGGATACGGAGGAAGAAATCCTTAAGTATTTTGAATCCAATCTTCCATCGTCCGTGTATACCAATTTAAATGACTTAAGTGCCAGCCTGTATACCTCCAATGCTACCATTGTCCGTTTCTGCCAAAAGCTGGGACTGAAGGGCTATAACGAATTCAAATACCAGGTACGAAAGGAATTAAAGCAGCTTCATCCCCAGAACTTCCGTACCGATGATCTGGTCCATCATTCTCTCGCCCTGTTTAAGGATAATTTAGATCAGATCGATGAAGAGAAGCTTAAAGAGATCGCCGGGCTTTTAACCAGTGACCGGCCCATCTATATTTATGGCTCCAATTTAAGCTCTCTTGCCGCCAAATATCTCCAGACGGTCTTAAACACACTTGACTATCCCTGTATTCTGGTTGAATGGCGGCGCCTGTTAAATGGTCTTGTACATGAGATAAACAGTGATGCCGTTCTTTTCATCATCACGGCCCATGGAGATGCCAGGCGGTATCTGTCTGTATTCCGGAAGGCCAAGGCCCGCGGTACCATCACGATTCTGCTCACCTGCGAGAAGGACAGCCCTCTGATCCCCTACAGCACCATCGCACTCTGCACCAATGACCGGAATGAGGAGTACCGTCATGTAGATATCAATCCCAGACTTGGAATCCTGACGATTGTCCAGCTTCTGATTGAACTGGCCGCCAGGATCAAGAATTCCCAGACAGACGGTGATACCTTTGATTCCCTGTCTTAACAAAAATAAGGAAGCTGCCCGGTTCCATGTTTCCCATGGCCGGGCAGCTTCCTCTTTATTACTTTAATATTTTAATACTTCCCTTACATTTGATGCAATTCCTTCCACTTTCGGCCCATAAATCACCTGGATATGTGTATCACTGGTGCGGACAATTCCCATGGAGCCTGTTTTCTTTAAAAGTTCATCACTCACCATTGCCATATCTTTAATATCCACCCGAAGTCTGGTCAGGCAGTTGTTCACTGTTGTGATATTATGATATCCGCCAAGTCCCTCTATGATTTTCGATGCGAGGGCTTTTTGTTTTTCTTCCATGGTGCTCTTCTGGGCATCCGCCTCCTGCTCTTCGTCAGATACATCAATGGAAAGCTGTTTTCTCGTCAGATAGCTTTTAAATACAAAATAATAAATGACAGAGAAGAACGGTCCGGTAATGATCACCCAGTACCAGCGGGATCCAGGCTGGAATACGCCCCAGATCAGGAAGTCAATCAGACCGCCGCCAGTATTGCCGATAATAACCTTAAATGCCGACATCAGCATGAAGGACAGGCCGCCCATCAACGCATGGAACAAAAACAGCGGCGGTGCAATGAACATGAATGAGAATTCCAATGGTTCCGTAATACCTGACACAATGCTGGCTGCGACGCCTGCAATCATGAGAGCCTTTACTTTATTTTTTTTCTCCGGAGGAGAGGTCCTGTAAATAGCCAGTGCTGCTGCCGGAAGACCAAACATCATCATGGGCATTTTGCCCTGTCCTAAAAATACCGTAAACGGCCTCAACTCTGAGATGTCTACTTTATCGACAAATTGAAGGAAGATATTTAAGCATCCTTCTACTCCTTCATAGGTTCCACCAATGGAGGTGGTACGGAAAATGCCGTTTAATACATGGTGCAGACCGGTAGGAATCAGCAGCCGCTCCAGGAACCCATAGCCGAATACCCCGACCAGCCCTGTGGCAGAAATCAGACCTCCCAGCCCGTCAATGACCATGGAAACCGGTGACCATAGGATCGGTGCGGCAAGACCAACAACTGCCATAGCCATAATAACAACAATGGCAACAAAACGTTTTCCTCCATAAAAGGAGATTGCCACCGGAAATGTAACTTTATGATACCGGTTATGGAGTGAGGCGGTGACGATACCTGCAACAATACCTGCGACCGCACCCATATCCAGGGTTTCTACGCCCAGAATCGTGGATATCTTTAAAGCGCCGAAATTCATAAAGCCGGAATTGATCATACATGCCGATGCCACAAGAAACGTATAATAACCGATAAATCCTGCAAATGCCGCTATTTCCTTTTCCTCCCTCGCCATGCCGAAAGAAATGGAAATGGAGAACAGCACCGGAATCAATGTAAACACAACACCTGATATTTTATTTAAAGTAGAAATTATGAAAAAGATAAGCCCCTGCTGTAAAAACGGAACAGCCGCCTGTACCTGCGCTTTCATAAGCGCAGAGGTCAACCCCAAAACGATACCGCATGCGGCCAAAGCAGCAATCGGCATCAGCAAACTACGACCGAGAGCCGAGAAAAAATCCATTGCTCTGTTTTTTTTCATGATAATATCCTCTCCCGTCGCAGGCAACCCTGCCCTGCAACGTTACATCCTGTTTTCTTATGATTCTCCATAGGAGCACATTTCATTTCACTCCCGCCAAGTTTTTGCTTCCCCTTATTTTAACTCCGGCCACATGCCTTTATTTGCTTCAATCAAAGCATCCAGTACCGTTCTTGCTTTCTTTGCATCGCCTATCAGCCTGTTAAGGGTAAATGCCTCCAGAGCCTTCTGATAAGAATTCTCAAAATAAGCATCTACAATCAGCTTTTCACAGGATACCTGGTTAACCAAAAGTCCCAGATAGAACTGAGGAATATTTCCTACTCTCATGGGGCGTGGGCCATTTGCTCCAAGTTCACATACTACCTCTACCATGGCATCGTCCTGCATATTGGCGATCGCACCGTTGTTCTCAACAATCAGGATATGTCTGTCATTTTTATTAAAAGCAATGGATTCCGCAACCTTAATCATCATTTCTGCATGGGCATCAGAAATCTCATCAAACTTATCTCCCAGCTTTCCTTCTTTGATCACCTGGGCACATTCGCGAAAGACCCGTTTTTCTCTCCCCGCCATAACCTCATCCGCACGTGTAAAATCAGCGTCCAGATGGCTGACCTTATATTCCGGATATAAGTAATACTGGTCGTAGGTGTTGGGGAGAAACTCCGGGAAATCTTCCATGATTGTCTTTACCATTCCATAGGTATCCAGCCAGGACTTATCTCTCTGTTCCGCATCCTGGGGAAGGAAACCGTTCTGGGCAACCATTTCCCTGATCCTTGGAAGTAAGTCTTCTCCTGTATGAACGTCATACATATGGGTGAACCAGCCATAATGGTTCAGTCCAAAGTAAACCGGGTCTAAATCTTCCCAACTGCATTTTAATAGTCTGCTGCAGGAACGTACCACATTCTCCGGCTGGTCGCAGATGTTTAAGATTCTCTTGTCATCCGGAAATTCCCTGCGGAGCGCTTCCGCAACGATTGCAGCGGGATTGGAGTAGTTTAATATCCATGCATCCGGTGCATAGGTGCGGATATCGTGTACGGCTTTGATCATATCCACACAGGACCTGAGACCATAAGCCATCCCTCCTGCCCCGCAGGTTTCCTGTCCGATGATTCCCATGCTCAGCGGAATGTGCTCATCCTTTGCACGCATCGGAAGCCCTCCGGAGCGCATCTGCATAAATATGAAATCCATTCCCTCATAAGCTTCCTTAACATCGGTTGTGTAAGAAAAATCCAGCTCCGGAAATCTTTCCTTAAATAGAATCTCACCATACTTCCCAATCGGTTCCTGGCGGTCATTGTCGATATCGAACAGCACCAGCTTCTTTAAGGGGAACTCCTCTTTAAGTCTGACAAAGGACTTTAAGAAACCTAATGTAAAAGTACTTCCCCCTCCAACGATGCATACGTTATATGTTCTCATTGTTTTTCTCCTTTTTCTCTTTCTACTTATCCTTATCTGATGGCCTTATGATACTTTATTTTATTTGACGTGTAAATAGTTTCACATGCATACGGATACGATCCCGTATTTCAACATTTATTACTCCTACAGTAATATTTTTCACTCCATTATAATTATGATTTCTATCAGAGATAATGCCTGCATTAAATGGTGGAGATTCTGAGCTAAGGCCATTCAGATTCTCTCACGAAAAGCAGAGGTTCCGATAATGTTTCCTGTATTTTTGGAGATAAAAAAAGGACTCCGGAGAATCCTTCAGAAGTCCTATTAAAAAACCGGTTCGGATATAATACCCGAACCGGCTTTCGCATCGTTTCTCTCTTTTTCATGCACATGACTTAATAGTGACAGATTACGGGAATTCCTGAATATACAAGGCCATATAAAGCCTTTGCCTTATCCGGCGGAAGGTTGATACATCCATGGCTTCCCTTTGTCTGATAGATATCTCCGCCGAACCTGCTTCTCCAGTTTGCGTCATGAAGACCGATCCCCCCGTTAAACGGCATCCAGTAATTCACATGGCTTTCATATTCGTAGGTACCATCCGCTTGTCTCTTTCCCCGCAGGATTCGATCTGTCTCCTTATTGTAAAGGGTGAAAATGCCCTCCGGAGTCGTGTACTTTTTAGAAACATTTCCTGTGACACACGGAGAATCCCATACCAGAACACCATCTTTATACATGTAAACATGCTGGGCCGCCATATCTACCTCCACATAAGCCCCGCCCCAGGCATTGCTCCGGTTAGCCACTGTCTGAACATACTTCGGTTCTCTTTTCTGGCTTTGCCCGGATTGTATGATAGCAGCCAGTGCCGCGGTTTCTCCTGCCTGATCTATCTTCTGGCCATAGGAACCTGGTAGAAGACGGGCCTTACCATCTGTAACACGAAATGCCCGTTCCTTGCCTACAGTATCATACTTGTCCGCCAGAGCCTTTATGTAAGCCGAAGTCTTGTCTCCTCTTACGTTGATCACTTCTCCCGTCATCCCCGATATCCAGGAACAGATTTCCTCTCCTTTTAAAACCTCCGACTGGTCTCCTAAGATATAGGTGATTTCCATTTCCCTGACACGGTTGAGAGCATCCCGCTGGGCGATCAATCCGGTATCCTCTGAGGTGACGGTTACGGTGTCATAACAGCCTGATTCCTCAATGTTTATTTGGGGAAGTACTTCATTTAATGCAGCCTTGACGGTTGCTTCTAATTTTTCCAGGCTTACGCTGTTCCCCTGTACTTCCGGCAGGATGGCAAAAGGGACTCCCTGCTGCCAGTCAGAAATCCGGGCATTCGTTGTAGCCGTAATACCCTCGCCGCTTATACATGAAAGAGAATTCAACTTTTCCTTTAACTTCCCTTCATCATAACTGACTGCTCCCTTTTGGCTATAGGTATTATCAGCTGCAGGGCCTGTCACCCGCCCCGAAGCGTTCTGCTCTTCTAAAACCGTCTTAAGCCCTTCCGTAAAAACTACCTGATAGCCGATATCAGGACCGTTTATGACCTCTGTCACCTCTCCCTTCTCCTTGATGGAAAGGCGATATTCCCTGCCATAAAAGCCTTCTATTTGTATCTTCGCTTCTTCGACTGTCATTCCTCCCACAAGAACTCCGTTTATTTTGGTTCCCGGGACAAATTTAGAAGTGTCATCTGCCAGTGCAGTTGTCGTCCCTGCCAGCATTAATATGACTGCCAGAAGGACACCCCTTCTCATCGTACCTGCATGACTTCCTTTTCTGCTCATTTACCATGAATCCTTTACTAAATATTTGGAAATTAATTCCACAATTTCTAGGTTATCACTATTTTAATGGAATCACAAGAAAAATCATTCCCCAATTTTCTCAACCCTGGAGTACAGCAGTACACCGCCTATGGTGATCAGTCCTCCGGCTATCTGTAAAAGAGCAGGAAGTTCAGCAAAAAGGAACACCGCAAATATGGCCGCAACCACCGGCTCACAGAGCTTGGAAGCCGATACAAAAGAGGGAGACAGAAATTTTAAGCACCAGCTGAAAATACTGTGTCCAAGAAGGGTAGAGAATACCGCCAGAAGAAGACCTACCACCACAGAGCTCATCCCATAACCATGGAAAGGAATTCCGGCCGCTACCGTAGATATGCAAAGCACCAATGCACAGAAGAAATAGACAATATAGGTGTAAGATATTGTCGACATTCCTTTTCTCACTTCCCGGCCGATCAGGGTATAGACGGCAGAAAAAATTGCCGCTGCCAGGGCAAGCCCGTCTCCGGACAAATGATCCCCTCCTGCCGAATAATCAGATAGGGCAATAAGCAGACTGCCGAATACGGTAACGGCAATGCTTATAAGGGCAGTTTTTCCTATCCTTCCTTTTAAGAACACGACAAATCCCAAAGCCACCCAGATGACCTCCGTACAGACGATCGCCGTCGAGCTTGCCACAGAAGTCTGCTTTAACGATTCAAACCATGACGTAAAATGAAGAGCCAGAAATATTCCACTCACTGCGCATAATGCAATGGTCTTCCCATTCGTCTGTTTCAACTCCACCCGGACCTGGGCTTTCCCAAATACCACAGGTGTCATAAGCCCCACCGTCCACAAGAGCCGGTAAGCAGCCGTCACCACGGAAGGTGCATCGGAATATTTGACAAAAATCGCAGAAAGGGAAATTCCTATGACACCGATTGCGATCATGACCATGGGATGCTTTTCAAGAACTTTCATTTTTCTTCTCCTTTGTTATCCTGTCTCAATATATGCCTCCTGATTATAGCATCACTTCCGGTATTGTCAAAGCATTATAAGGAAATAAAGAAAATTCGTGTTTGCTGATCCATATCATTTTTATCATGTTTTTTCGATTGTCCATTAGGGTTCATTGTTGTATTCTGTTGATTATTCGGGTTTTTCAACTCTATTCATGCATAATTACTTATATTTCTACAACTATCTATTATATATCGCTCATCATTCGTCACGTTACAGACTTACTCGGCCTTTCGTTTAAATATCGAGATGATCCACCTTGTGCTCCCATAGCTTTGTGCGGCAGGAACTGTATTTACCAGCTCCCAACCTTGCTGGCCTAACTCATTTAACTCTTTTTGAAATGCACCCTGGTCTACTTTTCCACCAAGCATTCCCTTTGCATCGGTGAATAATGTCTTGTACTCAAATCGCTCCATGTTCTTACCTCCTGTAATTTTTCCTTTCTTATTCAGGAAAAAACAAAACAAGTCTCCGGCTGCTTGCCGATAACAGCTGCCTTATTCCCATAATACCATTTTCCAGCGGGCGGGAAAAGGGATAACTTTTTCCTGTCAGACTGCCATACCCGTTCTGTGAAGCCGCCTATGTTAAAGGACGCAAAGAATCCGCAGAGTCTGATTTCTCTGCGGATTCTTATTTATCTAATTCTTATTTATCCTTAATTCTTATTTATCCTTAATTCTTATTTATCCTTAATTCTTAGCTTTCCAGATATAAATGCATTGGATAGGACAAGTACTGAACATCGTCAAGCTTTTCAACCGTTACAAACCCTGCCGGAGCATTCAGTATGGTTGGAATGCGGTTTACAATGTTTGCACAGGTATGCTCTACCGTAGCCGGCTTCTTTACAAAGAAGGTAGTGTCCGGCTCTCCAATAATTTTCCAGTCACACATGTCACCATCATCCGGACCATAAACCTTGCCGATGCACTGGGTTTCAATGACCGGTCCCTGGAAGGTTTCCGTAGTTACAACCGCGCTCATACCGATGCAGTTTCCCTTGGGGATCGTAGCTCCCAGAGTTTCGGAATATAAGTCTTTATCATAAAAGTAAGGAACGCATTTCTGTGTCTGGGATTTGATGGTCCAGCCCATCTTATTGCACAGCGCCTCGTTGGAATTCCATACGTAGGAAGGCTCCAACGTGGTTGGATGAGCAATTTTTTCTTCGAATTCCTCAGGGGTAAGGCCTGCTCCGTGAGCCTCGGCAAGGGCCAGTCCGTAGTCTTCCACGTTATAGCTGACTGCTCCCTCTATACGGTCGATCCGATGTACACCGCCTGCCACACAGCCAATCATATTGATCCAGTAAATATCCTGCATTCCTGCTCCAACGATGGTGCATCCGTTTTCTTTCGCCAGCCGGTCCAGACGATTGGTAATGGCGGAAGCAGTGGTCCATGGATAAATGGCTTCCTCACAGGTCGTCACCACATTGATTCCTCTGGAAACACATTTCTCGAAATGAGGGTATACATCATCCATAAAGCTGAACAGGGTCACGACGGCGATGTCTGCATCGCACTCGTCAAGAACCGCATCTGCGTCGCTTCGGATGGGAACACCGATTTTAAATCCAAGGCCGGCAAATTCACCTACATCCATGCCTACCACATCAGGGTTCACATCAATGGCGCCTACAATTTCCGCGCCCTTTTCATATAAATATCTTAGAATATACTTTGCCATTTTTCCGCAGCCATACTGTACCACACGGATTTTTTCATTATTCATCATCGTCGTCATCCTTTCTATATAAGAACCTGTTATGGAGCCAAGCTCCTGATGCATTTATTATAAAGGTTATAGATGGTATCAGGTCAATGGAGCAAAATCACCAAATATCAGGACATACGGACCGGTACCTGCAGACGCAGGAACATGCCCCTTTCCTTATAGTCAAGAGGCATCTCAACAATGACTTCGCAGATGTAATCTCCGATAACCGTATAGTGATTCTCTTCTATGGTCGCCAGCAGACGGTCAATGTATTCTTTTTCTTTGGAAAATCGGTCGCAGTATATGCAAAGATAGGAATTGGCCGGTATGACGGTAATCAGTTCTTCCTCAACGTATTCCTGGTCCACGAACACGAACACCTGGGTGGAATACAGGTTTCGCTTCATAAAATTCTCCCGCTTTAATATGGTCCCTGCATTGGCAAAGTAAAACGGAGATATCTTACGGGCTCCCATATCCTCCTTTAAGCTGCGTAATAGACGTTCGTATTCATCGATTTCATAGTCATAAAAATTAGTTTTCGTCTCTTTTATATACATCCGGCGTTTTGGTATGTACTCCATAACAATGGCTCCATCGGGAGGAGCCGCTTCATAGCGGTCATAGCTGTCAAGAGTCCGTTCTATGGCACGCTTTTGAAGATTAAGTTCCACAATCTTCTGGTCAATGGCATCCCGGTTCTCCCTGAGAAGCTGTTTTACCCGCCCCATATCCCACTTTTTCATGTGAACCCGGATCTCCTTTAAGGGCATCCCTAAGGCTTTCATGTACCGGATCATGTCAAGCTGGGCGCTTTGGCGAATGTCATAGTAGCGGTATCCGGTGTTCTCATCCCTGTTTACGGGGGAAAACAGCCCTTCCCGGTCGTAAAGTCTTAAGGTCTGCTCTGATATGTGATTGATTTTAGCCATTTCTCCGATCGTCATTTTTTTAACATCAAAATTTGTCAATTTTATCATATTCATCAATCTCCGCAGTCAATCATGGTAGTTTCTCTCTTTATTATACAAAATTAACCTGATACTTACAATAAGGTTTTTGATATTTCCTTCACATAGTTTCAAATAAACTGTGCGGGCTAAAAATAGCCCGCACAGTTTATTTTTAATTCTTATCGTTAAACAAATATCTGAAAATACCCTTTCCTATCACAACTGACTGTAATTGATCAATTGGACCGAATATTTTTGTAGCATGTCTTTTGTTTTATTGCTAACCAGAAAATCCAGTTCTGCAAGGCGCTGTAAATTGTAAGTGGAGGATTGAAGCAGGTAAGAGTCCACATAGGCCGGGTGGCTCATCAGCTCCACATATGGCCTGGAAGAGATATCGTCCATATGATCGTATACATAAGACAGCCCCGGTTCCCCGTGGTACGTGCGGAATTGTATAAAATCCACGTGGGGAAAACCTGTTATATCGTGGTTTCTCAGCGGCAGCCGGTATTTTTCAGCGAGTGTCCTGGCGGCGGCAGCCATAACAGGATTGCTGTCCGTTGTAAATAGGTGGGAGTCCAGATGAGTCGGGTTTTTACCCATTACCTCCACAAACCGTTGGTATTGAGCCTCTAGTTCTGCCAGGATATCTTCCGGAAGATACTTGTGGGAGGAGGATAGATTTCGTGGTTTAATAAAAGACCCGTCCTCTCCGGTCAGGCTGCTTCCTTTGGTAAGAGGCTGCCCAAGGGCGATGTTTAAATGCAGACCAACTCCCAGTGAGGGGCATTCTTTTGACAGGTCAGCAGCGTGCTGGAAGCCTGGAGTATTGGTTAAAAGTGTAGTGGATGTAAGTACCCCTTGCAGATGAGCATCTATAATCCCATAATTGACAGCCCGGCAATAACCGAAGTCATCTGCATTTATTATCATTTTGCACATAGATACAATCCTTTCTGTCAGGTCAGTTTGGGCCAATAGCCTTTGTTTTCTTCAATCAGGCGGTCCAGGATCTTTCTCGCTTTCTTGGCGTCTGTAACGGTACGGTTTAACGTCAGCGCCTGCAATGCTTTTGTGTAACTGCCTTCAAAATAAGCTTCGCAGGTCAGGCGTTCGTAGGCATACTGGTTTTCCAGCAACGCTTTATAAAAAACAGAGACAGGTCCGGTGTGGAATGGCTTAGGTCCGCGGCTGCCCAGCAGGCAGGTTACTTCCACGACTGCATCATCCGGAAGGTTCTCGATGATTCCTTCATTTTTAACCATAATAATATAGTACGCATTTTTATTTAAGTAAATAGCTTCCGCTATGGAAAGGATCATATCACCGTGAGCTTCATTTTTTACTACATGGATTCCATCCAGACTGTTTTGACTGACTGCGCGGCGGCATTCGGAAAACACCTGTTTTTCACGGCCATCCATGACTTCGTTTGCTCTGGTATAATCCGGGTTTAATTTGGAAGCCTTGTACTCGGGATAGATATAGTATTGGAGGTAAGTGGAAGGCACATACTCATCAAAATCATGTACCATATCCTGTACCAGTGCATAAGTATCCAGCCAGGAAGGGTCGCGCTCAGCGGCATCGGCAGGCAGAAATCCCTTATCCTTTATCCGCTCCTTTAGAAGGGGAAGCAAATCCTGGCCATTCTGGTTGTAAAGATGGGTAAACCATCCAAAATGATTGAGCCCGAAATAGGTGGGTTCCAGGGATTCGGCCGGTACATCGAGCAGCTTGGCGAAAGAATTAATCAGGTTGATCGGCTGGTCACAGATATTGAGAATCCTTTTGTCATCAGGAAACTCCCGCTGCAGGCCGTAGGCTACAATAGCGGCAGGATTTGTATAATTCAGGATCCAGGCATTTTTACTGTGTTTGCGCACATCCTTTACAATTTCAATCATGTCTTTTAAGGAACGGATCCCGTAGGCAAAACCTCCGGGCCCGCAGGTTTCCTGACCGAGCACTCCGTATTCCATGGGGATTTTTTCATCTTTTTCCCGCATAGGATATCCACCTGTACGGATCTGAACCATAACAAAATCCACAGAATCGTAGGCTGCGTCTTTGCTTGTTGTGTAAGTGACTTTTACTTCAGGAGCGTGCAGGCGGAATAGCAACTGCGCATATTCTCCAATAGGAGCCTGACGTTCTGCGTTACTATCAAAAAGTACCAGCTCTGTGACCGGGAGAGTATTCATGTGGCGGATAAATGCATTCAATATTCCGGGGGTCCATGTGGAACCGCCTCCCACGATCGTAATCTTTAACTTATGTTCCATTTTTTAATCCTTTCCTGTATGCTTCGCGTGATACAATGCTTTCACATCTCTTGCAATGCTTTCAACTTTCAATCCGTAGATGACCTGTATTTGATTGGCAGAAGGACAGACAATGCCTGATGCGCCGGTCGATTTTAAATTGTGCTCCTGAACCAGAGACATATCCTTGATGGTAACACGCAGTCTGGTAAAGCAGTTGTTGATTTCACCGATGTTCTCTCTGCCGCCCAAGTATTCCAGGATCTGTTCCGCCATCTTTGTGCCGCTTCCGGAATTCACAAGTGCCGTTTCCCCGTCTTCTGCATCAGCCCCTTCATTTCTTCCGGGGGTTGAAATATTGAACTTTTGGATCAGGTAGGTAAAGCCGTAGTAGTAGATAACCGCCATACCGATGCCGATCAGTACCACAAGGTACCACTTACTCTGTGCTCCCCGGAAAATACCGAAAATCGTAAAATCAATCAGTCCTGCCTGTACGCCCCCCACGCTGCAATGGAGCAAAGCGGCCGCCATATAGCCGATTCCTGTCATGAATACATGGAACAGGAAAAGCACCGGTGAGATAAACATAAAGGAAAATTCCAGCGGCTCTGTAACACCTGTAAGGATTGAAGCGGTAACACTTGCGGAGAGCAGTGCCTTGACTCTTTTTTTGTTTTGATCATCTGCAGACCGGTACATTGCAAAGGCAGCAGCCGGAAGGCCGAAGATAACAATAAGGGAGTGCCCCTGGCCTACGTAGCGGGCGCCCATCTGGAATACATCATTTGGAACCTGGCTGTTTGATGCAATGGCAGTATTAAAGATATTTAACGCGCCCATGACAGTCTGGCCATCTATGGTTGCTGTTCCGCCTACCGGTGTAAAGCGTACCACCTGGTTTAGAATATGATGAAGGCCGGTAGGGATCAAAAGCCTGTTGGCAGCACCGTATACAAAAGGCCCGAATACACCAATGGAGTTGATCCAGTTGCCAATCAGTCCGATGAATGTGTTAAAGAACGGCCAGATGAAGTAAGATGCGATTCCTGCCAGTGGGATGGTGATAATGGTAATCAGCGGGACAAAGCGTTTTCCGCCGAAAAAATTAACGGCGCTTGGAAGTGTGATGGTGTAGAACCGGTTATGTAAAGCGTTTACAAGAAGTCCTACCAAAATGCCTCCGAATACATTCATGCGGAGTGTGAAATATCCCAGCATGGTCTCATACTTCGCATTTACAATGGTTGCATCCACCTGTGACATCCCCTGCTCCATAAGCTTGCTGATGCTGGTGGATTCAGCGGTAATACCTTTCAGTCCCAGAATGTAATTTAACGTGTAATGGAATACAAGGAAGCCCAGGACAGCGGAAAATGCCGCGGTCGGTTTTTCATCCTTTGCCATGCCTATAGCGATAGACATACAGAAAAACAAAGGCAGGTTTCCGAATACCAGTCCAGCCAGCTTTCGGATAAAGCCAATAAAATTCTGGACGTAAACAAGATTTGCAAAAGTTTCCCCTACAATTGCGCTGTTTTGCATTGCTGCCGCAAGACCGCTGAATATACCGGCGACTGCTATGGTAGAAATGGGCAGAAGCAGCGATTTTCCAAATTTTTGCCAAAACTCTTTCATTTAAGATCCTCCATCTCCTTAAAGTTATGATTTCAATACCGGTATGAAATTATAACTTTATAATAATGGATTGATTTTAATTTACAAGTGTTTGGAAGTATATTATTATTTATATACAAAAGGTATCAATAAACACAAAATGTGTAATATTTCACATCAAGAATAGGGCTCCGGAGGGTGAAAGATGAATTTTTTTGACCAGCTGTCAAACAGGGGAATAAAGCTGAATCCTACAGAAGAAAGAATTGTCAATTATTTACTGGAACATTACGGTATATTGCAAGATTTAAAGATCGCAAAGGTGGCGGAAGAGTTATATCTGTCGCCAAACTCCATTGTTAGACTTTGTAAAAAACTGGGCTATCACGGGTTCAGTGAGTTGAAATACCAGATCATACATGAACGGAGACAGTATGGAATAGAGGCCGCTGAGCAGCAGACCACTGTTATGGACAGCTTAAAACAGACACTGGCCATTAATTCACGGCAGAACATTGAGAAAACGGCAAGGCTGATTTATGAAAGCCGCCAGGTGATATTTTTTGCACTGGGCCTTTCCAGGATCGTAGCTTTGGATCTGGCAAAAAAACTTGAGCATCTGAATAAGATCATTATTGTCCCTGATGACCGTGATAACTGTATCTTGTATGCCAATAACCTGGCACCAGGACAGATCGCTTTTTTCATCAGTTATTCTGGAAGTACCGATATCATATGCAAGCTTTCCTACATTGCCCAGACCAGGGGAGTTCCTATCGTTACCCTTACAGGAATGAGTCAGAACCCGATTTCCGGCAGCAGTGTGGTTAGCCTGTATGCCTATTTTAGAAAAATGAATTACAGAGATGCCGATATTACATCAAGAATTGGTTTTTATCTGGTGACGGAATTGATTCTGGAAGAATATATGAAGCTTTTTCGTTTGGAACAGCAGTCAGAGGATGAAATTAATTAAGAAATCGTGCTTAAAACAGATATTCTCAATAAGGTTTTAATTTTAAAAAAACAGCGGGCTTTAAAAAAGCCCGCTGCAATCATATCCCTTCCAAATGCTTTAAAATCTCCCTCTTATATTCCAGAAATTCCTTTGAAATATTAAAATCCTTATCTCGCGGTTTTGGTTCCTTTATGATGATTTCCTTTGTAATCCTGCCGGGAGATCCGGTCAGCATACAGATGCGGTCTGATAAAAGAATGGCTTCGTCAATATCATGGGTGATAAAAAGGGTGGAAAGATGAATGTCATCCATTACCTTCAAATACCATTCATGCACCCCCCGCTTGGTCATCATGTCAAGAGCGGAAAAAGGTTCATCAAGAAGAGCGATGCGGTTGGAGAACAGATACGTCCTTAAAAGAGCTGCCCTCTGCCTCATACCGCCGGATAACTGGGAAGGGTACTGTTTCTCCGTCCCTTCCAGCCCAAACTGTTTAAAATATTCTCCTGCCTTTTTTCTGGCCTCTGTTTTCTTCATGCCCTTAATTAAAAGGGGTAGGGCCACATTGTCCACGATGGTGCGGTATGGCAGCAAAAGATCCTTTTGCAGCATATAACTGACAGACCCCGGCTTTCCGGTAATTTCTTCTTCATTCAGATATACATGTCCCTCATCCGGCAGAGAAAGGCCTGCAATGATATGAAACAGTGTAGTCTTTCCTCCTCCGCTGACTCCAAGAAGAGATACCAGCTCCCCTTCCTTAAGCTCTAAGGATACGCCTTTTAAGACCGTCTTTTCATCAAAGGATTTTGTAATGCCTTCCACCTTTAAGTGAGTCATGGTTTCCTCCTTTATGTTTGCAGGCTTTCCTGCCTCCGGCGAATGCTGCAAAGATCAAATCCTCTTAACTTACTGAGGCAGATAATCATTTGAAAACCCGGCATTTTCTGGAATCTCAGGATCGGAAAGGCCATTCTCATTCAGCCAGCCATAAAACCTGTTCCACCGTTCCGGATCTATAGATCCCCACGCTTTCCCATCTGCCTGATATTTATCCGCCAGGTATTTCTGACTTTCCATTACCAGCTTTTCATCAAGCTCCGGCGCCGCCTTAAGTAAGATACGGGCTGCCTCCTCCGGGTCTTTTCCTGCCTCCTCATATCCTTTGCTCACAGCCCTTAAAAAGGCTCTGGCTGTCTCAGGCTCCTGCTTTAAGAAATCATTTCCCGCAATAATGACCGGCGTGTAATAATCAAACACTGGGTTCAAATCTGCAAATGCAAAATAATCCGTATCAAGACCTTCCACTTCCATTTTGACACCAGCCCATGCATAAAAGATCCAGATGGCATCTACTGATTTTGATTTTAATGCGGAAACCTCATCCGTAACAGTACTGGGAATCAGCTGCACTTTTGAAAAGTCTCCTCCACCTTCTTCTACCACGTCTTTTACCATGGCCTTTTCCACCGGAATATCCCAGGTGGCATATTTCTTTCCTTCCATTCCCTTTGGAGATGCCATCCCCTCGCCTTTTCTGGAAATAATACCGGAGGTGTTATGCTGGATGACCGCTGCTACTGCCGTTATGGGAAGGGCATTTTCCCCTGCAAGAGCCGGTGCCATGGAGTCCTGAAAGGACATTCCGAACTGGGCTTTTCCTGAGGCTACCAGAACTGCCGCCCCATCCTCAGGAGGCTGAACGATTTCTACCTCAAGCCCTTCGGCTTTGAAATATCCCTTTTCCTCAGCCACATAAAGTCCGGTATGATTGGTATTGGGAGTCCAGTCCAGGACAAATGTCACTTTTTTTAAATCCGATGAATTCGTATTTGCTGCCTGTTTCCCGGTTCCCCCGCAGGCAGTGAGAATTGCGGCAGCCGCTGCCGCCATTAAGATTACCAAACCTGATTTTTTCATATATTCCTCCAATTGTATCATATCACTGATTATCCCATGGCATGCATTTCTTAGAAAGCACGTCCACCCCTTTCATAAGAAGTAGGCTGATGGCCGATATGAGAAAAATGACCGCAAACATCTTATCAAAGGCAAAGGATTTTTTCACCCGGGTCATGTATACCCCCAGTCCGCCAAAGCCTCCCAGCCATTCGGAGATGACCGCTCCGACCACGGCATAGGAAACCGAGATGCGAAGACTTGCAAAAAACTGTCCCATAGCTCCGGGAAGCTTAATATAACGAAATATTTTTACTCTTCCGGCTCCCATGGATTTTAAAAGATTCACCGCATCCGGATTCACTGATTTAAAACCGGAAAGCATGCCCACGGTAATGGGAAAGAAGGTAGTTAAGACAATGAGGATCACCTTAGGAGCCATTCCGTAGCCAAACCACAATACCAGTAGAGGGGCAATGGCAACCGTGGGAACGGTCTGTGTCAGAACGATCAGCGGATAAAAAGCCCGGTAAAGTCCTTCAAAATGATCCATGATCACAGCGATCACAAAACCGGTTGCCACCCCCAGGAAAAGCCCGGTAAACGCCTCGGCAAGGGTGATTCCCGCATTGACTGCCAGTACCGGGAATTCCTTGGCGAATGCCCTTCCGACACTGACGGGCGAAGGGAGCAGAAAGCGGTCCACAAGACCGAATGAACTGATCCCCTGCCACAATACCAGAAGCCCAATAACCGCAGAGCTGGACCAAAGCTTACTTGTGATGCTTTGTGACTTTCTTTTCAATGGTAAGTACCTCCCCTTCCGGCCGGTAGGTGACTTTGATATAAGCGGCAACAGAGGGAGCACCTGCTCTTATGGCAATGTGCTGGCATTCCTTAACAATGTCCATCAGTTCATCATAATCCCCTTCAATGGCGGTTTCAAAAGGCCCCACATAATAGTTCAGTCCTGTGCTCTTAATATAATCGATCACCTGGTCAACAATACGGATCAGTTCCTCATCATTCTTTGCCTCAGGCAATGTCTGGATCGCTACGCTTGCATTCATGTCTTCTCTCTCCTTTTATCATTAATAGAAATCAAAAACCCGCCCGGATATCCGGGCGGGTGAACAGGCTTAGCCTGAAAGCTTCCTACGCTGGCATTATCCAGATCAGGTTACAGGGTTTAAAGCAATGCTGCCTTATCTCAGCCGGATTTTCTCCAGCACCCCTTTTAATTTTCATTGCAAGTATACAACGGTACGGTCAGAAAGTCAAGTAACCCCAATGCTTTAATGCCAGGGCCCCGATCACCGGATCGTACATTATTCGTGCATAACTTAAATTCTGATCCTCTATTCATAGGTTTCTAAACCTGTTCCTTTAGTTGGTTATCGTCAACTTCATATCAGATATCAGATGCAGTCAGCGTTTTCACAATCACAAGGTCTGACAATGATGGAGGATATTTTCTGACCGTCCAGGTATCCGCAGGCGGCAAGGCCGGCCTGAACCACTGAGTTCCAGTTCTTTGCAGAAAGCTGATAGGTGGTCTCATCGTCTAAAACTACTGTACATGCCTCCTCCATGGGGCAGGTTTCCGAATAAACCACCTTATACATGTTCTTTCGGCTGATGGCTCCGATCTCCTCCAGGATATTGACCATCCGGTAGACGGTCGCAGCGCCGATTGTCTCATCAACGCCTGATGCCTTATAATAAATCTCCTTGCAGCTGGAGCATTCATGCTCCAATATGATATCTAACAGCGTACTGCGCTGCTTTGTGATTCTGCAGCCCTTTTCCTTCAGCTTTTCTATGATCAGCTCTTTCTGCATTCTGGTCCTGTGATAGCTTCTGGAATCAGGCGTTTTTCTTTTTTCATTGATGTTCGTTAATTTCTCCATTTGCGCGCCTCCGCTTAATTCTTCCAGCTGCCGCCGTTCTTAATGGCAATGGCCTCCGCAGTGTTTACAATCTCCGCCGCACTGAATGGATTTTCCGTTCTTTTTGTCATTGACCATGCTTCTTACTGCCAATGACACCAGCCCGGCAACAACGATAAAAACAACCAGTGTTCCCATAAAGTACCTCCTTATAGTTCGAGCCTGCAGATTAGGTGCAGGCTCTCATGGGGCAAGCCTATTTCGCTCCTGCCACTTTGTTTAAATGAATGTTTGATACCTTTTGTTCTTTTGACGGCCTTACCAGCAGGTAAATAAATCCTGCGATCAGGGCAAAGGCAACGATAGTAAAGATTCCAAAAGTTCCTGTGTAAATCAGGGACCCGATCTGGAAAACGCACAGGGATACGACATAAGCCAGAAGTGACTGATATCCGACAGCAAACCAGAACCATCTGATATTGTTCATCTCTCTTTTGATGGCTCCCATAGCAGCAAAGCACGGGGCACAAAGTAGATTGAATATCAGGAAGGAATATGCTGCCAAAGGAGTCATGCTGCTTGCAAGCGTTCCCCAGATTTCAGATCCGTCTTCTGCAACTTCCGCAAAACCGAACAGGATACCGAACGTGCCTACTACGTTTTCTTTTGCAATCAGTCCGGTAATGGCTGCAACCGCAGATTTCCAGTCACCCCAGCCAAGAGGTGCGAAGATCCAGCTAATTGTTCCTCCAACTGCCGCAAGAATGCTGTGATCAAGTTCCAAAGCGTCTAACATCCTGAACTGGCCGTCAACCCAGCCAAAGAAGGAAGTAAACCAAACAAAGATGGTTGCTAAAAGAATGATGGTACCTGCTTTTTTAATAAAGGACCAGCCGCGTTCCCACATACTTCTTAAAATATTTCCAACGGTAGGCATATGGTAAGCCGGAAGTTCCATAACAAAAGGCGCCGGATCTCCTGCAAACATTTTTGTCTTCTTTAAAATAATTCCTGAGCAAACGATGGCTGCTATTCCTACAAAGTAAGCACTTGGAGCCACCCAGGCTGCTCCGCCAAACAATGCACCTGCAATCAAAGCGATGATGGGAAGCTTTGCTCCGCAGGGAATAAAGGTAGTTGTCATGATCGTCATCTTACGGTCACGGTCATTTTCAATGGTACGGGAAGCCATAATTCCAGGCACGCCGCAGCCGCTTCCGATTAACATCGGGATAAAAGACTTGCCGGAAAGACCAAACCGGCGGAAAATACGGTCCATGATGAAAGCAACTCTCGCCATGTAGCCGCAGGCCTCCAAAAACGCCAGGAAGATGAAGAGTACCAGCATCTGAGGCACGAAACCAAGAACAGCGCCGACACCGGCTATAATTCCGTCAAGAATCAGTCCCTGCAGCCAATCTGCACAGCCTACAGCAGTTAAAACGCCTTCTACAACAACAGGCACACCGGGAACTTCAAGGCCAAAGAAACTAAAGCCCTCTCCGAATACGCCGTCATTGGCCCAGTCAGTTGCCCAGGTTCCAACGGTTGTTACAGAAACATAATATACAAGAAACATAACCAGTGCAAAGATAGGCAGAGCCAGGAAGCGGTTTGTTACGATCCTGTCAATCTTATCAGAAATAGTCAGTTTTTCTACTTTATTGCGAGTAAAACACTCATGGATGATGGATGAAATATAAACATAACGCTCATTGGTGATGATGCTCTCGGTGTCGTCATCCATTTCTTTTTCGATCCGGTTGATTTCTTCCGATACATCCGGCACATGCTTCATCTGGGTCTGGATCTTATTATCTTTTTCTAAAAGCTTGATGGCAAAGAAGCGCTTCTGCTCTTCCGGAATTTCATTCCCCAGCTTATCTTCTATAGAATCCAGAACAGATTCCACTTCCGGTGCGAATTTATGGACTGGAGCCGTATTGTTTTTCAGATTAGCCAGGGCTACGGCCTTTTTTGCCGCTTCCTGTATTCCGGTTCCCTTTAATGCGGAAATCTCAACGACATCACAGCCCAGCTTCTGGCTCAGCTTTTGGATATGTATCTTGTCTCCGTTTTTCTCAACAATATCCATCATGTTGACTGCCATGATCACCGGAATACCCAGTTCCATAAGCTGTGTGGACAAGTATAAGTTACGCTCAATATTGGTTCCGTCTACGATATTTAAAATCGCATCCGGCCGGTCAGTGATCAGATAATTTCTCGCTACCACCTCTTCCAGGGTATAGGGAGAAAGTGAATAAATGCCGGGAAGGTCCATGATGATCACATCTTTATGGCCTTTCAGCTTTCCTTCTTTCTTCTCTACTGTTACGCCCGGCCAGTTCCCCACAAACTGATTGGATCCCGTAAGCGCGTTAAACAGTGTTGTCTTTCCGCAGTTTGGATTACCTGCTAATGCAATCTTAATTGACATACTCTACCTCTTTCTGCCTGTCAGCATCTGATTTATCGGATATTAGTCTTAACTAACTTACTTGCAAAAATTACTCTACAAGAATCATTTCCGCATCCGCTTTCCGCAGGGATAATTCATATCCTCTTACCGTCACTTCAACCGGATCCCCAAGGGGAGCAACCTTTCTCACATAAATGTCCACACCTTTTGTGATTCCCATGTCCATGATCCGTCTTTTGATTGGTCCTTCCCCGGTAAGCTTTGTTACCTTAACTGTTTTTCCGCATGGAATTTCCTTTAATGTCATTGTCTTCCTCCCTCTCTATTCCACCAGAATCTTATTGGCCATATCTTTGCCAATGGCCACTCTGGAATCCTTAACATTCACAATCATATTACCGCCCATTTCAGAAACAACCGTCACAACTCCTCCGGACACAAAGCCCAGATTCTCTAAAAAGCGTCTTGTTTCCTCCTTGCCGCCTACCTTGCGGATCACATTCGGTTCGCCTGTTCTCACCATTGTCAGAGGCATCATCCATCATCTTCTTTCTTTTTCATATTGCCCTTGCATTTAGGACAGGGGCCAGTTCTGCATTGCGGGACGTAAAGGTATACCTATGAAATGTTATTTAATAATATTAATGAGAATCATTCCCATTACGCAATAGTTAGTATACACTAACGCAGGGCAGTTGTCAAGATTTTTGTGAAATCTTTTTGTCCATCACAGAAAAGCACAGAAAGAAAAGCTGCGGCAAAATAGCATAACTATTTGCCGCAGCCACTCTTATCTTGTCTTACCAGATTTTCACCCGCTTTTGGGGTGCCACGTACATGGCATCTCCTTCCTTTATTTCCGGATAAGCCTTATAGAAAGCGTCGGTAGCGCTAAGCACTGCATTAACCCTCACCTTGGCCGGAGAATGAACATCCGTGTTTAACCTCCTGATCATGCTTTCCGGTGTATATTTCGCCGCCCATATGGTTGCGAACTGCTCAAAAACCAGCTTCAGACTCTCTGCATCATCTCCAACAATGGAGGTGATGCAGGCCATGGAACCGAGATCCGCGATATTTTCATTTAAAGTCTGTGCTCCGTTTACGTGACGTCCTTTATAACCTTCCTGCCCGTCATAGTAGGCCACCACCTGGTCCGCCAGCTGTTCAAATTTGGCTCTGTCCTCACTGGTCCACCATACATGATAATTTCCATTTTCATCATAAAGAGAACCGGAGGAATCAAAGGCGTGGCTGACTTCATGGGCAATGACCGTTCCGATCCCTCCCAGATTTGATGCATAATCCTTGTCAGCATCATAGAAAGGTGCCTGCAATATGGCGGCTGGAAATACGATTTCATTTCCAGTGGGATTATAATAGGCATTCACCGTCTGAGGCGTCATGCCCCATTCCGTTTTATCCACCGGTTTACGGACCTTTTCCCTGTTCACAGCATTTTGAGCCTTTGTAAGGGAAATGACATTGTTGATTAAGTTCCCCCCCTTTTCAACCGGTGTAATGGTGGCTTTTGCATAATCGTTGGGCCATTTATCCGGATATCCGATCTTAAGGGTCATGTTATCCAGCTTTTTAATAGCGGCTGACTTTGTTTCTTCTCCCATCCAGTCCAGGCCCATAATCTGCTTTTTATAATTCTCAAGGATATGGCGGACCATCTCTTCAATGGCCGTTTTATCTTCTTTTGAAAAACGCTTTTCCACATATAGCCTGCCGAATTCAAACCCAAGCATATTCTGGGTTCTTTCACTAGCCAGCTTCTGGTCGGTCTTTCTTTCCTTAATACCGTTCTGGGTATTATTCCAGTCCTGATAATTATCTCTGATTTCAGGGGTAAGATATGGTGCAAAATCATTCACCAGGCTGAATATGGAATAGTTCTTTAAAACAGGGAGATGATCATTGGTCAGATACTTACCGATTTTTACCATCTGCGCCTTCTGGGTTACCACTAAGGTATCAACATCGGTCAATCCCGCCGACGAAAGATAAGAATCGGCAGCACCTTCCGGAAGCAAACCCTTTAAATCCTTCATGGAATAGGGGTTGTATATGATATCGGGGTCATTTTGCTGGCTTAAGGGAAGGGCACTTGCAGCTAAATCCTTCTGAAGCGCCATAATATCAGCAGCAGCTTTCTCTGCCTCCTCACGGCTCATGCCCGTATATTCCAGGGTACTTCTGATGTAATCCTGGTACCGGTCCATCAGCTTTGCCTGGGTTTTATCCTCCAGGGTTTCCTTTCCCGGACCAAGATCCGCTCCATCCACGTACAGGGCGTACCGGCTGGAATCCTTCATATCTTCCATCCACTGTACCGTAAGAATGCTGTTTACTCCCAGATCCCCATAGATGTTTCCCACTGCTTTTAAATACCCATCGATGTCTGAGGCATTATTCAACTCATCCAGATAGGGTTTAAGCTGGCCAAATCCCGCTTTTTCCCGCCCTTTCATATCCAGAGCCGTTAAATATAAGTCCGCAATTTTCTGCTCCAGGGAACCTGGCTTTGCCTGTTTCCGGTTTTTTACAGCCTCTTCCAATACCCCCTCAAGAACTTCATAGGAGTCCTTTTCCAGCTGATAAAAATAACTCCATCCGCTGGAATCCTTCGGTATTTCCACCTGGTCCAGGATTTTCCGGTCCACATGATCATAATAGTCATCCTCCAGCCGCACGACCGCTGACTCATCCGATGCAGCACTTCCCGCTTCTCCCTGAACGTTGACAGGCTGGGCTGCTGTCTGCTCCGGAGGTGTCTCTATCTTCTTCCGGCACCCAGTCAGGAGAAGAGACAGCACAAGAATGGCTGCCAGACAGAACTTAATCCTGTTTTTCATATTGTACCTCATTTCTTTCTACAGGTTTTTTTGCACTAAAAAGGAAGTGGATCTCTCCACTTCCTTATAGGTTCTATCTTCTATTATGCTTAAACTTCGTCAGAATATACTGTTCCGTCGTCTGCAGCCTCATCCTGTGACTGAAGTGCTTTAATGCTTAAACTGATTTTCTTTTCGCCTTCGTTGAAATCAACCACTCTGGCTTCGATTTCCTGGCTGATTGCCAAAACATCAGAAGGTTTATCCACATGCTCCTTGGAGATCTGGGATACGTGAAGCAGTGCATCTACGCCTGGCTCCAGCTCAACAAATGCGCCGAAATCCGTCATACGTGCAACTCTTCCGCTTACTACGTTGCCTACTGCATATTTTGTAGAAGCATCTTTCCACGGATTTGTCTCCGGGAACTTTAAGCTGAGGGCGATCTTATCACCGTTGATATCCTTAACCAGGACTTTGATTTTCTCTCCTGCCTTGAAAGCTTTCTTCGGGCTCTCTACTCTGCCCCAGCTCATCTCGGAAATATGAAGCAGGCCGTCAGCACCGCCAAGATCAATGAATGCACCAAAATCGGTTACATTCTTGATGGTACCTTCTACCACATCACCTGTATGGATTCTTTCAAATAATTCCTTCTGCAGCTCGGCTCTTCTTGCTACCATGATCTGCTTTCTGTCGCCGATGATTCTTCTTCTCTTAGGATTGAATTCGGTAATGACAAATTCAATCTCCTTATCTGCATACTTGGATAAATCCTTCTCATAGCTATCGGATACCAGGCTTGCAGGAATGAAGACTCTTGCTCCCTCTACAACCACACTTAAACCACCGTCAAGTACCTGCGCAACTTTTGCAATAAGTACCTCGTGGTTTTCAAATGCTTCTTCTAATCTCTTATTGCCTCTGTCTGCTGCCAATCTCTTGTAAGACAGGGCTACCTGGCCTTCGCCATCGTTTACCTTGATGACTTTGGCTTCCATCTCTTCACCAACCTGTACAACAGTTGTAAGATCTAAATTCTGGTCATCCGTGTACTCGCTACGCGGAATGATGCCGTCGGACTTGTAACCTATATTCAAGACGATTTCATCTTCCTTTACGTCGATGACTTTACCAGTGACGATCTCTCCTGTACGTATAGTTTTCAATGATTCTTCTAACATTTGTTCAAAACTTAACTCTGACATTAGTATGAACCTCCTCGATAATATAATTCGGGGTTGAAGCCCCGGCTGTAATACCTACGCTGCGCACAGAATTTCCACAATCAGGATCTAAATCACCTAGTGTCTGGATATAGTAAGTGTTCTTACATTCCCTTCGGCATATGTCGTACAGCTTCTGGGTATTGGAACTACTTTTTCCGCCTATAACAATCATGGCATCCACTTCTGAAGCTATCCGCTTTGCTTCCACCTGTCTTTCCTGTGTTGCATTGCAAATCGTATTTAAAACAAGTATATCATACCGCGTTTCAGAAATTTTTTCAACTAAATCTTGAAATTTATTGTAATTAAATGTCGTCTGTGATACAATACACAGCTTTTCCCCTTCCGATAGAGGTAATCTTTCCACTTGCTCGGGTGTTTCCACCACTAAAGTATTGTCATTTCCCCAGCCTTTAATACCTTCCACCTCCGGATGGGATTCATTCCCGATGATAAGAAGCCGCCTTCCCGCCTGATTTTGCTCCTCAGCGATCCTGTGGATCTTCTTCACATAGGGGCAGGTTGCGTCTACAATCTCGATCCCGTTTTGCTCCATGATCTCATAAATCCGCTTCCCTACTCCATGGGATCTTATGACAACGACTGCGTCCCTGACCTTCTCAAGCTCCTCTTCCGAATGAATGACTTTTACTCCCTTTTCCTCTAAATCACGTACCACTTCCTCGTTATGAATGATGGGGCCATAGGTATAGATGGGTTTGTCATCTCTTTTCAGCTGTTCATAAACCTGTTCCACCGCCCGCTTTACTCCAAAGCAGAACCCGGCGGATTTGGCAACAATCACTTCCATAGGCTTCCTCCTTCTACTTTTCTTTCCTGAAAAAGTGCAAGAATCCGGTCCACTACCTGAGGAATGGTCATGGCGGAAGAATCTAAAAGGACTGCATCCTCTGCCTGCTTAAGGGGAGAATTCTCCCGGTTCATATCCCGGTAATCCCGTTCAATGATATCCTTTTCAATGTCATCAAGGCTGCATTCCTCTCCCTTTGCCTTAAGCTCCTCATACCGCCTTTTTGCCCGGACCAGGCTGCTGGCTGTTAAATAGATCTTTAAGTCCGCCTCCGGAAGCACGCAGGTTCCGATATCCCGGCCATCCATGATGACATTTTCTTCTAAGGCCAGATTCTGCTGAAGCTCCACCAGTTTATTGCGCACCGGCATGTAAACGGAAACCGCAGAAGCCATGGCACTGACCTCCTCTGTGCGGATCAGTCCGGAAACATTTTCACCGTTTAAGATCACCTGCTGCATCCCGTTTTCATAGGAGATGGTGACGTTCACCTCTCCGGCTGACTTTGAAATCCTTTCCTCATCATCTGACGGGATTCCATTTCTTAAAAAATGCAGCGCCATAGCGCGGTACATGGCACCCGTATCCACATAAACAAAATGAAGTTTTTCTGCAACAGACCTTGCAATGGTGCTCTTTCCTGCCCCGGCCGGTCCGTCGATGGCTATATTATAAACTTTTTTCATCCTTTGAATTTCTCCTCTCCGGCAGCACTTCCGGCCGCCCAACCCGTAGACCAGGCGATTTGTAAATTAAAGCCTCCGGTCACTGCATCTAAATCCAGCACTTCTCCGGCAAAATAAAGACCGGGAAGGAGCTTGGATTCCAGTGTGGAAGGGTTAACCTCCTTAACAGAAACACCGCCCTGGGTGATGATGGCTTCATTGTAGCCCCGAAGTCCTGTAAGCGTCAGAAGAAAGCCTTTGGTTGCGCGGACAAGGCGCTGACGTTCTTCCCTGGTGATTTCATTGACCTTCTTCTCCGGCGGTATTTTGCTTCTATCCACCATGACCGGCACCAGCTTGGAAGGATACAAATGATCCAGGGAATTCTTAAACTGCTTGTTAGCGGCCTCTTCAAAATCCCGCAGAATCCTGGTGTCAAGCTGTTCTTCGGAAAGAGCCGGCTTTAAGTCAATGGAAAGAGTCAAAGGCCCTTTCTTCAGTTCCTTTACCGCATAGCTGCTGGCGCTTAAAAGTACCGGACCGCTGACCCCGTAATGGGTAAACAGCATTTCCCCGAATTCCTTATAAACCACCTTTTTACCGTTTAATATGGAAGCCTCCACATTACGCAGGGATAAGCCCTGCAGCTCCTTTACCACCGGCTCCTCTGCCACAAAGGGAACCAGGGCGGGAGAAAGAGAGGTAACCTTATGGCCGGCTTCTTTTGCCATCTCATAACCGTCTCCTGTGGAGCCGGTTGCCTGATAGGACAATCCGCCGCAGGTTACGATCACGGAATCTCCGTACACCTTTGCCTTTTTCCCGGCCTCTTTTATCTCCAGACCCAGAAGTGTGCCATTCTCTATCAAAAGATTCTCCACCTGGTTTCTGTAATGGATGGAGACTCCAAGATCTAAAAGCCTTTTTGTAAGAGCCTTTATTACATCTGAAGACTTATCAGAAGCCGGAAATACCCGGTTGCCCCGCTCTGTCTTTAAGGAGCAGCCAAGATCTTCCAACAAGTCCATCATATCAAAATTGGTAAAGCCGTAAAAGCTGCTGTAAAGGAATTTGGCATTGGTCACTACGTTTCCGAACAGCTCCTCTGTATCACAGGCATTGGTCACATTGCAGCGTCCCTTGCCGGTGATATAGACCTTCTTTCCAAGTTTTTCATTTTTCTCAAAAATGTGGACGGTACCGCCCTTCATGGCTGCTGCTATTCCAGCCAGCATCCCTGCAGCGCCACCGCCCACGATTAAAACCGTATTCATGCCTATTCCTCTTTCTAACCCTGGAAGGGATTTCCTCTTTTCCGCCCATGTTATTTGGGCATTAAAGTAGACCCGCAGGATGTTTTCTCCTGCTTTCGTTTACTATTTTTCTACTTTACACGAAAAAGAGCGAAAAAACAAGCGGTCATGAATTTTTCTTACAATTTTTTATCTCTGACTCCATAGCTTCTACAACGGTTTTTAGCACCTTGATCCTGGCATAATACTTACAGTTCGCCTCCACGACCACCCATGGAGCATAGGTGGTGGAAGTACGTACCAGCATCTCATTGACCGCGGATTCATACTGATCCCATTTATCCCGGTTTCTCCAGTCTTCCTCCGTGATCTTCCACTGCTTGGACGGATTTTCCTGACGCTCCTGAAAGCGTTTTTCCTGTTCATCCTTATCGATATGGAGCCAGAATTTAATGACAACGGCTCCGGCATTTGCCATGTGGTTCTCCATCTCATTGATTTCCTGATAAGCCTGCTTCCACTCAGCCTCGCTGCAAAAGCCCTCGATCCGCTCCACCAGGACCCGGCCGTACCAGGTCCGGTCAAAGATGGCGATATGGCCTGCTTTTGGCACATGATTCCAGAAACGCCACAGGTAATGGTGGACCCGTTCCATATCGTTGGGAGCCGAAGTGGGGTATACCTTATAGCCTCTGGGGTCCAGATGGCTGGTCAGGCGCTTGATCGCCCCGCCCTTTCCTGCCGCATCCCAGCCCTCAAAGCCCAGCACTACAGGGATCCTTAACCGGTATATCTGGCTGTGAAGGGATTCCAGCTTTTCCTTTAGCTGTCTCATCTCCTTCTTATATTCTTCCTTTGTCATGGTCTTTGATAAGTCCACCCCGGATAAGACTCCGCTCTGGTATTTCTCCGAACGTACCGGCACCTCTTTTTCTTTTTTCTCTCCCCTAAGCTTCCTCTGCCTTAGGGCATCCTCTAAGCAGTCCGCCACCTGTGTGATGATTTTTGCGGAGGCATAATCTCTGTCAGTACCTTCAATGATGGTCCACGGGGCGTAGTCCATATCCGTCCTTTGAAGCATTTCCTCGGAGATTTCCAGAAAACGCCCGTATTCCTTATTCCTGCGCCAGTCCCCTTCTGTCACCCGCCAGCTGGTTTCCTTGGAGGCTTCCAGCCGGTTAAACCGCTTCTTTTGCTCCTCCTTAGAAATATAGAGGAACAGCTTTATGATAACCATACCGTCATCGGTCAGCTGACGCTCAAAGGACAGAATATCCTGAAAAGCCTCTGGCAGAGCCGTCTCCGGGATCTTGCCTTCAAATCGTTCGATGGTCACCTGCCGGTACCAGCTTCTGTCAAAGAGGGCGATTCTGCCCTGGGCCGGAAGCTTGGTCCAAAAGCGCCATAAAAACGGGCGCATCCGTTCCTCTTCCGTTGATTTATCATTGGCATATACATCAAAACCTCTGGGATCCAGCGCCTGAATCAGGCGGTTGATCTGGGTGCCCTTTCCCGATGCTCCCATGCCCTCGAACACGATCATAACAGGAATTCCTGCCTCCTTGCACTCCCGCTGCAAAAGGCCCAGCCTTTCCCCCTGCTTAGTTTTAGTGTCTTTATAGGTTTCTTTGTCTATTTTTTTCGATAAATCAAGTTTCTCCAGCATAAACCGTCCCTCCTTTGTTTCAACAGTTAAGCTTAAAGCTTTGCAAACACGTGAGCTACTTCCGGCATAACTTCACTGATCTTTATCATCTGCGGACATTCCTTTTCACAGTGATGACATGCTTTACAGCCTTCCGCCTTTACAAGCATAGCCTCGTATCCGGCCTTTGCCTCGCTTTCTTTATGGGCAGCTGTCATGTTGTAATAAGAAAAAATCTCCGGGATCTCCAGACCAAAGGGACAGGGGAGGCAATAACGGCATCCGGTGCAGCCTACTAGGGCCATGGAATCAAAGATTTCCTTTGCCTCTTTATAAACCTGTTTTTCTTCCGGCTTTACCATTCCGATCTGGCTGCGGTCTGCATAAACCAGGTTTTCCTCAAGCTGCTTTTCGTCGCTCATTCCGCTTAGAAGAAGGCTCACCTCCTGCTGGTCCCATAAAAAATCAAGGGCATATTCCACAGTAGATTTTCCCTCAGGGAATACCTTTTTTACATGTTCCGCAGGATCAGCCAGCTTTCCTCCAAGAAGCGGTTCCATGACAACTACCGCAAGTCCTTTGTCTGCCGCAGCCTTCAGTCCCTTTACTCCGGCCTGATGCTCTAAATCCACGTAGTTATACTGAATCTGGCAGAAATCCCATCCATCATAATAATCTAGGATATCCTGAAATACATCATATGAATCATGGAAGGAAAATCCAAGATATTTTATTTTACCTTCTTCTCTGGCTTTTTCCATGCGCGTTACAAGATCGAATTTTTTAACTTTATCTTCAAAGCGGTCCCTGCTTAAAGCATGAAGCAAATAAAAATCAATGTGGTCGGTCTGAAGCTTTTTAAGCTGCTCATCTAAGACCTCATCAAAATCTTCGGGCTTTTCAAGCTTCCATACAGGACATTTGGTAGCCAGATATGTTTTCTCCCGGTAGCCATCCCTTAAAGCGTTTCCTACGATCCTTTCGCTTTCTCCCTGATGGTAAGGATATGCCGTATCAATGTAGTTTACCCCTTCATCAATGGCATGGCGGATCATGGATACCGCCCGTTTTTCATCCACCTGTTCCTCCTGAAGAATCGGAAGTCTCATGGCTCCAAACCCCAGGGCCGATACCTTAATTCCTGTTTTTCCAAAATCACGATATTGCATAATCTTCCTCCGATTTATATGTATTACGGCTTTTTCTGCCCGCCGTTCTTCCATTTATTGTACCATATTTCATTCCCGTACCAAAGACTTTTTTCTAAATCCGAAGAATATAACGTCAGGTAAAAAGGATCAGACAAAAACGCCGCGGCAATACTGAATTTCAGTACACCGCGGCGCAATAAATACTCCCCTGTTATGCAATATCAGAGCCGGATCTGTTCTGATAATTATTTTATTTTAACTCCGGCCAGTAATCTTTGTTCGCCTCAATCATTTCATCCAGAATATGCTTTGCGGCCATTGCTGATGGTATGGTCTTATTTAATGTAAATGCTGCTAATGCTTTGTCATAGCTTCCTTCTATTGCCGCCTCTACGATCAATTTTTCGCTGGCCTCCTGCTGCTCGATCATTCCTTTAAAGAAAGTCGGGATTTCCCCTACTCTGGTAGCTTCCGGTCCTTCGTTGGTAATATAGCAAGGAATTTCTACCATGGCGTCGTCTGGTAAATTTTTAACAGCACCATTGTTCATGACCATAACCAGATGACGTTTCTTTAAATTAAATGCCAGGCTCATCGCTACTTCCACGATAAATTCCCCATGAACGCCGGTAAAGAATGGAGTCATATCAATTTCTCCGGTTGTTTCATACTGCTCTGCTGCCTGGAAAATCCGTTTTTCCCTTCCATCCATGACTTCATTGGCTCTTGTATAGCTCTTATCGGAATGTTTTACAATCTCATCCCCTAACAGATAGTACTGCATGTAGGTATTGGGCAGATAATCCGGGAACATTCTCATTAAATTCTTTGCATTGTCAAAGGTGTGTTTCCAGGATGCATCATTATGACGTACTTCACTTCTGTCATCCGGAGGCATATAGCCATGTTCTCTTACATATGCCTTTAATTCTTCCGTCCGGTCTTCTTCCCCAACGCGGATTTTTGTAAACCAGCCAAAATGGTTCAGTCCAAAGTAATCCGGCACAATTTCTTTTCTGTCACATTCCAAAATGTTAGCCATGTTTCTCATGATCGCTACCGGCATATCACAGATATTTAAGATTCTGGCATCTGGCCGGAGTTTATGCATTGCTTTTGCGACAATGGCCGCCGGATTGGAATAGTTTACGATCCAATAATCTTTGCTTGCATACTTTTCACAATAATCGATGATTTCTACCATCGGATAAATGGTTCTTAAACCATAGGCAAGGCCGCCTGGCCCACAGGTCTCCTGGCCCACTACACCATATTTTAAAGGGATCTTCTCATCAAGCTCTCTCATATGATACAATCCTACCCTCATCTGGGCAAAGATAAAATCTGCATCCGTAAACGCTTCTTTTGGATCTGTTGTAAGAACCAATTTCACTTCCGGATCAAACATCTCAATAACCTTTTTCACCAAAACTCCAACTTTGTCCTGGCGTTCTTTGAAATTATCGTAAAGTCTTAATTCGGAAAGTTTAAATTGATCCTTCTGGTCCAGAAGGCTCTTGACTATTCCCGGCGTATAAGTACTTCCGCCGCCTACAATGACTAATTTAAACGTTCTGTTCATAGTGATTCCTCCTATTTCTGTGATTCCATCTTCTCTAACGCATCATCCACCAAGGTTCTCATTTTAGAGACGCTAAGGCCGTAAACTACCTGGACATCATTTCCCTTTTTCATAATACCGGCTGCTCCGGTGCCCTTTAATGCCTCTTCATCAATCCTTGAATTGTCTGCAACTTCTACTCTTAACCTGGAAAAGCAGTTTTCCAGACTTAAAATATTTTCTTTCCCGCCTAATGCTTCTACGATGATCCTGCCCTGGTTCAACCGGTCTTCCTCTGTCTCTCCGGTTCCGGACTGTTTTGTCTTTAATTCTTTTTTTACTGCTGCTGCATTGGCATTTAAATCCAAAGCCATATCCGTATCATCATCCTCGCGTCCCGGAGTTTTTAAGTTCAGCTTTTCAATCATAAACTTAAAGACAACAAAAATCACAACGATCTCAATAAGGCCGACCAGTACATACAAAGGCCATAAGGTTCTGCCGATTCCTGCCGGAAGATTTAATACAAGGAAATCCAGGATTCCGTTGGTGGCACAGACACGGACGCCGATCAAGTAAACTACCATCTGAAAAAAGCCATCCAGAACGGAATATACCAGCCATAATAAAGGAGCTGCAAAAATAAAGGTAAATTCCAGGGGTTCAGTAATTCCGGCGATCACAGCAGTTAAAGTAGCCGGGATCATCTGAGCCTTTAAGTTCGCCTTTTTCGCTTTCCTGGCTGTTACATAGAAAGCCAGTGCCACACCGATGATACCAAATGTCTTCATCAGGCCATAGGTCAGGAAACGGCTGGTATCCGGCATCATTCCGGCTGCTGGATCACTTAACAGTGCCAGGAAGATCGGCTTTGCTCCAATTACGCTTTCTCCGCCGATCACCGCCTGCCCGCCAACCGCCGAATAAAGGAACGGTGACCAGATTAAGTGGTGCAGACCGGTAGGGATCAGGAACCGGTTTAAGAATCCGTATACAAATACACCTGCTGCTCCGGCAGTACTCATAAAACCGGTCAGAGCAGATATTCCGTTTGCGACTCCCGGCCACACATAAGTCACGCCAATGCTTAATACTGCAATTACCGGGATCATGATCATGTAAACAAGCTTGCTGTTGCCATAAGGAGCGAATCCGCCCTTGAACTCGGTATCACAGTGTTTGTTGTGAACCAGGGCCACCAGAACACCGATGATCATACCAAGAAACACGCCCATATCTGTTACATGAAATCCTAACTGAATGGTTTGTCCTGTACCATATAAGGCACCGGCAGTTGCCCCTTCCACCATCTTTCCTGACAGTTCCAGCCACTTGCTGTTGGCACCTAAGAACATGATGTATGACATCAGCGCTACGAATGATGCATCTGCTTTTTTCTTTTTTGCCATACCATTTGCAATTCCCACACAAAATAAAATACTTAAATTCCCCATTATGGAATTCAGCATACTGTTAAAAAATTTGCCAACCGTCCACATAAGTCCACCTTCTGAAACAAATGCGGTATTGGTCATGATCGCTGTTAAAGCAATCATCATACCTACGACAGGCAAAAATAACACTGGTCCAATCATCGCTTTGGAAAAGCTTTGCATGGATTTTACTACTTTATCCCTCATCTCTTATTCCTCCATATATAGTTGTTTACACTGGTAATTACCTTGTGGTGGGATTTTATCATACTTGAATACAAATCAGAATATTTTAAACGTTATTCACAACATGTTGACCATATAGTGAACATATTTACTTAGATTCATGATATATTTTGATGCCAGATCGAGTAAAAGGCATAAAAAAAGCGTTAACACTCAATTCCTTTCATGAAATGAGTGTTAACGCTATCCTCTTTTATATCTATTATTCCCTGGGATTCCTTCTCTCCGCCTTCTTGTTTTTATTTATGAGCTTCCCATTTGCATTCGCTTATCTGGATGTTGCGGAATGTTGCTTTGAATGATGAATTTTCAGGACTGCATGCATAGAATCCAAATTGTATTTGTTTAGCTCCCTGAAACAAATGGAGGATTCTCATTTGCTTAAAACAATTGCCATCAAAGCTGTATTCCAGACAATAATCCGATTCACGCCGGCTCAGACGATACCACATCGCCTTGATCGATGCATCAATATCAGTCGTCGCCCAGTCTGAATATCCGTGATTGGTCACTACACTGCCCAGCCTCTGATATTGCTCATTCTCATATTCAACAGAAGCTTTTATCCAGTTATCACTGTCTAAATAAACGGCGATGCCGCACTGGTCAAATCTGCGTTTGCTTTCATACTCTGTTTTCACAACTAATGAAAAATAGGGTTCCGTTGTTTTCATCAGAAATACAGGTGCATTATCCACCTGGAAACCATAATAGGTCCGCTGCCAGAGGTCTGTGTTTGGTTCGGTTGTCATGGTGAGAACATCATCAGAGAAATCCCAGAACTTTGGCTTGCGGATCCAGAAAAATTCTTTATCATTCATCTGGTTCATAATTTCCGCCTTTCTTTTTCACACGTTTTCTGCATTCCATCATAGTTTTTTGTTAAATTTCCATCACAAGGAACTGCCAGCCCTTTAAATGAATCCTGGTCTCGTCAAAAGATACTTCGTCATAGTTATTGATCAAAACGGTCTTTGGCATCCGGGGAAGAGGTACTTCCTGTGCATCCTTTTGAAAATTTCCAATGATAAGAAGTGTTTCCGGCCCTTTCCGGTAGTAAGCCATAATATTCGTTTCATCCTCAAGAACAGGTTCCAGGGTTCCATAGATTATGGTTTCCTTCCACCTGGGATGTTTCCTTAACTGGATCAGTTTTTTATAGAACATGAAAACTGAATGATCATCGGTCATCTGGTCAGCCACATTAATATCCCTGTAATTAGGGTTTACCTTCAGCCAGGGAGTGCCTTCCGAAAAGCCGGAATTGGCCGATGCATCCCACTGCATGGGAGTTCTTGCATTATCCCTGCTGTAGCGGCTTACAATGTTAAGCGCCTCTTCCGGTGAGTACCCTGCCTCCAGGGCGGTCTTGTACTGGTCAAGAGTGGCAATATCATCCACTTCATCAATGCTGGAAAAAACAGTATTTTCCATACCGATTTCCTGTCCCTGATAAATAAAGGGGATTCCCCGGAGCATAAAGTTTAAGCCGCCAAGCATCTTTTTGGCTTCCAGGCTGCATTCTCCTTCCGGAAGGTAATGGCTGACTCCTCTTGGCTCATCATGGTTTTCAATGATGTTGGATAAAAATCCGGTTGTTCCCACATGCCTTTGGGCGGCAAAGCAGCAACGCTTATAATCTTCCGGAGTGATCGCTTTGGCATCGTACCAGCCCTTTTCGCTTCCTCCGAATATGGTTTCATTAAAATCAAATTTGCTGGAAAAGTAACCATTTTCACCAATAAAGGATTCTAATTCTTCCGGCTTTTCATCAAAGACCTCCCCAACGGTAAAGGCATCATGAGGTTTAAAGCAGCGGTCCCGCATTTCGCCTAAAAACTCACCGACTCCATTGGCGCGGGACAGCATTTCCTGGATGCTGCATAAACCATCCGCCCGGTCCGGTTCATAATCCTGTAAGGGAAGGGCCTTTTTTATATTAATGATTGCATCGATCCGGAAACCGCCCAATCCTTTATCCAGCCACCAATTGATATTTTTATAGACTTCCTCCCGGACTGCTTCATTTTCCCAGTTTAAGTCCGGCTGTTTCTTATGGAACGAGTGGAGATACTGCTTATTGGTACCGGGAATATCGCTCCACACAGAATTCCCAAAGTAGGAACGCCAGTTGGTCGGTGATTTACCATCTTTTTTCTCACGGATATAAAAGTAGTTTCCATATTCACCATCCGGATCGGCACACGCCTTTTTAAACCATTCATGCTCATCGGAGCAATGGTTTACGACCAGATCCATGACGATATACATCTCTCGTTCTTTCGCTTTTTCAATGAGTTCCTCCATATCCTCCATGGTCCCGAACCTGGGGTCTATGTTGTAATAATCGGCAATGTCATATCCCTGATCTGCAAAAGGGGAAACATATATCGGGGAAAGCCACAGGATATCCACACCTAAGTCCTTCAAATAATCCAATTTACTGATAATCCCTTTTAAGTCTCCAATGCCGTCTCCATTGGTATCCAGAAAGCTCTTTGGATAAATCTGATAAGCTGTTTTATCATGCCACCATTTCTTAGTCATCGTATGTCAACCTCTCTTTTCAGTAGTAGCTTCATTCTACCTCTCAGAACAAGATATGTCTTACACTTCTATGATTAAAAGATACACTATTTTGACTTTTCTTTCCGATATTGCAAGGGAGTCGTTCCGGTATACCTCCGGAATATTTTTAAAAAATTTCCAAGGTTAAAAAAGCCGGAATCCAGGCATATGTTCATGACCGGCAGATCGGTTGTCTCCAGCAAAGTAATTGCCTTTCGGATCCGGTAATCATTGATGTATTCGGTGGGAGTCCTGCCAAGGGCCTTTTTAAAAAAGCGGCAGAAGTACTGTTCGTTCATATTGGCTAGGGACGCAAGGTCACGGATATAAATCTTTTCCCTGTAATGGTTCCTGATAAAGGTAATAGAGGCTTTGATCAGTTCTACCCGCGTATCCGTGTTGTGGTGGGAATCGGAATACAGGTGGAACTGATACAAAGTGGCAAGCATTTTAAGAAGGGAAGCTTTGATCTTAAGCTGGGAGATCACAGCTTCAAAAACGTCTTCCTCCTGCTCTAAGCCTTCCTCTCCGCCGAAGGAATCGGTCACATTCATAAAGCACTCCAGAATAGAAGCATAAGACGGATGATCTGGCTGAAGGCATCTGGGAAAGGAAAGTTTATTGTTTTTTAGGGGATTGATTAAATACATCTGTGCGGAATCATAAGCATCGAAGCTTAAAAGACCCGGCTGGAACACGATGGCATGTTCCTCTTTTAGGCTTTTGGATTCACTGATGATTCCATGAAGCTCCCCCGGATTGATAAAAAAAATACATTCTTCCTTGATTTCATAGGACTCCATGTTGACTAATAAACGAAAATGCCCTTTAAGGAAGTGGATCATTTCAATTTCCTCGTGCCAGTGGTGCTTTACTAAGATGCCTTTTTGCGCTGATTGTGTCCGGTAAATCCCACATGGAAAAGAACTGGTACCATGGGGACGTCCCTCTTTTAATTTGGATTTTGTCTCTGGATTCATGATTATCCTCATTTCCCGGCCGTTTTAATGTCTTTTCGACAGACAGATTTGGCTATCCGCTTCCCTGCCTGATTCGGTCAAACAAACGGTATATTACGTGTATCATAACACAGGGAGGGAAAGGGATTCAAGCAAAAGCATACTGGTCAAGAAGTTATGTTTATAGTACACTTAGTAACATAACCCAAGCCAGAATACCAGGAGGAATACTATGCTCAAACGATTCCGAAGATTATCTTTTCAGTCCAAAATACTGCTTACCTATTTGCTCTTACTGCTGTTTACCGTGGTTATTTTTGCCATCTGCTATATTCAGGGGGTCTCTTCTGCCCTTACCTACAACATTGAATACATGAAACAGTCGAACCAGCAGAAAAACATGAACTTAGATATTGCCATGGGAAATAACATCTCCTTAAATCTTCTGCATCTCATCGATCCCAAGATCAATGTCATACTCCATGAAAAGTCCAGTAACATGTCCCCCAAAGACCGTTACGAAAGAGACTATTATATGCAGACCGTTCTAAAAATGCTTACGGTCATCAATCCCCATGTACAAAGGACAACCATCCTGACATCTGCAGGAGACACCTATTGCAGCATAAACAATATATCAGAGGATTATATAAAAAATGCATGGAAGACCATCGAAAGTGTTGATTGGAAAACAAAGAGCCAGAAATACTATACAATCCCTTATCCCCAGAAAATAGGCAATACCGGCTATTCCCTGGTAACGGTATACCACCAGCTTTCGGATATCGGCGAGTATAAAACCTATGGATATCTGCTGGCAGACTTGGATTTTGGGTCCATTGCAAAAGATTTTAATTCCACTGATGCAGCGGACGGTCTGGCTTCTTCCTTTGCCATTGTATATAAAAACCAGGTCATCTATAATTCCAGAAACGCCCACATCAATCTGGAAACCGACCTTTCAGAAAAGGAAAAGCAGGAGGCCTTTCCTCATCTGGAGCAGATTGAGGCCTCCGGAAAGGGATCAGGGCAGCTTTCTCTAAATGGTACCCTCTGCATTGCTGCTGTTTTAAAAAATGAATCCACCGGCTGGTATCTGGTACAGTATATCCCAAAGCACCTGCTGATCAACACCAGCATGGAAAGCATGTTAAATGTCATGGCATGGGTGATGCTTATCCTGACTGCAGCAGGGATCTTAAGCCTTATATTATCCAGGCAGGTCAGCCGGCCGATCAAAGCACTGGCAGAAACCATGAACCAGGCAAGGCAGGGAGAAGTAAAGCTTTTAACAGGATTAGAGCCCAGGGAGGATGAAATCGGAAACTTAATTGAAATCTATAATGAAATGGGAAAGAGGATCAATGACAGCATTACCAAACTGTATATTATGCAGATCAATCAAAAGCAGGCAGAGCTTAAAATGCTTCAGTTCCAGATCAATCCCCATTTTTTGTATAATGCGCTGAACACGGTTACAGCCATTGCCAGGCTGGAAGAAATTAAAGAAATCCCAGCCATTACAGAAAGTCTGTCGGATATGTTCCGCTATAACATAAAAGGGACTGATTTTGTAACCGTAAAGGATGAAGTGATTCAGCTAAAGAACTATATCCGAATCCAGTCCATCCGGTTCCCCGGGCGCTTTGCAGTGGAGTATGATATCCCCGGGGAATACGAAAATAATGGGGTTATTAAATTCATCCTGCAGCCCATTGTGGAAAACTCCATACAACATGCGTTTAAGAGTAAACGGGACCAGGACTTTTTAAAGATCTCCGTATCACCGGACTCGGAAGACTATCTTATGATTTCCGTGTACGATGACGGGTGCGGTATGCCAAAAGAGAAGGTGGATGAATTAAACCATGCATTATGGAATACAAAAGCCAACACCCTGCTGGGAGAGGATGGAACAGGCATCGGATTAGCCAATGTAAATGCAAGGCTTAAAAACTTTTATGGAGAAGATTGCGGAATTGTGGTGGAAAGCCGGTATGGAAGCTTTACCTGCATTCACATGCGGATCAAGAGAACGAAGGAGGGGTAGAATGAAGGTCATCATTGCGGAAGATGAATATTACGCAAAAAAAATGCTCGTTAAACTATTAACTAAGATTGATATGGATATCACCGTATGTCTGGAAGCCGAAACCGGGAAACAGGCGGCAGATTATCTTGCCGTCAAGGACGCAGACCTTGTGATAACCGATATCCGCATGCCGGAAATGGACGGGCTGTCCCTCGCAAAATATGTGGAAGAACACTGCCCTGCAACGGATGTGGTTATCGTAAGCGGCTATTCGGATTTTAATTACGCCAAGGAAGCGATGAAGTATGGGGTCCGGTATTACCTTACCAAACCGGTAAAACCCGAGGAACTGGAAAAGGCCATACGGGATATTACAGAAACCAGAGAAGAAGAGAAAAGGCTGCTTGAAAAACAGGTGGACCGCAGGCTTTTGCAGGAATCCCTCCAATATGTGAATATCTCCGGCATTCTGGCAAACCGGGCCCTGATGGATACCTTCCGTGACCTGTGCGGCGTACAGTTAAGGGAACGCTCCTACCAGATGCTCTTATTGCAAGGGAAACAGCGTATGAGCCGGGAGGAGGCAAAGACGTTGGCAGAATTCTTAGAATCCGCATCAGACCACTCCAATATCCAGGTCTTTTATTTCCAGCAGCCGGATGAGGTGATCGCCATGAAGTTTGACGGGCAGGAGGGGCTGTGGGATCAAAAGTTTTTACTCCGTCTGAAGCAGGAACTATCCCATAGGGAAATAGAAATCACCTGTGGCATAAGCAGGGTTTATAAAGGGGAAGAACTGCTGGGAGATGCATACCGGGACTGTGTTTATGCCATCAACGGAAGACTGCTTGATGAAAAGACCAGAGTGTTTGAATATGAACCGGAGCTTTCTATGGAACAGATCCTGACACAGCAGGAGGAGCTGTTGATCTACGAAAGTGTGATGAAGGGAAGCTACCAGCAGGCTGAGGCTGCTCTCCGACAGTTTTTTGTAAAATGCAAGGAGGGAATCTGGAATGTATATTCCTTATACAGCGGTATCATGCAGATTTTTTCCGTGATCAGCAGAGCCTATTGTAACAGGGAGGCTTCTTCTGAATCAGAAGAGGTAAACCGGTATCTTCTGTTTTCCTTCAAATCAGATCTTTATCAGTTCCGGACCATGGAAGAGCTTGAGCGGTATATGTTTAAAATTCTGGAAAACACCTGCGGCTCCCAGGAGGAAAAAGGTAGCATCATCGAGGAGATCAAGAATTACGTATCCCTTAACTTCCGGTACGAGATTTCCTTAAATGAACTGGCGGCCCATAAGTATTTTATGAATTCCAGTTATTTAAGCCGTCTGTTTAAATCAGAAACAGGGATGAATTTTTCCAAATACTTAATTACCTACCGCATGGAACGGGCAAAGGAGCTTTTAAAAAATACAGTTTTTAAGATAAGCGAAATCGCCGATTATGTAGGCTATAATGATACCTCCTATTTTATCCACACCTTCAAGCGCCTTTATCAGATGACTCCCGAGCAATATCGCGCCCAGGTAGAAAAAAGGTAAAAAATGTTTTACGAAACATCTCAGATACCTTATATAGGTGGCTATAATTTGTTTTGTATAATGGAACCACCAAATAACAGGAAACAGAAAGGGCGAGGATGATGTATATGAAAATGAAAAAAATGTTGGCAGTTGGTTTGACCTGCTCTCTGGCAGCGATGCTTGCTGCGGGTTGCAGTGAATCAGGTAAAACCTCAGGCAAGAGTTCCGATTCAGGAGTCGCACACCTGGAGTTTTTCTCATCAAAGATGGAAAATGTATCCACCATGCAAAAGCTCGTGGACAAATTCAACAAACAAAATACCGATGTCCAGGTTACCTTAAATTCCCCGGCAGATGCGGGAACTGTATTAAAAACCAGGATGACCAAGGATGATCTGCCTGATATCATTGCCTATGGCGGCGATAACATCTATACGGAACTTACAGAAGCAGGGATCTTATTGGATTTAAGTGACCAGGAGGTTTTAAAGACCATAAACGATTCATATATGCAGATGGTCTATGATATCAATGGAGATAAAGCAGAAAAAGCATACGGCATCCCGTTTGCTGCCAATGCATCCGGAATTATCTATAATGCAGATCTGTTTAAAAAAGCAGGTGTAACGATTCCTGAGACCTGGGATGAGCTCATTGAGGTATGCGAAAAGCTGTCCGCAGCAGGCATCCAGCCCTTTGAATTAAGCTTTAAGGATAGCTGGACCATCCTGCCTTCCTGGAACTCTCTGGCGCCGGCAACACAGCCCGAAAGCTTTTTAGAGGCGAAGAAAGAAGGAACCACTACTTTCCTTGGCACTCATGAAGAAGTTTTGGAAAAGTACAGCACGCTGGTGAATTATGCCCAGGCAGATTTTATGGGAACTTCCTATGATGACGGCAACCGCAGCTTTGCAAATGGTGAAGCAGCAATGCTGATTAACGGCGTGTGGACCGTACCTGAAATCAAGAAAACCAATGAATCCATCAATCTTGATATGTTTGCTTATCCGGCAACCAATGATAAGAGTAAAAATAAGGTTGTATCCGGAATCGATGTCATGCTTATGGTGACAAACCAATGCAAAAACCCGGAAGCTGCCAAGCGTTTTGTGTCATTTATGTTGGAACCGGAAAACAGTCAGCTTTACATTAACGAGCAGTTTGCATTTTCTCCGGTGGAAGGCGTTGTACAGGAGGATGCTTCGGTGGCCGGACTGGCAAAGGATATTGCAGATGGAAAGGTTACGGATTTTGTAGACCATTATTATCCCAACGGTTATAATCTGTCCGCTATTTTATCCGAATTTTTCTTAAACAAGGCAAATGGTATGGATGAAAGCGAGAACATTGCTGCAATACTGAAAAAGTGCGATGAACAATATGATATCCTCAATACCCGTTAAGCTTGGTAAAAGGAGGATAAGGCATTGAATAAACATAGAAGTAACCACATTAGCCCAGCGTTCTATCTTATGGTGGTTCCCGTGGCGGCACTGTTCTTTTTACTCCATACGGTTCCCTTTCTAAAAGGTATCTTTTACAGCTTTACCAACTGGAAGGGCTATGGGAACTGGGAATTTATCGGTTTTAAAAATTTCCTGCAGTTTTTTAAGGATCCTTCCATAAAGCAGGCCTATGGCTTTACCTTTCAGTTTGCACTTTCCGCCACTGTCCTTGTCAACGTATTAAGTTTGGCGCTGGCATGCGGGCTCAATGGGAAAATTCGTGGAAAGAATTTTTTAAAGGCGCTGTATTTCCTACCATATATGCTGGGTACTCTGATCATCGGTTTTGTATTTAACTTTATCTTTGGAAATATCATTCCGGGATTTGGTAAATTGGCGGGTATCGATGGGCTGAGTGTCAATATTCTTGGTACCAGCAAAGCATGGCTTGGGGTTTTGTTCGTTACCGTCTGGCAATCCATGGCCTTTAACACCATGATCTATCTCTCCGGCCTTCAGACGGTGGATAAGGATATCTATGACGCGGCATCCGTTGACGGTGCCGTAGGCCTCCAGCGGTTTATCAAGATCACATTTCCACTGATCGCTCCTTTTTTTACCATCAATATGGTATTAAGTGTTAAGAGTTTTCTTATGGCATTTGACCAGATTATGGCAATGACAGGGGGAGGGCCCGGAACAGCGACCACTACGATCTCCATGTTGATCTATAAGCGGGGATTTGACGGCGGACAGTTTGCTTACCAGTCAGCCAATGCCGTTATTTTATTCTTGGTTGTGGCGTCAATTTCCGTATTACAGCTAAAGATTTTAGAAAAAAGGGAGGCGAAAATAAACTGATGAAAGAGAAAGAAAAGACCAATTGGCTCCTGACAATCCTTCTGTCAGCAATCGCTGTTTTCGTTATCCTTGGTCCCCTTTATATTACGGTGGTAATAGCTTTAAAATCACCGTCAGACATGGAACATGTACTGGCACTTCCCACTTCCCTGCACTTAGAGAATTTTTCCAGGGCATGGGTGCTTACCGACTATCCCAGAAAGTTCTTAAATACGTTTTTTATCACAAGCATCAATCTGGTATTTACCATCCTGACCAATTCCATGGCGGCTTATGCCATTATACGGAATAAGGATAAAAGCAGATTTTTCAATCTCATGTATTATTATTTTATCAGCGCCATGTTTATCCCTTTTAATGTGATTATGCTTCCCCTGGTAAAACAGGCCTCAGCCTTTCACCTTGATAACATCTATGGCATCACATTAATTTATATTATATTCGGACTGCCAATGAATACGTTTCTTTATTCAGGTTACATCAAATCCCTGCCTGTGGCATTAGAGGAGGCGGCGAGGATCGATGGGGCAGATACGTTCCAGACCTTTTGGCGCATTATATTTCCTCTTCTTAAGCCCATGAGCGCTACAGTGGCAATCCTGTCCTTTATGTGGACCTGGAATGACTTCTTAATGCCCCTGGTTTTGCTGAGCGATGCAAGCCAGCAAACCTTGCAGTTGGCCCAGTATGTGTTTAAAGGCCAGTTCTCCACGCAGTATAACCTTGCCTTTGCCTCGTATTTGATGGTGCTGCTGCCAGTTTTAGCGGTATATGTTTTTTGTCAGAAATGGATCATCGCAGGAGTGACTAGCGGTTCTGTAAAAGCTTGACGGAAGGAAAAAGAATATGGACAGAAAATGGTGGAAACAAGCGGTTATATATCAGATTTACCCCAGAAGCTTTAAGGACAGCAACGGGGATGGGATCGGAGATCTTCAAGGGATTATCTCCAGACTTGATTATTTGAAAGAACTTGGGGCAGATGCTCTCTGGCTCTCCCCGGTCTATTGTTCCCCACAGGATGACAATGGTTATGATATATCCAATTATCAGGACATTGATCCAGTGTTCGGGAATTTAGAAGACATGGAAGAATTGATTGAAAAAGCAGGCAGCCGTGGGATCCGGATTATCATGGACCTTGTTTTAAACCATTCTTCCGATGAGCATCCATGGTTTAAGGAAGCGATAAAAAGTAAGGATAATCCCTATCATGATTATTATGTGTGGAGGGATGGTGTGGAAGGAACTGCTCCAAATGAACTAAGAGCCGCTTTTGGAGGCTCCGCCTGGGAGTGGGTTCCGGAACTTGGGCAATACTATTTCCATCAGTTTTCAGTGAAACAGCCGGATTTAAACTGGGATAACCCAAAAGTACGCCGGGAGATACAGGATATGATCCTTTGGTGGATGGAGAAAGGAGTCGGCGGGTTCCGGCTGGATGTCATCGATTTAGTTGCCAAGGAGCCTGACCGGATGATCACAGCGGATGGGCCAAGGCTCCATGAATTTATACAGGAATTAAGCAGGGAGACCTTTCAGAAAGGAGATTTAGTCACCGTGGGGGAAGCATGGAGTGCAAATCCGGAAAATGCCGTTTATTACAGCAATCCGGATGGCAGTGAGCTTTCCATGGTATTCCAGTTTGAGCATATCTGCCTTGACCAGAAAAAGGGCGGAGAAAAATGGGACTTAGCCCCTCTTCCATTCCTGGAATTAAAGCGTGCTTTATCCACCTGGCAGGAATCCCTATACTGCAAAGGCTGGAACAGCCTGTTCTGGAACAACCATGATCTGCCGAGAATTGTATCCCGCTGGGGAAATGATAAGGAATATCGAATAGAATCTGCCAAAATGTTTGCAATCCTCCTTCATGGAATGCAGGGCACCCCCTATATCTATCAGGGCGAAGAACTTGGAATGACCAATGTAAGATATGATATGGAAGACTACCGGGATATTGAAACGTTAAATATCTATAGGGAAAGAACCGGGGCCGGATATAAAGAAGCGGACGTCATGGAGTCTATCTATGCAAAAGGCCGGGATAATGCGAGAACACCGATGCAGTGGAATAATGGCAGAGAAGCTGGTTTTACAGATGGAACTCCCTGGATCAAGGTGAATCCAAACTATCCGGAAATTAATGCAGAGGCCGCAATGGCAGATGAAAACTCCATTTTTCACCTTTACCAGAAGTTAATTGGATTAAGAAAAATCTACGACGTATTCGTAGATGGGAAATACCGGCTTCTGATGCCGGAGGATCCCGATCTGTTTGCCTATACCCGTACACTGGAAGAAACTACTTTGCTTGTAATTTGTAATTTTTACGATAAAACAGTTCATTTTCAGCTGCCGAAAGAGCTTGACCGTGAGAAAAAGAAGTTAATCAGCTCTTATACGGATGAAGGCCTTACAGATGTGCTCAGGCCGTATGAAGCCAGAATGTATCTGATCAGGTAATTGAAAGGAAGAGAGCCGTTTCCGGCTCTCTTCCTTCGTTTGTCAGCCATGGGCGTCTTTTACTGGCACTCATTTAGTTCCTCTAACACCTGGCTCATTAAATATTCAAATACCACAATCACCCTTGCATAAAAATAATTGGACTGCAGATTCCGGTCATCCAGCGTCTTATCATCCAGAATCGGAATATTGACGGTAGACGTACGGCCAATATAATTGCTCTGTTCTCCTGTAAAGGATACGATATCCACCTGATTTTCATTTGCGTAGTCAACAAGCTTTGCAATGGTATCTGTTTCCCCGCTCTTGGAAACCACGATAACAAGTGATGCGCCAAGACGGTTTTTATCATATACTGCATAGGCATTGGTCTTAATAACCCGGAAACCGGTTACCAAAAGCTTACGCTCTATATATTCTGCCAGTGGTGAAGAAAATCCGGTAGCAGATACTAAAATAATATCATTTCTGTGTTTTTTTAACTGGCCCATAAAATCATTTAGTAATTCATCTGGTATATCGCTGATAAAGCTGGTAATATCCGACAGTCTTTCTCTATTTTTCCTATGACTCGTAATCATAAAATTAAGACGGTATATCATATCAGTATATCCGGTATATCCCATCTTTTTTGATAATTTGATGATCGTTGCAGCAGATACAAAATTTTGGTTTGCAACTTCACGTACTGCCATATGAAGTACCTGTTGATTATTTTCCAGAATATAATTTAATATCTGGGTTTCCGTATCTGTCAGCTTGTATTTATCCGCCAGTTTATAAACATCAAATTTCATATCGCCCGCTCACCTTAATCCCTTCCGTTTTTATGATATCCCCTGATGTCAATATCATTCATTCCACTGGTCCATCAATTGGTGACCTCAGACAGCATCCTTGGCTTTCAGCAATGCTCTTAAGACGCACAAGAAAAAAGACAGGCTGTCAGGTACTTCCTTTCAGCCTGTCTTTCTGTCTTAAACCTCAGTCGTGATAAATATATCATAAATTGCCTTGATCGCTTCCTCAAAATCAGCATTCTTTACGCCAATGATGATGTTGAGTTCGCTGGATCCCTGGTCAATCATTTTTACGTTTACCCTGGAATGGGCAAGAGCCGAAAAGATTCTTCCGGCAGTCCCTCTGGTCGCCTTCATGCCACGGCCTACCACAGCCACCAGCGCAAGGTCTGATTCCATCTCAAGGAAATCTGGTTCTACGGCCCTGTGGATCCCTGCAATGACAGACTGCTCATAATCTTCAAATTCTGACTGGTGGACAAAAACGGTCATGGTATCGATTCCTGACGGCATATGCTCAAAGGAAATGCCGTACTTTTCAAATACCTCAAGAACCTTTCTCCCAAAACCAACTTCCGCATTCATCATGGCCTTTTCAATGTTGATGGAGCAAAAGCCTTTCTTTCCTGCAATTCCCGTAATGGTATAATGAGGCTTTCTGCAGGTGCTCTCCACAATTAAAGTTCCTTTATCATCAGGCTTATTGGTGTTCCGGATGTTGATTGGGATTCCTTCTTTTCTCACCGGGAAAATGGCATCCTCATGAAGAACACTGGCTCCCATATAGGCAAGCTCTCTTAACTCCCGGTATGTAATGGTCTCGATGACCTCAGGATTCTTGATGATCCTGGGATCAGCCACCAGGAAACCGGAAACATCCGTCCAGTTTTCATACATATCCGCATGAATGGCTTTTGCAACAATGGAGCCTGTTATATCTGAACCGCCTCTGGAAAAGGTCTTTATGGTCCCATCCTCCTTCGCTCCGTAAAAGCCCGGGATCACAGCTCTCTCCACATGTTCCAGGCGCTCTGAAAGCTCCTTATTGGTAAGCTCTGCATTAAAATTACCGTCTGCATCAAAGAAAATCACTTCAGCTGCGTCAATGAATTCGTAGCCTAAGTATTCCGCCATCACCATTCCATTTAAGTACTCTCCTCTGGAAGCCGCATAATCACGCCCAGCCTTTTTAAGGAAATTTTCTTCAATGGTCACAAACTCATGATCCAGATTCAGATTAATATCAAGTCCGTCAATGATCTCCATATAACGCTCCTTGATTTTTTCCAGAATCTTTTTATAGCTTTTTCCATCTGCTGCCCCATCATAACACTGGTATAACAGATCAGTCACCTTTTCATCCTTGTCATTTCGTTTGCCTGGTGCTGATGGCACCACAAACCGTCTGCTCTTGTCCCCGCGGATGATCTCGCCAACTTTCTTAAACTGCTTTGCGCTGGCCAAAGAGCTTCCTCCGAATTTCACAACTTTTTTCATAGGCATATCTCCTCTGATACAGGTTATCATTACATATTTAACGGAAATAATATCCTAATTGGTATCAGCTGTCAAGTATTTTTCGATAATCATGCATATTTTTCCATTTTTATGCATAAACTTACCCCTCCATTTCCCGGTTTACCTTCTCTTCGCAGGAACGCATGGCAAGGATGGTTTTTTCAAACAGCTCATCAAGAGTCCAGCCTAAATTCTCTGCGCCTGACGCGATTACTTCCCTGGAACAGCCTGCCGCAAACTTCTTGTCCTTAAATTTTTTCTTAAGGCTTGAGACTTCCAAGTCCATCACGCTTTTTGAAGGGCGCATCCTGGCGGCTGCTCCGATGAGCCCGGTCAACTCATCCGCTGCAAACATGATCTTTTCCATCATATGCTCCGGCTCTACCTCAGAACAGATACCGTAGCCATGGCTGCATATGGCATGAACGAGTTCTTCTTCCGCACCGATTTCGGAAAGAAGCTCCGGGGCCTTTTTACAGTGTTCCTCGGGAAACTGTTCAAAATCCACATCATGAAGAAGCCCTGCGATTCCCCAGAATTCTTCCTCTGATCCAAAACCCATTGCTCCTGCGTACCAGCGCATTACTCCTTCTACGGTCAGACCGTGAAGCAGATGAAACGGTTCCTTATTATATTTCTTAAGTAACTCCAGTGCCTGTTGTCTTGTGATTGCTGTATTCATAGCGTCTTGTCTCCTTATCTATAAAATTTAGCTTTTTGTTTCCTTTAAAAGGACTCTATGCTGCTTTCTCCTGATACGAGAATTCCGTTTTCTTCCAAAAGCCTTGCGGTCACCCCATCTCCTGGAACCTTTGTCCCTGAAAACGTCCCGTCATAAATGCACCCATGGCCGCAGGACGGACTCCGTTCCTTCAAAATTGCCCGCTTACAACCATATAGCCTTGCCAGTTTCAAGGTTTCCTCTGCTCCCTTTATAAAGCTGTCTGTCACGTCTTTTCCTGACCGGTCCACCACGCGGATCTCATCGTGATCACCTGTTACGACTTTAATAATCTGCTCCGCAGGCTCTCTTGGCGTCTCTAAACCTCCAAGCTGCTCCGGACAGACCGGTATGAAATTGTATTTCTCTATAAGCCTGATCAGGCTCTCCTGCCTGCCATTTCCGCCGTCATAGCGGCAATTGACTCCCAGCAGGCAGGCACTCACCAGAATGTTTTCTTTTTCTCCGCCCATCTTCCGCCTCCTTTTTCCTAACTTCTTTCACACCTTTTTGTAAAAAAACATCCTCCAGGCAAAAGCCCAGAGGACATCAATTCTTAGTCTCTTTTCATTATAGCACACGGAGTAAAATTTGCAATATTTTTGAAGTTCAAAATATTTTTCCAGTATATAAAAATTTGTTAGATAACTCTTAAAAACCCCTTTATTTTCCAGCTTTACTTATAGATTTTATCTATAAGTAAAAGTGAGGAAACCTCCTGTTTAAGCGAAAAAACGCATGTTCTAACTTTTTTTGTATGTGACTAAAAATTTTTTATATTTTCATAGAATATCAATTGTTTTTGTATCGTTTATATGTTAAAATGTATGAGAAAGAAGAATCACAAACGCCATTTTTAACAAAATTATGCAAGAAAGTATTGTTAAAAACAATGTGCGGAATTATATAATATCAACTAAGAATGAAGAGAGAGAGGTATTGTCATGTATGTAGTAAATGTCAACGGCAAGGATTACCAGTCAGAAGAAGATTTAACATTAATGGATTTTCTCAGAAACAGGCTTGGTATCACTTCCGTTAAAAACGGTTGTAAGGAAGGTGCCTGCGGTACATGTACAGTAATAGTGGATGGGAAGACTGTCCGTGCCTGCATACTGAAATTGTCCAAACTGGAGGGCAAGAAGGTGCAGACCATAGAAGGATTTACACAGAGAGAACGGGATGTCTTTGTCTATGCCTTTGCGGCAGCCGGCGCCGTACAGTGCGGTTTTTGCATTCCGGGCATGGTGATCAGCGGCAAGTGCTTAATTGACCAGAATCCTAATCCAACCAGAGATGATGTAAAACAGGCGATCCGCACAAATATATGCCGTTGTACAGGCTATACCAAAATAGAAGACGGCATTTTGCTGGCAGCAAAAATGTTCAATGAAAATTTAGAGGTTCCTGAACTTAAGCAGACTGCTGCCATAGGAGAAAGAACCTGCCGTGTGGATGCGGAAGCAAAAACACTGGGTACTGCCAAATATGCGGATGATTATTATCTGGAAGGCATGCTTTACGGAAAGAACGTGTTCACCAAATATGCACGCGCTAAAATAAATGGAATTGATACCAGCAAGGCTCTTGCAATGCCCGGCGTAGTCGCTGTCTATACGGCAAAGGACATTCCTGGAGACAGGTATATCGGACATCTGGCACATGACTGGCCCGGTATGATCGATGTAGGCGAAGAGACAAAATGCATCGGTGACACCCTTGCTATCGTTGTGGCTGAAACAATGGAACAGGCGTTGGAGGCAGTGAAAGCTGTTGAAATAGATTGTGAAGAATTAGAGCCAATCCGCTCCCCAAGGGAAGCCATGGTACCAGGCGCTCACCAGGTACATGGCGAAGGCTTTATGCATTTTGGCAAATTCAGAACTCCGGTAAATAACCTGCTTGACCACGAGGAGGTTAAACGGGGTGACGCAGAGGCAGCTCTTGCAAAATCCAAGTATGTTGCAGAAGGCACCTTCTTCGTTCCGCCAACAGAGCATGCGTTCATGGAACCGGAAACTGCTGTTGGTATTCCTGACGGCGACGGTGTTAAGGTAATTACCGGAGCACAGGGTATTTATGATGAACATCACGAATTAAGTGCATATCTTGGCCTCCCTCTGGAGAAAGTAAGAATTCAGAGTGCTTTTGTCGGCGGCGGCTTCGGCGGAAAGGAAGATATGAGCGTTCAGCACCAGGCTGCTCTTTGTGCTTATTTATCAAAGAGACCTGTAAAAGTATCCTTCTCCCGTCAGGAAAGCATTAATTATCATCCAAAGCGTCACGCCATGGAAATCTACTGCAAGATCGGCTGTGATGAAAACGGTATTATCCAGGGCATGAAGGCAAGGCTTCTCTCTGATACGGGAGCTTATGCTTCTTTAGGCGGACCTGTACTTCAAAGAGCCTGTACCCATGCGGGCGGTCCATATAATTACCAGAACGTGGACATTGAAGGAGATGCTTACTATACCAACAATCCGCCTGCAGGTGCATTCCGCGGGTTCGGCGTAACACAGTCCTGTATGTCAACGGAAGCTTTGATCAACCAGTTAGCAGATCAGATGGGAATATCCGGCTGGGAGATCCGTTACCGCAATGCCATCAGACCAGGCCAGTCCCTTCCTAACGGGCAGATCGCCGATGAAGGCACCGGTATGGTGGAAACCCTGGAAGCAGTAAAAGAAGATTTTGAAAAATATGAGGCAGACCCAAATTATTTCGTAGGAATTGCATCTGCCATGAAGAACGCAGGAATCGGTGTCGGCCTTGCAGACGTAGGCCGCTGTATCTTAAGAGTACGTGACGGAAAAGTTGTTACAGGTTCTTCTGCTGCTGCCATCGGCCAGGGACTTCAGACCATAACCTTACAGATGGTCTGTCAGACCACAGGTCTTACACCGGAACAGGTAATCATTGGACATCCGGATACAAAATACACACCAGACTCCGGAACCACAACCGCCTCCCGCCAGACCGTATTTACAGGAGAAGCAATCCACATTGCCGCAATGAAACTGAAAGAGGATTTGGATGCAGGACATTCCTTAAGTGATCTGGAAGGCAAAGAATATTATGGCGAATTTGATTTTAAGACAGATCCTATCGGCAGCGATAAGCCAAATCCGGTAAGTCATATTGCTTATGGATATGCAACTCAGCTTTATGTTCTTGACACCGAAGGAAAAGTTGTCAATGTAATTGCAGCCCATGACTTAGGCAAAGCCATCAATCCACTTGCTGCAGAAGGCCAGGTAGAAGGCGGCGTTGCAATGGGCCTTGGTTATGGACTGACAGAGGACTTCCCATTAAAGGACGGCGTTCCTCAGGCTAAATTAGGTACTTTAGGCCTCTTTAAAGCACCTCAGATGCCTCCTGTTGACGTACGGTTCATTGAAAAGAATCCATCTGATGTAGCATTTGGAGCAAAAGGCGTAGGCGAGATCGTATGTGTTATGGGAGCACCTGCTTTGCAGAATGCTTATTTCAAGAAGGATGGCGTATTCCGTTACAAACTTCCTTTGGACAATACGTTCTACCGTAAACCAAAGCCAGCAAAATAAATAGTTACCAGAATACCCAAAAAAGGGCGGAATGTATACCGCCCTTTTTTATTACAAAAGCGCGAGGCAGCAAAAGGAGTACTCATATGACAGATTTTTATGAAGAATTAAAAAATGCCGATAAAAACACGAACTTAGTCAGCCTGACAATCGTCGAAGGACAGGGGCTTGGAGCCAAAGCCCTGTGGTCGAATGGAGAAATCATCTGCAGTCAGGGGGATGAAAAGGCTTTTGATGCTTTTTCAGAGGATTTAAAGAGCATTGACAAAACCCAGACCATAAAATCTCAGGACAGCACTCTGTTCTGCGAATTTGTGACAGGAGAAAAGTATATGGTGGTATGCGGGGCCGGCCATATTTCCATCCCAATCATCAGAATCGGAAAGATGCTGGGATTCCATGTTACAGTAATTGATGACCGGTTATCTTTTGCCAATACCGCAAGAAAAGAAGGGGCTGACACCGTTATCTGCAAGCCTTTTGGGGAAGCCTTAGAAGAGATCAATGGAAGCACCGGCCATTACTTTATCATCGTCACCAGAGGACACCGGTATGACCAGGACTGTTTATCCCAGATCATCGGCAAAAAAAATGCCTACATCGGTATGATCGGCAGCAAAGTCAGGGTAAAGCTTGTAAAGGATTTTTTAGCAGACGAAGGAATCAGCAGAGAGCTGCTTGACCAGGTTTACACACCTATCGGACTAAAGATCAACGCCCAGACCCCGGAGGAAATCGCCGTGGCAATTATGGCAGAGATCATTCAGGTTAAAAACGGAAGTAAAAAAAGCTTTGGATATCCAAAGGAAATCCTTGACGGTCTCACTTCCCAGGAGTTATCTGACATGCCAAAATCCCTTGTTACCATCGTTTCCAGAAAAGGCTCCGCTCCCAGGGATGTAGGCTCAAAGATGGTTGTCATGCTTGACGGGAGCACCATCGGGACCATCGGAGGCGGCTGTGTGGAATCTGAGGTGTGCACCGCAGCAAGAGAAGTTGCCAGAGATAAAAAGCCGGTATTAATGAAGGTTGACATGACTCCGGGCAACGCGGAGGACGAAGGCATGGTATGCGGAGGCGTTGTAGAAGTATATATTGAGCCGGTCTTAAGCTGAACACACAAATTGGCCTTTAAAAAACACAATGACATTTTCTGAAATTTATAGTATACTTCTATAGATGGATTAGTATGAACGAAAGAAAGGAAGGCTGCACCATGTATTGTGTAAAAACTATTAAAGATGATTTGTTCTGGGTTGGAGGAAGTGACCGCCGTCTTGCCCTGTTCGAAAACGCCTACCCCATTCCGAAAGGGATTTCCTATAACTCCTATGTCCTGCTAGATGAAAAAACAATACTTTTTGATACTGTTGACCGGGCTATCACCGGACAGTTTTTGGAAAATGTGGAAGCAGTCCTTGGAGGGCGGAATCTGGATTATATCATTGTAAATCATATGGAGCCGGACCACTGTGCCACTTTGGGTGAAATGGTCAGAAGGTATCCGGATGTAAAGGTGATCTGCAATGCCAAGACAATCCCGATCATCAACCAGTTTTACGAATTCGGCGTTGATTCCAGAGCTGTCGTCGTGAAGGAGGGGGACACGTTCTGCTCCGGCAAACATACCTTTACATTTTATATGGCTCCCATGGTTCACTGGCCGGAAGTAATGGTCACCTACGATACCACGGATAAGGTTCTTTTTTCAGCCGACGCCTTTGGCGCTATGAACGGAAACTTATTTGCAGATGAAGTAAATTTTGAACGGGAATGGCTTGATGAAGCCAGAAGATACTATTCCAATATTGTAGGAAAATACGGACCGTCTACCCAGACTCTTTTAAAGAAAATCGCTGGTCTGGACATTCAGTTCCTTTGCCCTCTTCACGGACCTGTATGGCGTTCCGACATTTGCTGGTATATGGATAAGTATCTTAAATGGAGCAGCTATACTCCGGAAGAGAATGCTGTGATGATCGCCTATGGCTCCATCTACGGCAATACGGAGAATGCCGCCAACATCCTGGCATGCCGCCTGGCAGAACGCGGCATCCACAACATTGTCATGTATGATGTATCCAATACCCATCCGTCTGTGCTCATTTCAGAAGCATTCCGCTGCAGCCATCTGGTATTTGCTTCAGCCACCTATAACGGAGGTATTTTCAGCAGCATGGAACACCTGCTTCTGGATATGAAAGCCCATAACGTACAAAACCGCACCGTAGCCCTTATGGAAAACGGTTCCTGGGGTATCATGGCAGGCAAGAAAATGACTGAGATTATTTCTGAAATGAAAAATATGACCATACTGGATCAGACCATTACCATCAAATCATCTATAAAAGAGGATCAGCTGGCTGATATCGGGGCTTTGGCCAATGCCATCGCAGAATCCATAAAGTAAATTCTCAAAAAATACCGGGGAAACAGCCTGAAGCAGCCGTTTCCCCGGTATTCCTCATTTACCTGTTCTTACTGATATCGATTCGGGATATTCCTTCAGTTTTGGTGCAGATCTCTCTTTATAATCACCGTCCCATATGATTCTATTTCACCCTTCCCAGAAATCTCCCCAAGCAGAACCATCCCCTCCGTAAGACAGTCCAAAAGCTTCTGTTCCAGCGCAATCGGTTTTTGGCTGAAATTCTGCAAAAACAGATACTCATACTGATCCGATTCCCTGGAAGTCACTTCAACCTCTTCCGGTATCCTCCCTTCCACAAGAGGCTTAATTCCGGCTTCACAAGTCACATTCCAAAATAAATCATCATAAAAATCCTGCCCGGCATCTGCGCATACATAAAAGGCAGTTCCGCTTCCATAGTGATTTTTCGTAAGGGCCGGATATCCCTTATAAAAATCATTTTCATATACCATAAGGGCTTCTGCCCCTTCTAGCCTCACCAGATCGCAGAGATTACGGCACTCATACCGGTCTCCTTTTTCTCCGGAGGCAGGAACCATATAATTGCTCTCCCAGTCATAGAGTCCGTCGATTTCCGTGCTGCGAAGCCCTACCACTTCCCGGAGCCCATGGGGAACGCCTCCAGGAAGGCACCTGTCTGATTCATCCACGATTCCGGACCAGTAGGTCGTTACCAGTTGTCCGCCATTACGGACAAACCCTTCGATTTTTTCCTCAATCCTGCTGCGGTATAAGTAAAGCATGGGAGCGGCCACAAGCTGGTAATCCTCCAGGCCGTCATCCATGGTAATCACATCCACATTAAATCCCAGCTTTTTTATAGCGCTATAGACCTTTACACAGGTCTCATGATAATAAAGTCCTTTATTTCTGGGACCTTGTGCATCTTCCATTGCCCAGCGGTTTTCCATATCATAGATCAGGGCTGTTTTGGGCCGCACTCCTGTCCCGTACAATTCCCCTAAAAGGGCAAGCTCTTTTCCTATGGAGCTGACCTCCTCAAATACTCTGGTGTCTGTCTTTCCATAATGGTCAATGACTGCTCCGTGGAACTTTTCAGAGCTTCCCGGGCTTTGGCGGATCTGGAAATACAAGACGCTGTCCGACCCGTGGGCAACTGCCTGCCAGGAAGCCACCCTTAAAAGGCCGGGTTTTTTAAGCTTACTGACACCCTGCCAGTTTGTGCTGCTTGGACAGGATTCCATGAGCAGAAACGGTTTCTTCTTTAAGCTTCTCATGAAATCATGCTGCATGCCGTTGTCCCTGGCTGTTAGAATCTCCTTTTCTTTGTGCCACAAAGGATAGGTGTCCCAGGAAACCACATCCACTGCTTGAGAAAGCTTCCGGTAATTAAGCCCCTGATAGTCATACATAAAATTGGTGGTAACAGGCTGTTTTGCTCCCGCTTCCCGCAAAGAGGCAGCCTCCCACCGGACAAAATCCATGGTCTGATCCGTCACAAACCGTTTCCAGTCCAGGTTTAATCCATGTACCATGCTCTCTCCTATGGCGGAGGGGCTTTCCACCTGGTCAAAGGACTGATAGCCGTGGCTCCAGAATGCCGTGCACCAGTTTCTGTTTAAGCGGTCGATGGAACCATACCTCTGCTCCAGCCATTTCCGGAACGCATCCTGGCACAATGGACAGTAACACTCACCGCCGTATTCATTGGAAAGATGCCAAAGAAGAACTCCAGGATGAGAGCCAAACTCCTTAACCAGCCTTTCGTTGATACGTTTTACCTTTTCCCTGTATACAGGAGAGGTGTAGCAATGATTATGACGTCCCCCAAAACGCTGGCGCCTCCCTGTATCATCCACCCGGAGTACCTCCGGATATTTGTCTGCAAGCCATTTGGGACGGGCACCGGATGGGGTACCCAGGATGGTGTATATTCCATTTTCATAGAGCTGATCCAGCCGTTCCTTTAACCAGTAAAACTCAAATTTTCCTTCCTCCGGCTCCAGGAAGGACCAGGCAAACATCCCCATGGTAACCGTATTGATCCCGGCCTTTTTCATATATTCCAAATCCTTTTCAAGAATCTCAGGCTCTTGAAGCCATTGTTCCGGGCTGTAATCCCCTCCGTGCCATATGCCAAGATTTTTCATATTTTCTTGCTCCTTTTCTTCATAAAAATACCGCAGCCGATTCCATATCCGGAAGCCGGCCGCGGCATCTGATTTGATTTTTTTATTTTACTGCTCCTGTGATACCTTCTGCAAAGCTTCTTTGCAGCAGGAAGAAAACGATTACTGTAGGAATGGTGCAGACTAATACTGCCAGCATAAGGATACCATAATCGGTCACATATCCTTCCGTTAAGTTGGCCACAAGCATTGGCATGGTAATGCTGCTTGCATCGGACATGATCACCTTAGGCCAAAGGTAACTGTTCCAGGCGCTCATAAAGGTAATGGTCATAGCTGCCGCATAAGTGGAGCGCATGGTAGGCAGAAACATCCGATAGAAAATCTGGAACTCACTTAACCCGTCAAGCCTTGCCGCCTCCATGATATCCGACGGAAAGGATCTTGCACTCTGGCGGAACATCATAATCAGAAACGGGGTGGATATGGTGGGAAGGATAAATCCCAGGGTACTGTTTAACAGCCTTGCACTTGAAAACATCCGGTAAAGGGGAATCATGGTGGCTGCAAAGGGAACCATCATGGCCAGCAGGATCACGCTCATGACCCGGTCCTTTGCCTTGTCATGAAAGACTTCAAACCCATATCCTGCGATGGAACAGACCAGCAGGGAGAAAAACGTCATGATAATGGAATATTTAAAGGAATTCCCAAGGGCTGTGGCAACATTCTGGGAAGCGAACAGCTTCTTCACATTGTCAAAAAGTGCTGTTCCGAATATCAGGGTCCCTCTGGTCACATCCACGCTTTTATTGGTAGCCGCAACCATCATCCAGTACAGGGGAAACACTGAGATGACAGAAACAATGGTCAAAAATGCATATGCAAAAAACTTTTTTCCCTTAGTCACGCTTATCACCTACCTTCAGCTGTATAAATGCAAGAACTGCAACCAGAATCAGGATCAGGTAAGACATAGAAGCTGCATACCCGAAGTTTGGCACATACTTGAATGATACATTATAAATATAGTGGGACATGGTAATGGTGGAATTAGCCGGTCCGCCGTTTGTTAAGTTCACGGACTCATCAAACAGCTGCAGGGTACCGTTGGTGGACATGATGGCCGTCAGCAGAATGGTGGGCTTTAAAAGCGGAATCGTAATCCGGAAGAAGGACTGAATTGGAGAGGCTCCGTCAATTTTTGCCGCTTCATACACGGAATACTCAATGTTCTGTAAGCCGGATAGATAAAACACCATATTATAGCCTGTCCACCTCCAGATGAGGGCAAGGATAATTACGATCCTTGCAGAATTTGGATGACCCAGGAAGTTGTATCCTGTGGTCAATATTCCAAGCTTCATCAGAACGATATTGACCAGCCCATCCACTGCAAACAGGGAACGGAAAATTACTGCATAGGATACGAGGGAGGTTGCACAGGGCAGAAAAATCGCAGTACGGAAAAGCCCTTTGAACCGCAGGTCTTTATTGTTCAGCAGAGAAGCCAGGACCAGAGCCGATACAAGCATGATCGGTACCTGTATGATCAGGTAAATAAAATTGTTTTTTAGAGCCTGCATAAAAACAGGATCCTTGAACATTCTTACATAATTGGTCCCGCCTGTCCACTTCATTGCCGCGCCGATTCCTGTCTGAAAGGAAAGGAACAGTGCCTGGATCATGGGCAGAAAGCTCATAACCGCAATCAGGATGACCGCAGGCGTTAAAAATGTCCAGCCCGCAAGACTCTGCTTCTGGCCTAAGGACAGCTTTTTCTTCGAATTTCCCACTGAAATGCCTCCTCCCTCTTATTTTTATTTACCCATTGCAAACTTAACTGTATCTTCTGCTGTTTTAATCTCTGAATCTATGTCAGCTCCTGAGACTACATGAGTAATGGCAGTTGCAACCGCATCACGGGCCTCATAATAATAAACGCCGGTATTATTGGAAGGAACCTTTGATGCAAACTCTGTGATCTGTGCATATACCGGCTTTCCTCCGAAGAATGTCTGAGGTTCTCCATAAACCTTACTGTCCGCTGCCGGAAGATACGTTGCCAGTGCTCCGGATTTTGGAAGAATGGTCTCATAGAAAGGAACGCTTCCTGCAAAGGTCTTTGACAGGAAATCTGCAGCCAGTTCCGGATTCTTGCTTCCGGCAGTGACTGCCCAGCTGGAACCACCGTTGTTGGAATAATTGGTTGCATCGTTTACACCCTCAAGCTTCGGGATATTGGTAATCGCCCAATTGCCGGACTGGTCTTCTGCGGTCTGGATGCTCGCCATAATCCAGCAGCCGTTGATCGTTCCTGCCACTGTGCTGTTTGTCATGGTTCCAACATACTGATCCCAGTCATTGACTTCCACAAGCACGCCGCTCTTAACAAGGGAAACATAGGTTTCAATAACCTTTTTCAGCTTATCATTTCCAACCATGCTTGGGTTCCCGTCCTTATCAAAGAGGCTTCCCCCTGCGGACTGGAGCATGATCATGATCAGATCAGACTCTCCTGCTGTACAGGATAACAGAGGTTTTCCTGTCTTTGCTAAAATCTCCTCGCCCATGGACTGATACTTGCTCCAGGTAATATCTGTAAAGTCTGCTTCCGTATATCCGGCTTCTTTTAATACATCGGTACGATAGGCTGCAATCGCAGCTCCGTTATCAAAGGGAACTCCGTAGTTTTTCCCATCTACAACAGAGTAGGCAGTTTTAGCATTTGGGAACTTTGAAAAATCAACTCCGCTTCCGGTTAAATCCTTAAAGGCGTCAGGGTAGCTGATTACATTCTTCTGAAATGCATTATCCTGCATTAACAGGATATCAGGAAGAGTATCCAGGTTTTTAGAAGTAGCCGCCGTCGTCAGCTTGGTCTGCACGTCAGCCCAGGGCGTCTCCACTACATTCAGCTTGAAATCCGGATGATCCTTCTGGTACACCTTTGCCGCTTCTTCCATTGCATAAATGTTAAATGCAGGATCCCAGCACCAGACAGTCAGTTCGTTTGCGGCCTTAGCCCCATCTCCTGTCTTTCCTCCTGCATTCTGTCCTGCACCGCCAGAACTCCCGCAGGCTGTCAGGGAAGCCATCATGGCTCCGGCCAGTAATATGGATGCAATTCTTCTCTTCATAGCAAAACTCCTCCTCTTTCATAAAAAAATTGGCTTGTATGATAAATTCATTATACCAATGTTTTTTGATTAAAAGTCTTTAGATTCAATTAAAAAACGCGCATATTCGATCATTAATCCCTTAATCCCAGCCTTTTTGAGCGCTGATTCTGTAGTGGAGCAGCTTTCCCTCATAATTTTCTTTTGATTTTTTCCATTGATAAGGGGAAACATTTAATATTTTTCTAAAATTCCGGTTAAATGCAGAAATTGAAGCAAATCCCGACTCCTCTCCAACCTCTTCCATGGATTTCCCTGTCTTTTTCAGCAGTTCACAGGCACTCCGAACCCGGATTAAGTTGATATAGTCCAAAGGCTTCATATTCATTCCCTCTTCAAAAACACGGCGGAAATGGCTTTCACTCATGTTGCAGGCCTCTGCCAGACTGCTGACCTTGATTTCCTGGTGATAATGCGTTGCAACATAATCCAGGGCTCCTGCTAAAACGGCGGTACTGCCCCTGCCTCCTACGATCCGCTCCTCATCATCGGAAAGCCGCAGAAGTTCCACCACAAAAGCATTAAGATAGCCTCGAATGCTGTCTTTGTAATAAGGCTTTTTATGCCGCGCTTCTTCCATAATCCCTAAAATCAGTCTGGACAGGCCGGGATTGTCCTCTTCTGACAGAAGGTACCCGGTTCGATGGAGCCTTTTTAATATGGTGCTTTGGTGCACCGGGTCATGGCCGTACACTTCAGATACTGTTTTTTCCAGGTCAATGTACATCCACTCCCAATACCCCTTTGTCCCATCCACAGAGTTCGTGGTATGAGGAAGCCTTGGCGGTACGATCATCATGGAATGGCTGGAAAAAGGAAGGCGTTCCTGCCCCAGGACCACTTCTCCGTCCCCCCAGTGGCAATATCCGATTTCCATAAGATCGTGAAAATGAAGGTATTTGATATCTTTCCCATATTCCCGGATCCAATCCTCCCCCAATAGAGCCAGAACCACTTCCGTCTCCGGAATCACATAGTAGCGCAATTCCACCTTCTCCCTTTGTTTTGCCACAAACATCTTTCCCCCTTTGTCCAGATTGTTTCTAAAGCAGCCGCAGCTTTTGGCGGTAAAAACAGAAAAAGCATCCCCTGCCATGAAACATTGCTTCTATCATGGCAGAGACTGCTCTTCTTTTGTTTATGGTTATGATACCGTATAGAGTCAATCGGATATTCGCAATCCGCGACCCTGCTTGCTGAGGTTTAAATTACAAGAGAGGGCGGCGTATAAACCCTTGCCGTCAACTCCGAATCCAGCAAATACAATCCCTTGGGATCATTTCCAAATAAGTCATATCTCTTTATAATCTCGTCCGTATTTTTTTCCTCTTCATTCTGTTCTTTTACGAACCAGTCAAGGAACTGCATGGTACGGAAATCTTTTAATTCGTAAGCTGCTCCGTAAATATCATGAATGGAAGCCGTTACCTTCACCTCATGTTCATAGGCAGCCATGGCCGGCTGGCGGAAATCCGTGTAAACAAAATCAGGAGCCTTAATATCTTCCAGTACAACCTTTTCGCCGTTGTTAAGTAAATAATTCATAAAGAGCATGGCATGATCCCGCTCTTCCTGGGTCTGGATCTTAAACCAGTTAGCAAAACCGTTTAAATTACTGTCCGCATAATAGTTTGCTATATCCAGATAGATGTATGCCGAATACAGTTCAAAATTGATCTGTTTGTTAATTTTTGCAACAATTTCTTTATTTAACAAAATCTACGCCTCCTTTTTCCTTGTTTTGTTTTTTTCTATCAGATTGAATTGGCATTCAAAATGATATGTTATATTCTAACATTTATTACCAAATTATTCAATGGTGTAATAAAAATTATTTATTTTAAATAGCGTCTGATAATATCCCGATCTGGCATTATTTATAAACATCTTCACGAAAAAGGCCGCTGCTTTGTCCCCGATTCCTCAATGGCAAAGCAGCGGCCCTTACAGGCTCAAAAATCGCTTTTTACTTTTTAGCTTTAACTTTAACTTTTCTATTCTCCCACATAGCCCAAAGCGTACCTGCCACGCAAATGGAGGAGTAGCATCCGGTCAGGATACCAAAGAACATTGGAAGTGAGAACTCCAAAATAGACCCGATCTGGAAGTAAACGGAAGCTGCCAGAATGATAAGCACACAGATTCCCGTGGTACAGGATGTATTGATGGACCTTCCAAGGGTCTGGGTGGTACTGATATTTACCAGCTCATCGACCGGCATTTTGGTATCCTTCTTTCTGTTTTCACGGATTCGGTCATAGATAACGATGGTATCGTTGATGGAATAACCGATTATCGTCAGGACGACCGCCACAAAAGCATCGTTTAACGGAATCCGGAACAGCACGAATACAAAGAACACCACAATTACATCATGGAGCAGCGCAATCATTGCAGTAACTCCTGCAGGAAGGCCGGATATTGCTGAAAACCGGATCCAAACATAAATAACAATGAAAAGCAGAGAAAGTACAATAGCAACCGCTGCATTCTTCATTGCCTTTGCTCCGATATAAGGCTCAACTACATAGGTCTCTGACAGTTTTGCATCTGCATTGTCAGAGGTACTGTTGATGGCATCCGTTACCTTTTTCTGATCTTCCGGAGACATACCTGAATTTCCCGCAAGTGTGACGGAAAGTCTCTTAAGCCCGGTCATGTTATCTTCCTTGATCTGAACAGTAACCGGCCGGTTTGTCTCTCGCTCAATAGCTGCCTGGATCGTACCTGTATCCGCTTCATCTGATACGGAATAGCTTAATACTGCACCTCCGGTAAACTGGGTATCCAGCTTTACTCCAAAAATAAAGCAGCCTGCAATTCCGGAAAGGATGACCGCCCCGGAAATGATTCCAAAAATATATTTCTTTTGATAGAACGGAATGGTTTTTTTATCTTTTCTGATCCGGAACCATTTTTCAGCATTCCATGTATCACTCTGGATCATGGATAATAAAAGCTGCTTGGAAACAGAAACACCTACCAAGAGGTTCACGATCATACCGATCAGCAACGTATAACCAAAGCTCAGCATGGTGCCTGAACCTAAAAACATCAGGATTATTGCAACAATGGCTGTGGTCACATTTCCGTCTAATACAGACGAGAAAGCATTTTTATATCCAGCCAGTATTGCGCCTTTTACGGAAATGCCTTTTTTCAGTTCATCCGAGATACGCTCTGAAATAATGATATTCGTATCCACCGCCATACCTATGGTCAGGATAATACCGGCAATACCCGGAAGGGTTAAGGTGTACTGCGGAATCGAGACGGCAAGCATCTGCAGAACCGTCTGCAGGACCAGAGTGACACAGGCAACAGCGCCTGGCAGCTTGTAAAATACCAGCATAAACAAGCAGATCACTAAAAACGCAGCCAATCCTGCATATATCATAATCGACAAAGCATTGTTTCCAAGAGAAGGGCTTATGGTGGAGAAATTGGTGGTCTTAAGGGAAAATGGAAGAGAGCCTGCATTGATCTTCTCAGCCAGATTCTTTGCATCATCATAATCCTGCATTCCTGTAATAACTGCCTGTCCGCCTGATATCTTAGTCTGTACTGTAGGACTGGAAATCAGATCCTGATCCATGTAAATGCTCATCCGTTTTCCGATCAGCTTTCCTGTCGCATCTTCAAACAGCTTGGAGCCTTCTGCATTAAAGCTAAGAGCTACCTGATAGCTCTTGATCCCGTTGTTATTTGCGGTCTCAGGGGCTGCGTTCTGTACATCTTTTCCCTGGATCAGAACATTACCATCAGGATCCCGGAATGTAAGCTCAGCCATCTCACCTAACTCCGCAATGGCCTCTTCCGGGTTAAAATTGGTCTCACCGGATTTCCATGGGAACCGGACGATGATATATCCTCCGTTTTTATCCACGGTCACTTCGCGGTCAACAATATTCTGGTTATCCATACGGGTCTCTATGACCTGTCTGGCTGTATCAAGTTCCTTTTCTGATGGGGTGCGGTCAAGTCCCTGTGGTTCAAATACTGCCTCTACTCCTCCGCGGATGTCGATACCGTAACGCATTTCACGTACGCCCTTAATACCGCTTCCGGCCCCAAATGCCGCAACACAAATGAGAGCCGCAATTACTATTAAAATTGCAGCAAGCATTTTCTTTCCTGGCTTCATTGGTTATCCTCTTTTCTTATTATAATTTTAAATACTTTTAAATTTTAACCCTTACTCCTTTCTCACCATCCGAATCATGGATGTACCTGATCAGATACTCTCTGCCGGCATACCCCTCCTTCATCAACATGGTTCGTTCCGACCATAAAATAAGCGGGGCAGGCAGGAATAATTCTTTGACCGCCAGATACTTTAATGGTAAGATTCCGATTAAGTACCTGCTCCAGGCATCAACCAGAGTTTCACCCGCAGCCTCTTCCTCTAAGGCTCCCGGAAACTCAGCAACCGCGTCATTCTTTTTCGGATGAGTATATCCTTTTGGCAGGGCCTGCGTTATAATTAAAAACGCCTGTCCAGGATTCCAGTCCATGCCCAGCGCATTCAGTTCTCCAAAAAGTAAGGCAATACAACATAACAGTGCCAGTATCCGGCTGACAGACCTGGTTTTCTTTACCTGGTATTTCAATGGTACTCCTCCTGCGGCAGCCGCATCATAAAACATAATAATCGGATGATATCCTGTTGCATTGTACTACAATTTTTAACGAAACACAACCCTGGTCTTATGGAAAATGCCATATTCATGGCGTAGTTTATTCAGGGGTGAATTTTTTTCAGAATTTGTTCCAGCGAACCTTTTTCATCCTCTGTAAGCGGGGAAAAAATACTGTCATTCTCCCTCTTCCACTCCCTCATATGTTCTTTGGCCGACTCGTATCCCTTACCGGTCAGTGAGATCTTTATGTCTTTTCCTTCATCCTGCTTCCGGCTGATATAGCCCTTTTTCTCCAGCTTTTGCAAAGCCTCCTCCAGCTCTTTAAAAAGCGGCCCGGAATTTTCCTTAAGCTCCTTTTGTGTCAGGTCACCTTTTTCAGCCAATTCTGCCATTATATAAAGCCTGACCCCTTTCCCTCCCTGCTTCCCGGCTTTCCGCTCAGGCAGCAGACAGCTGACATTATTAAAAAGGTGTATCAGTCTGATTTCGGACTGGATATCTTTCCATTCTACCGTTTCAGGATCCATGGCTGGTTCCTTTTTTTCTTCTTTTACCTTCTTCTCTTCCTTTTTTCTCTTTTCCGCCAATGCTCTTCCTTTTCCGCAGTGGGGATCTATTAAAGAACAATGTCTTTTACAGTATGGGCAGTGTTCTTTAGCAAGTATTTCATTTTTCATTCCGGTTCCTCCGTTCGTGCATTATAAAACTTCTATTCCAACATTGCAAAGCTTGCCATTCTCCTTAAATTTCCAGTAATGGCCATGATCCGTTACCATAACAAATCAAATCTTATAACCATTTTATTACTACTTTTTTAATTATGCAAGAGTAAGATCCCCAGGCTCCTGTTCCGGGGAATCCATTGGTGAAATTGCACAACGTTTAAAAGTTCAGTTGCATTTCATTTTATATCATTGTACTGTGGAAAAGGACCGGTCCTAATACAAGGAAAGAAGGAAATACAATGACTTTAAAAATAGAACAAATAGAACAAATAGCTCCCTGCTCCATGGCTTATATCAGGCATACCGGCCCTTATGGTCCGGGCAATACAGAGACCATGGAACGCTTAAAGCACTGGGCAAAGTCCAGGGATTTAATGAACAGCCATTCCGTCATTCTGGGTATCGCCCAGGATAATCCACAGATGATACCGCCCGAAGCATGCCGGTATGATGCCTGTATCCTTCTGCCTGACGGATGCCCTGGCGGTAGTTCTGTTGGTGGCTCTGTTGGCGGCTCTGTTGGTAACTCTTCCATTGAAAAGGAGGTTCACATTGGCAGCATCACCGGGGGCAAGTATGGAGTCTTTACCATCGATCACACAGCCGAGGCAGTTAAGCGGGCCTGGGAAGAAGTTTTCCCGCAGCTTTTTGCAGAAAGCTATATTCCTGATTCTTCACGGCCGATTTTAGAACGTTATAAGGCAGAACTTATAGAGCGGCACCTTTGTGAAATCTGTATCCCTATTCAATAAATCCTGGTTGAACGTCCGGCATGATAATGGCTTAAGGAATCGTCAGAAGGACCACGCGAAGTTCTGAAGCTGCTGGGTCTGAAGCTGCTGGGTCTGATAACCTGAATCAAAAAATAGAAAGAAAGGGCGAAGCCTGAAAAGGCTCCGCCCTAAACTACTCTACTGGTTATTCACCAAATACTGCTTTATAATCCGCCTTGAATTTCTCAATTCCCTGATCGGTCAGCGGGTGCTTTACCATCTGTACCAGTACACTGTAAGGTACCGTAGCAATGTCGGCTCCTGCCTTTGCACAGTCGATGACATGGATCGGATTGCGGACGCTGGCTGCAATGATTTCTGTCTCAATTCCGTGTTCCCTGAAAATATCCATGATGTCACAGATCAAATCAATGCCTGGCATAGAAATATCATCCAGACGGCCCAAAAACGGTGAAACGTAGGTTGCGCCTGCGCGGGCAGCCAAAAGTGCCTGAGCGGCAGAAAACACCAGTGTCACATTGGTCTTGATTCCTTCTGCAGTCAATACCTTAACGGCTTTCAGTCCTTCCACGGTCATAGGGATCTTTACTACCATATTGGGATGGATCGCTGCGATTTCACGGCCCTCTTTGATCATGCCTTCTGCATCCTCAGTTGTCGCTTTCACTTCTCCGCTGATGGGTCCGTCCACAATAGAAGTGATTTCTTTGATGACTTCAACGAAATCCCGGCCTTCTTTGGCGATCAGGGAAGGATTCGTGGTAACACCGCAGATGATGCCCATATCGTTTGCTTTCTTTACGTCTTCCGTATTTGCTGTATCGATAAAAAATCTCATGGCAATTCTCCTTAAATGTTATATTTATTCATAACTAGCCAACTTTGCAAAATTCAATCTTCTCACCATTCGGTCCCTGAAAAAGAAAGAAACGATTGGGGAGAGGTGCAAACATCTGGTTGGATTCTATTCCGTCGGATAAAAGTTTATGTCCCAGGGCCACGATTTCCTCATATGCTTCATCCAGGTTTTCGCAAGTCAGGGCAATGTGATCGATGTTACCGATGGGCTTTATCTCCTGGCGTCTGGGATAGTATTCAATGACACAGGTCCCGCATTGCAGCATTCCGCGGATTCCTCCATCCACCAGTCTGGTAAATCCCAGATTCTCGTAGAAAAATACGGTTGCTTCCGGTTCATCCGTGGGAATCGCCACATGGGCAACTCCCGATGGTTTGTTTTTCAGCATTAGGAACCTCCTATGCCAGCAGGCTCTTTACATATTCTGCAATGGATTCATCCTTGCAGTTTGCGAAGAACAGCTCTCCGAATTTCTCGCCGCCAACAGCTCCCTTTACCAGTTCCTGGTCAAGTCCCTTTAAGCAGGTCAGGATATCCTTTAAGTTATTTTCTCTTACCACATCTAAGATTTTTTTATTTCTCTGCTCCGGAATGGCTCTCTCTCTTGGATAGCCCTGTCCGCTTTCTTCAGAGAATAATTTTTCAAATGTATACTCCAGATTCAGTTCTGCACCCCAGCCAAAGCCCTTTGCAAATGGCATTGCGATCGCATTGCCGTCGTTGATCTGTGCAAACATGTAGCCGTCGCTTGGGTCACACACATGACCGCAGATCACGCCCGGGAAGCTGTTTAAAGCCAGCATGGCACCTTCGCCGGTTCCGCATCCGGTAATTACATAATCCGCTGCTCCGGAGTTTAAAAGAATGGCTGCCAGGATTCCGTTCTGTACATAAGTCAGGGAATTGCTGTCCTCTGCAGAATACATGCCATAGTTATCCACTGTATAGCCCTTTGTATCTGCAACCTTCTTTAAGCTGTTGTAAATCATTTCGTTTTTAGCCGCCTGGCTGTTCTCATTAATTAATGCGATTCTCATGCTTCCAACACTCCTTTTATCTGATTATATACTTGTTTCTCACTCAGTCCGTATTCCTCCAGAAGCTCTTCCGGCTTTCCGGACTGACCGAACCGGTCCTGTACACCGATCTTTTTAAATGTGACATTACACTTATTTTCCAGAAGAACATCGCCAACTGCATCTCCAAGACCGCCGATGATGCTGTGTTCTTCCACGGTTATAACATTCTTACACTTCTCAGCATATTTCAAAATGCACTCCCTGTCAATAGGCTTAATGGTATGCATATTGACAACAGTGACGGATTTTCCTTCTGCCTCAAGCTTCTTTGAGCATTCCAGTACGGTAGATACCATGATGCCGCAGGCAAATACCACTGCATCCGTACCTTCTTTTAATACGTTTGCCTTTCCGATTACAAAGGGCATATCCTCTTCAAACACCGGGCTTGGAAGTCTTGCGAGGCGAAGATAAGCAGGACCCTGCATATCTGCAACTGCCTTAACGGCACGGTGGGTTTCGCTGGCATCACAGGGAACGATCACGGTCATGCCGGGGATTACCCGCATAAGAGCCATATCTTCAATGGCCTGGTGGCTTCCGCCGTCTTCGCCAAGTGTGATTCCGGAATGGGTCATACCCAGCTTTACATTGAAATTAGGGTAAGCGACACCATTTCTTACCTGCTCATAAGCCCGTCCTGCGCCAAATATGGCAAAGGTGCTGCAGAAAGGTATGTATCCCATGGTAGAAAGGCCTGCACTCATATCAACCATGTTTGCTTCTGCAATGCCTGCATTAAAAAACCTCTCCGGGAACTTTTCTGCAAAGGTCGCAGTCATGGTAGCATGTGCCAGATCCGCATCCATTACAACAACTTTTTCATTTGCCTCGCCAAGTTCAGCAAGTGCCTCACCATATGCCACTCTAATTGCTTTCATTTCACTCATGTCATTAACCCTCCAGTTCCTTTAATGCCTGCTGTCTTTCTGCTTCACTTGGTGCCTTACCGTGCCAGCCTACCTGGTTTTCCATAAAGGAAACGCCTTTTCCTTTTACAGTGTGTGCCAGGATGCATTTTGGCTTTCCTTCCATGGTGCTGATGGAGTATGCTGCCAGAACTTCTTCCAGATTGTTGCCATCCGGAAGCTCCAGTACATTAAATCCAAAAGCTTTGAATTTGGAAGATAAATCACCGAGGGACATAACCTGTTCATTGCTTCCGTCGATCTGAAGACCGTTATTATCAATGATGATCGTAAGATTGTCCAGATGGTAGTTGGCTGCTGCCATGCATGCCTCCCAAACCTGTCCTTCCTGAAGCTCTCCATCTCCAAGCAGGGTATATACCTTTGTATCCTTATTCTGAGCCTTTGCTCCAAGTGCCATTCCTACCGCAATGGAGATTCCCTGTCCCAGAGAGCCGGTGGAAGCATCGATTCCGGGAACCTTTTTTGCATCTGGATGTCCCTGAAGAATGCTGTGGAGCTGACGGAAGTTCTTGAATTCCGCTTTGTCAAAAAAGCCCATCTCGCCTAATACCGCATAATAGCAGGGAGCTGCATGTCCCTTGCTCAGTACAAAGCGGTCCCGGTCCTCATTGTCCGGATCCTTTGGATCTACCCGCATCTGTGTATAAAACAGTGCTGCCATCAGCTCTACCGCTGATAAAGAACCGCCTGGATGGCCGCTGGCTGCATCAGCTGTCATATTTATAATATCCTTGCGGATATCCTTGCATTTCCCTTTTAATTCCACAATGTCCATCATGTTCTTATGCCTCCGTCTAAATTATGTAATATTACTTTTTGAGAGAACCTCTCTTTTTTAAGTAATCCACGTACACCGCTCCAAGGATTACGCATCCCTTTACTACAAACTGCCAGTAGCTGCTTATCTTAAGTAAGTTCATACCGTTATTGAGAACACCGATGATCAGCACACCGATCACGGTTCCGCCCATTGTACCGATACCGCCGTTAAAGCTTGTACCGCCAAGTACGGAAGCTGCAATTGCATCTCGCTCAAAGCCTTCTCCTACGGATGGCTGACCGGAATACAGCCTTGCTGCCAGAACCACGCCGGCTAAGGCTGCCATCACACCACTGATGATGAATACCCTTACCTGGATCCATTTGGTATCAACACCGGCGTATTTAGCTGCTTCCTTGTTTCCGCCGGTGGCATAGACATGACGACCAAAGGAGGTACGGTTCATGATGAAATAAAGAATTACAAATGCAACGATTACAAATACAACCGGAATGGGAATTCCAAGGAAGCTTCCTACTCCCATGTTGTTGAATGTTTCGTTATTGGACTGTGCGGGCTGACCGCCTGTTAATATGTAGCTGACACCTCGTACGATAATCTGCATGGATAAGGTTACGATAAATGGCGGCAGAGTTGTGTGCGAAATAACATATCCATTGAAAAGACCGATGACCGCACCAAATAACAGGGGGATCAGAAAGCAAAGGATAACCGGCAGTCCTGCATTTCCGCAGCGTACGGCAATAACACCGGCAGCCGCTACAACGGAGCCTACGGATAAGTCAATGCCGCCGCAAATCAGAACGCATGTGATACCGAATGCAATAAAACCATTGACGCAGACCTGGCGCAATACGCTGAGCAGGTTATTTTTAACAAGAAAGGTATCGGTTGTAATCGATAAAATAATACACAGGAATACCAACGCGATCATGGCTGCCATATTGCGCTTCAGCCAGATCATCAAGGGATTGGTGTTCCAGAGGCTTGGTGCTTGTATCTCAGATGTCTCTGATTGATTCTTCTTGCTTAACATGTTGTATGTTCTCCTCCCACTGCAAATGACATGATCGTTTCCTGTGTAGCTTCCGTCTCCTGCTGGTCTAGAATTCCGGCCAGATGTCCTTCCCTCATGATGGCAACCCGGCTGGAGTTATTGATGATCTCAGGAAGCTCCGAAGAGATCATAATAATAGAAACTCCTTCACTGGCCAGGCTGTGCATCAGCTTATATATCTCTGCCTTTGCGCCTACGTCGATCCCTCGGGTCGGTTCGTCCAGAATGAGTACCTTCGGCTTTGCTGCCAGCCATTTGGATATAACGATCTTCTGCTGGTTGCCGCCGGAAAGCTCTCCTGCCGTCTGTTCCACGGAGGCCATCTTAATAGAAAGCTTCTGCTTGAACTCATCTACAATATTCGATTCCTTTTTCTTGTCCACTCGTAACTGATGTATAAAATCAGAAAGCACCTGGAATGTCAGATTGGTTGCAATGCTATGGCTAAGGAAAAGCCCCTGCTCCTTACGCTCTTCCGGCACCAGTGCGATGCCTGCGTTCATTGCATCCCCCGGTTTACTGATGGTAAGTTTTTTCCCTTCCAGCCAGATCTCTCCTGACTGAATGCTGTCAATGCCGAATAACGCCAGTGCCAGCTCGGTACGCCCCGCCCCTACTAATCCTGAGAATCCAAGTATTTCCCCTTTTCTCAATGTAAAACTGATATCAAATACCTTATCGGTTGTTAAATGTTTCACTTCCATGATGACGTCCCCGCCGATGACACGTTTGTTTCCATACATGTTGTTAAATTCACGGCCTACCATCATACTGATTAATTCATTTTCTGTTGTTTCTTTTGTATCTCTGGTTCCTATAAACTTACCGTCACGGAGTACCGTTACCGAATCGCAGACCTTAAAGGTCTCTTCCATACGATGGGAGATGTAGATCATCGCAACTCCGGCTTTTCTTAAACGGTCGATCTGTGCAAACAGATTGTCTGTCTCGCTTTTTGACAAAGATGCTGTGGGTTCGTCCAGAATCAGGATTTTTGCCCCCTCATTCACCGCTCTTGCAATTTCTATCATCTGCTGCTGGGCTACGGATAACCCCCGAATCAGCATTCCAGCATCCAGATCCAGTCCCAGCGCATCAAGAGCTTTCTGCGCCTCATGCTTCATTTTCCGGTAATCCACCAACTTCAAATGGTTTTTTGGTTCCCGGCCAAGAAAAATATTTTCTGCAATCGTCATCTCAGGAATGTTGGTGATTTCCTGATGAATAAAACTGACACCATACTTGCGGGCATCGTCTACGGTCTTTATGGAAGCTTCCTTCCCGTCCATGTAGATGATGCCCGAATCAGCACTGAAAATTCCGCCAAGGATCTTCATTAAGGTGGATTTTCCTGCTCCATTCTCTCCCATAAGAGCCCGGACTTCTCCGGGCTTTATGGAAATACTGACTCCGTCAAGTACAACATTGCGACCAAACGCTTTGGTTATATCTTTCATTTCAAAAACATATTCATTTGACATGTTTTTAACACTCCTGTTCTGCATTCTTCGCTACGGGTCAACACTTTACGGATTACTGATCTACGTTCTCCTCTGTAATGATAGACATCGGTACGACTACCTTCTCCTCAATGGTCTGTCCGGACAGAAGACGATAAGCGGTTTCGATACAGGTTGTACCGATTCCTGCCGGATCCTGTGCTGCAGATGCTACCATTTCGCCGGCACGGATAAAGCCTTTACCTTCATCAGAGCCGTCCACGGAAACAACCTTGGTAGCGTCTAAGCGGCCTGCTTCTTTAAGGGCTGCGATGGCACCGCGTGCTGTCGGGTCATTGATTGTGAATACTCCGTCGATTACCGGGTTTGCGTTGATAAAGTCTACCATGATCGGCTGAGAATAATCAGACTTTGGCTTCTCAACGTCTTTGGCCTGGATGATTTCAATGTCTGGATATTTCTTTAATTCTTCTTCAAAACCGAACTGACGGTCATAACAAACTTCTGTGGTACTATATGTAATTTCTACTACTTTACCTTTACCGCCTAAAGAATCTGCCAGAGCCTGTGCACACAGTTTTCCGGCTTCTTTATTATCAGAAACAACCGTACACTGAACCAGTTCCGGGTTCTTTACTGAGGTATTGAATGCAATGACTGGTATGTCAGCTTCCTTGCATGCTTCCAGAGTGGCACGTACTCCTTCTGAGTTGATCGCGGAAATACAGATAACGTCACAGCCCTGGTTGATCATATCAGCCACGTCATTCATCTGCTTATTCTGGTCACCGCCGGCATCCTGAATGATCAGTTCATCCTTCGGGTCGCTAAGGGCTGCCTGCATGGCATCCTTGATCTGGATGAAAAACACATTGGTTAAATCCGGTGCAGAAACTCCGATCTTAATCGGCTCTCTGGTTTCTTCTGCTTTTGCTGCGGTTGTTTCTGATCCAGAGCTTGCTGCTGTGGTTTCCGTTACATTGCTTTCCTTTGCAGTGGAACCGCAAGCGCTTAAAGATAAGGCCATCATGGCTGATAATACAATTGCAGTAACTTTTCTCATAATAATCCACCTCTCAACATTTTTTCATTCTTTTGTAGCATACTTTGATTTGTTTTTGTTTTTATACCCTAGTTTTTGTTACAAATGTTTAAACCATTGTATGATATCATTCTCTATTGCGTTCCCGGGTTTGCATTTTTGTCTGCTGTCATACAATATCGCAACTAAATAATACATTTTTTATCGAAATTTGTCAATAGGATTTTTAAAATTATGCAAAACTAACAAAGGTCTGTCATACACTTTCCCTCTGAGATTGTATTACACCTCTTCCATTTTCTGGAAATTCCCCTAAAAAAGCAGCAGAACGATCTACTTCCATTCGTTCTGCTGCTGCTTTTTATACCTCTTACCGCTTAATGATAACATTCAAATCCGTGTTGATCAGAGAGATATGCCTCTTTGCATAAAGCTCTGACACCTCTTCGTCCCGCGCTTTTAAGGCTTCCACTATATTATGATGTGCTTTTATGGCATTCTGTGCATTTTGCGGTACCTGGAAAGTCTTTAACCGGAAATCCCGTATGCACTCATCAATCTTTCTGCTCATAAAAATCAGCATCTTATTTTTGCTGGCTTCCACGATCTGCCGGTGCAGCTTCTCATCATATTTTGCCATCCCGGCGATGTCCTCTTCCTCCACTGCGCGGATAAACCGGAAATGGATCCGTTCAATCTGCTCAAGCTCCGCATCAGTGGCCCGTTTCGCTACGATCCTTGCACATAAGGGTTCCACGGCACTTCGGACCTCGATATAATCTTTTAATTCCACTTCATTTTTAAGGAACCATTCTGCCAGTTCTTCCTGCCCCAGCTCTTTTTTACTGACCAGAAATGCTCCTCGTCCGGGTTTGATCTCCACCAGGCCACGGGCCTCTAGAATACGGAAAGCTTCTCTGACTGTACCACGACCCACCGTCAGCTTCTCACACCATTCTTTTTCCGTAGGCAATTTTTGCCCGACTTCTATTCCGTCTGCTGCAGCAAATTCCTTCATACTGTTCACCACCTGCTGCACGATCGGAATTCTAGAAACCTCTTCCATTTATTCACACTCCCTCTTCTTCAAATTCATCTTTCGTCTAAATATTCCATGATGTCATACAATCATTGTATCACATTTGAAGAAAACTGCAAACATAAACATGATTTTTCTACTTTTTTCATACCCATCAGACAATCCAGTTATTTTTCCGCTGCATAAAAAAAGGCCAAAGCAGTGACTTAAAAAGTCTGCTGCTTCGGCTTGAAAAAAGGATTACCGGAACGTAACCTTCCACGTTTTGATCTCATAAGGATGAATTGCAAAAGAAGCCATTCTGTCCTGGCAGGTTACTTCTGCCTCATCTTCTTCCAGCATGTTGCATTCCATGATCCTCTGAATGTCCATGCCAAAGGTCATATTCCCGGCGGTTCGTCTGTTGTTTGTCTCATAAAAGCGAAGGATGAGTTCATTCCCCTTTTGTGACTGCTTCACAACCTCAATGACAACGTTATCGGCATCCGCTTTTACCAGAGAAAAGGCTCCGGGCAGGTGTCCTCCATCTTTCTCTTTTACAAGAGCTGTCATTGGATTATTCATGGTATAAGCCTTTTGTATTGTTTTTGCCGTTTTCCAGTCGCCCTTGTGAGGATAGATGGAAAATACAAAGCTATGGTGCTCCTTATCTGCATCCGGGTTTGGATAGGTTGCCGACTTTAACATGGAGATTCCGATCTCACCGTCATGGACGTGACAGCCGTACTTACAGTCATTGATCATGCTGACTCCATAATCATCTTCTGAAACATCGACCCACTTATGCATGCATACCTCAAATTTTGCATAATCCCACATAGTATTATAATGGGTTTTTCTTTTTACATTTCCGTACTGAATCTCAAAAGTAGCTTCGTCCGTATGGATATCAACCGGGAGAATCGACTTTAAGAAGATATGGTTTTCCTTCCAGTCGATCTCATTGCGAATGATGATTTCCGGGCTGTTGTATAACAGAGAGATGTACTGTTCAATGACGGAGTCCAGATATCTTCTCTTTACACAAATTGTAGCGCGGACCGGACCGTTTTCCACAAGTTCCATGCTGCTTACGTCAGTAATTTCCCAGGACTTTTCTGCATAATAGTTGTTTACATCCCAGGCATCATAGTTGTGAGGTCTGTCTTCATAGGTCATGAGTACATTGGCATGCCTGTTTTCTTTTAACACTTCCCGTTCATTCTGCTTATCATAAATCGAAGAAATCTGTCCGTTTTCATGGAAGGTCACGCAGATAAACTCATTCTCCAGATGTCTCTCATCTGCTCTTAAGCCGGTATCACAGCTTCCTTCCCGCAGTTCAAAGGTCTTATAGCCCTTAGAAGGAACCTGGGAAGCACAAAACAGCCAGGAACCATCTCCAGCTTTCTGTGCAGGAAACAGGATCTCTCCATCCTTTACCGCTAAGCTTTCCATGTACTCAGGAGCCTTAAAGGATACGGCTCCCTCCCCCTCAAAGCTGTTAGGATTAAATACAACCAAATTATCCTTATGGGCAGACACACCCTCTAAAACATTGGAAAGAGCATGATCCACCAGTTCCCTTCCAGCTTTCCCTATTGTTTCGTATTCCTTTTTGGAATCCTCATATACCTCTTTAATGGAAGATCCCGGAAGGATATCATGGAACTGGTTTCTTAAAATCACTTCCCATGCATCCTCTATGGTCTCTCTGGGATAAGGATTCTGATTTAATACTCCATCTAACATGGAGTAAAATTCTGCATTCTCAAATAAAAATTCTGATTTCCGGTTGAACTTTTTATTTCTTGCCATAGAGGTATAGGTGCCCCTGTGGTATTCCAAGTATAATTCTCCGACCCAGGAAGGCAGATATTTTTTTCCTCTTACTTCTTTATCCAGCTTTTCAAAAAATGCCTTAGACGTACTCATCACAGTCCTTGGACAGCCTGGTATGCCTGTTTCAAGCCTCCGCTGGTTTTCCAGCATATCTTTGGTAGGGCCGCCGCCACCGTCTCCGTAGCCAAAGGACATTAAGACCTCATCATTTAGGTATTTCTGGCTGTATCTGGCCCAGGCTCCTTTTACCTGTGAAGGATTTATGTATGCGTTATAGGTGGTGAAATGCTCGGTTTCTGTTCCGCCTTCTTCCGCTGCCTTATGATAGTCACGGCTTGGGCTGAAATGGGTTAAAATTCTGGTTCCGTCAATTCCTTCCCATTCAAAGGTGTCATAGGGCATTTTATTGAATTCATTCCAGCTGATTTTAGTAGTCATAAAGTATTTGATGCCGCATTTTTTCATGATCTGAGGCAGGGCGGCAGAATATCCGAACACATCAGGAAGCCATAGAATTTCATTGTCCTTCCCCAATTCTTCCCTGAAAAATTCTTTGCCATGAAGGAACTGGCGCACAAGGGACTCCCCGGAGGAAAGATTGCAGTCTGCTTCCACAAACATGCCGCCTTCTGTCTCCCATCTTCCTTCTGCAACACGTTTTTGTATCTCTTCATAAACCTCAGGAGCATGCTTCTTAACATATTTATAAAGCTGGGGCTGGCTTGACATGAAGATGTATTCCGGATACTGTTTCATCAGCTCCAGCACCGTGGAAAAGCTTCTTACCGCCTTATCCTCCGTAACCGCAAGGGTCCATAACCAGGCTACGTCAATGTGGGTATGGCCCACGCAGTAAACCGTTTCTTTGCTGTTTCCGCTATATTTATCATAGAATTCTTCCTTCATGTATTGCCGGGCTTTTTTAAGGCTTTCATAATATTCTTCCGAATATTCCTTTCTTAAATCCAGAAGATTTAAGGATTCATTCACTGCATGAATGATGGAGAGATAGGCACTGTCGCTGTCAGGAAGAAGCCTGGCGACCTGATAGGGAACGGAAATATCATAATAATACTGTTCTGATTCCCTGTCTAACACCTTTATCCTGGAATCCATGACAAGCTTAAAATTCTGATCCCCGGTAAATGCGGATAAAACGATTCGAAACGTCTCACCTGGCTCTGCCTTTTCCGTCAGCAGTACCTCCCTGTGATTGACGTCAAGCCCCTGCCGCCTGACACCATTGACGTAAATGGTGAACTGGGGATTTGTGGCATCCCACAGCCCTTCTCTTCCTGTTTTGCATTCATACACCACCCATTGATCCTTAAAATCTTCAGGAATGGTAATGACTGTTTCAAACCAGAAATATTCCCTGTGGCCGCCCCACAGTTCTGCACTAGTAAGCTCTTCCCAGTCATCGGTACGAAGGTCCTGGACATTTAAAAAGCGTTCCCCGGATTTTAACATCCGGTAACTGGTGACAGGAACTTCTTTCACATAGATAAGTTCCTTAAGATCTTCCACCAATTTTCCAATCCGTTCTTTGATCAGTATCATTGTAATCTCCTCCTTATGCATCAGCCTTTGGCTGCGCCGGCCATATTAAAGCCCTTTGACATATAATTTTGTGACAAAATATAAAGGAATATAGAAGGAATGGCATAGATGGCTGAGTAAGCGGCCAACTGTCCATATATTATCATACCATGCTGTCCGAAAAATTGATATAGGGTTACAGATGCCGGTAATTTATTTAGGGTCTGCAACAGGATATAGGGTATAAAAAAGTTGCCCCAGCTCCCTGAAAAGGTAAAGATGAAAACCACGCAAATTCCCGGAAACATTAAGGGAGCGATGATTTTCCTAATGCTTGCCAATGTGGACGCACCATCTACCCAGGCCGCCTCCTCCAGTTCTATTGGAACATTGTCCATAAAATTTTTCATAAGCCAGATCCCATAAGGCATGGAGGTAGCCGTCAAAAATAATATGAGACCTAAAGTCTTGTCATAGAGTCCAATGGTCAGGAACATCTTATACACCGGGACCATGACTGCCGTTATGGGAAGGGATGTCATAAATAAAATCGTATATAAAAACAGATTTTTATAACGAAGTTCATATCTTGACAGGGGATAGGCTGCCAGACCTGCAAAAAACACCACCAGGACCGACTGTCCAAAGGAAATGAGCAGTCCGTTGGCAAATGCACGCTGATTGGTCTGACTGGACAGGATCACCTTGTAATTATCAAGGGTCCACTGGGTGGGCACCTTCACCGCCTGAGAAGCGTTGCCGTCAAAGGAAGCCAGCACGATCCAAAGCAGGGGAAGGACAAATATAACCGCTAATAGGGTCAGCACCCCATAGGGCACCGTTTTTCTTAATTTCCAATACATGAAGCACCTCCTCTAGTCCTTTCTCATGACTCTTGTATAAAAAACACTGAGCACAATCCCGATCACAAGCAGAATCATGGAAATAGCCGTGCCGTATCCCAGCTGTTGGGAAATAAACGCCTGCCGGTACATAAAAATGGGAAGGGTCAGGGTTTTGGTTCCAGGTCCCCCGCCTGTCATCATGTAGATCAGCCCGAATACGCCCAGGGTCGATAAGGTATTCAGCATGGTATTTGTGGCTATGGTGTTCTTGATGCAGGGAAGGATGATCCTGATCATGGTCTGAAAAGGGCCTGCCCCATCCACCTTTGCCGCTTCCTCAATATCCGCCGGTACCCCATCTAACGCTGACTGAAAGTTCATCATGGAAAATGCAGTCCCATGCCATATGTTTGCTAAAATGACCGTTGCCATGGGAATGGCAAACAGGAATTCCACGGTGGGAAGATGGAAAAAAGAAAAGATCTGGTTTAAGGTACCTTCATCTCCGAAAAAGGTGCTGCAGCATAAAGCCACAACCACCTCCGGCATGATCCAGCCTGCCAGGAAAACAGGACCTACGATCCCCCGGAAGATCCTGTTTCTGTTTCTCATGTTAAGGGCAATGAGAAAACCCAGTACCTGCTGCCCGATCAGGCTTCCAAGGAGAAAAACAAGGGTGTTGACTATGCTGATGCGTACGGTGCGGTCTTTAAACATGCTGACATAATTGGACAGGCCGATAAATTTAAGCTGTTTTGCATTCTCCCCTGATAATGCCAGGTTTGTAAAGGAATAATAAACAGTCAATAAAATCGGCATCACAAAAAATATAAGTAAAAGGACCATAGAAGGCAGAATTAATACTGATTTTCTTGCTTCCGCAAACAGCGGGCTGCTTTTTTTATTCATGGTTTCCTCATTTCCGCCCTGTCTTTCAGGGCATATATCCGTTTGGATAAAAACAGGGAGAGCCAGGTGCTTTGTTATTGCACGTTAGCCCTCCCCTTCAAATCCTGAACGTTTATTTTGTCACGGTATTATCTGCGCCAACGCTGTTCGTCACGTCTGATTTATACTGCGCCATTGCATCCTCCGGACTCGTACCTGACACCACCGATTCTACCATAGTCTGTATATGGGTGGTAACCGTTGAATACTGGCTGTTTCTTGGCCTGTAGAAAGCTCCGGATAAAAAGCCGGTGCACTTTTCCATAAAGGGCTGGGAAGCGTATGTAGGATCTGCTGCAATATCAGTTCTGGTTGCAATATTTCCCTGGGCAATGATGGTATCCAGATAAATATCATAACTCATGCAGTGCTTGATAAAATCCATTGCCGCATCCTTTTGATCGGAAAGCTGTGGTATGGATAATGCCCAGCCGCCTGACATGGTGATGCTACCCGGTTTCTGCCCCTCAGAGGTGGGCATGGCTGCGATACCAAGCTTATCCTTATATTCCGGCCATGGAGCTGATCCTGTTTCCTTGTAATTTCCTGTCATCCAGTATCCGTCTAAGGAAATGGCAAGCTTGCCTCCAGGTAAATATTCTCTGGAAGCAATGTTTCCTGCCTCTCCGTTTAATACCTTGGAAAGGGAGGGACCGTATCCTTCCTTATATATGGTGTTGATAAAACTCAGGGATTTTAAAATATTTTCGCTGGATGCGATCCATTTGTCATTTTCATCTAACAGCTGCTCACCTGTCCCGTAAAGAAGCATCTCATAGGTCTGCATAGAGGTGGCTTCTCCGCTCGCTACTCCTGAATTGCACCAGAAGGGCACCACGTCCGGGCATTTCTCCTTGATGACCTTGCAGGTATCCAGGATATCCTGCCAGGTTTTTGGCTGCCACTCCGTATCTAAGCCGGCTGCCTTAAATATGTCCTTGTTATACCACAATCCGCGGGTATCGGTACAGTAAGGGATTCCGTACACGCTTCCGTCACTGTATGTAACTCCCTCCACCAGCGGCCCGTAAAAGGTCCCGTCATTCCATTCCTTATAATCCTTTAAGTAGGCTGAAAGATCGGTAAGATAACCGGCTGCCACGTCTGAGGGAAGCTGGAACGTATCTTCGCAGACTATGTCCGGAGCCGTATCCGCTGATTGAAGTGCCAGCGCCACCTTTGCAAAATAATCTCCTTCTGAAGCAGTAATGGGGGCAATGTCAAGTTCGATGGAATCCTTTTTATCATATGTCTCATACGCATTCTCAAACCAGTTCTTCAGAGCATCGCTTCCTCCATCCCGGAAGGTGATGGAAATTTTCGTCTTTCCGCCTGTGCTCTGGGTTTCTGCTGGTTTTCCGGTTTCCCCGGAAGCTGCTTCTGTCTTTCCTCCGGCTGTTGTCTCCGTCTTTGTCCCGGAGCCCTGGCATGCTGCCAGGGAAAGAATCATGGCCGATGCAAGCACCGCTGCTGCAACTTTCTTCATTTTCTTCATAAAACCCTCCCATCTCTTATTCGTCTCCCAGACTTTCTGGGAAGAAACATATACCTGTAAGGTATCTTTATCTACGCGGGCAACGAACCGGATAACTATGCCTGCATGCTTATTCCGGCGACTGCCGCGTTAACTATAAGTAACCCGTGAATCGTGTTTCTTATAGTGGTTAAGAAAATGATATCATAAGAAAGTTTTACAGAGTATTCCAAAATTTTAGAAAAGGGGTATAATTTTAATCTCATTAAGTAAGTCCCCACCACTTATGCCTTTCCGGCATTGAAGTGGTGGGAACTTGACTCTTACCGCCTACCTTTCTAAAATGGCGCTCCTGATGTCACCCTGAAGCCTTTTGGAAACCTCCTCCGGTGTCATGGTCTTGTCTCCGAGAAAAGCCGTTAGATTCCCTGCAATTCCATCTGATATGATAAACCATGTGGTGTAGGCATTTTTTAAGATGCTCTGGTTTCTCTCCCGTTCCACGAATTCATCCGGAAGACCTCTTACCAGTCCGGGATTTACCGTTACATCCGTTCTTACGGAAAGGCAGCAGGTGTTTTCGTAATAGCTCTTAACCACCTCCCTGGATGTAAGGTAATCCAGCAGTTTTATGGATTCTTCCATATCCGCCGTTACCGTGATCCCGATGTTGTCTCCCTGCAGCAGATACGTCTGTTTCTGGATATAAGGGATTTCCGCGATTTTATACTTGCACTTCTTATCCGAATTCTCCAATATGGACATGGAGCTTAGCTCTGCAATGGCGATCTTTACATATCCCTTGGAAAATGCCTTCATTAGCTCCTTCTGATTCCAGTTGATCACATCCTGGTCTATGATCCCCTCATCCCTCATATTGCCAAGCATTTCATATAGTTTCATGCAGTTTTCCGTATCCAGGCTCCTTAAGGTTCCTCCGGCAGAATAGATCATCTGCAGAAAACTGGAGGCGATATCCTCTTTATTCTTCATGGCAAAACCGAAATTATAGGTGCCAAGGGTACTGGTTTCCCTGCACAGCTTAAGAAGCTCTTCCATCGTTTCCGGAATGGTGGCATTATGCTTCCTTAAATGATCCTCATTATAAAACACCACATAGGGGTTGCTGGTAAAGGGAACGGAATAGCAGATGCCGTTTACCACCGTGCTGCTGTATGCATTCTTTAAATACAGAGAGGCTCTCTCCGCTGTCATGAAATCGGACAAATCCCTAAGAATTCCCATGGACTCAAGGGCAGGCGTCATGACGTTTTCACAAATGATCAGATCAGGGAGGTTATTCTGATCCTTATCAATGCACAGCTGCTTTTGAAAACCGGACTGAGAGACATACTGGATCCTGACCTCCGGGTTCCCCGGCAGTTTAGAATATTCATCTACAAGTCTCTTTAAGTAATCACCGCTTTCATCCTCCTCGCTGACAGCCATGACCACAAGCTGGTCCCTTTTCTCCTCCTCAGCTGCCACCTCATTGGATTCTCTGTAATATTTTAAAATTACGCTGATCAATAAAAAGGAAACCAGCAGCCATAAACCGATTAAAAGTTTTTGTACGGTCCTGTTCATATCCTAGAATACCTTTCTATAGTCTGAGGGAGACACTCCCATAATGGAACGAAATACCTTATTAAAATACTTCGTATCCTTATACCCCACCATTTCAGCTACCTCATGGATCTTATAATTGCCGGTTGCCAGCAGTTTTTTTGCAATGCTGACACGGAATTCCCCTAAAAAGGTACAAAAGTTGATCCCCATTTCCCTGGTAAACAGCTTGCTTAAATATTCCGGTGTGATCCCCACCAGATCAGCCGCATCGGAAAGTGAAACATCCTTATCATAATTCTGCCTTATGAATTCGATCACATTTAAGATCATGCCATTGCCGGTTAAAGCATCCTTTTCCCTGTCATCTGCAAGCATGTCAATCACTTTCCAGTAATTGTTCAAAAAGATTTCCCTGATTCCGGTTTTCATCATATCGTTTAACAGGTATTGGTAGAGGGCCTCAATGTCTTTGTTTTTCATCAGGTCCCTCGCGGTATTTAAGGCAGCCATAACAAAACGGACGGTATGGTTTTTTATCACCTTTGGCTCTTCCCTGCTTTGAATGACCATCTCCTCAAATTTCCTGGCGTTTCTTCTGATTCCCTCCTTGTTTCCATTTCTTATGTCCCTTTTTACTCCGCGCTCCAAATATTCCGGATATTCCACCCTTTCAAAGGACAGATTCTTAACCAGCTCCCTGTCAATGACCCGCTGGTCCTGAAATACAAAGGTATAGGAAAGATATTCCTGCATCTGCTTTAAAGTATCTTTAAGACTGGAAAGACTTCCAAGTTCCCCATAGCTGATGAGAAATTCCCCCTTCTCCTTCAGCTCCTTCAGAATCTGGGTTTTAAATATGGTCTTTAAATACTTAACGTTCTGGCCGTCTGATATCATCACAAGGATCTGTTTTTCATAGGGAAGCTTAAAGATGAAAAAGCCGGTCAGACAGATTGCATCAAGGCTGTCTTTCAGGACTTCCGTCATCTGGTTCGTTGTATCTTCCAGAATGCTTTCCGACTGGATCAGAAACATGGAAATGACCTGGTCCTTTTGCTTTCGTATCTTTTCAGAAAATTGCTTTTGAACCATTTCTTCATCGTTTCCGTCTCCAGTCAATAAAGAAAACAGCAGCTGCTCTGCGGAAACCTGCTCCACCTTGTTCTTTGTTAACTTTTTCTCCACGGTCCCAAGGACCTCTATGATGTCCTCCACATCAAGAGGTTTCAGCAAATATTCGGCTACGGATAACTGTATGGCGCGCTGGGCATATTCAAACTCCGAATACCCGGTCAGAAGGACTGCCGCCGTCATAATCCCCGCTTCCCTGATCTTGTGGATCATGGTAAGTCCATCCATCTTTGGCATGTTGATATCTGTTATAACCACATCCGGATGCAAAGATAACACTTTTTCAAGCCCTGTCTCTCCATCGCTCTCCCCTGCAACCACTTCATGTGACGTATACTTTTCAATGATTTTTATGATCCCGTTCCTGGTGTTTGGTTCGTCTTCCACAATTACCACTCTCATGCAAGTATCGTTCCCCCTGTCTATTCTTCAAACAAAATCTCAGCCGTTATTTGGGTTCCCCTGTCATTTGATTCAATAAAGAAATGCCCTTCTTCTCCATAATAGTATTTGATCCTCATAATCACATTCCGTACTCCGATGCTTCCCTCTATGGTGCCGCTTGAATAATCATAGTGATTCAGTTCCCTGACCAGTTCCCCATCCATGCCTTTTCCATTGTCCTCCACTTTAACCACCAGATGCTTATCTCCCTTCTTTCTGATGGATACCGTAAGCATATCCTGCCCGGTATCACCTGGAAATCCATGGATAATGGCATTCTCAATGAGAGGCTGGAACAACAGCTTGTGCATCTTTAAATCCAGGACCTCCTCATCCACATCCATAATACAGTGAAAGGAAAAGGAAAACCTTTGCTGCTGGAGAAAGATATACTGCTTTAAATATTCAAGTTCACTTCTCACACTTACCACACCATTGCTTTTATGTACGCTGTAACGCAGGATGGATCCAAGATTTTTAAGCATTTTACTGATTAAAAACTGTTCATTTTCTATGGCCATCCAGTTGATGGCATCCAGGGTATTATAAAGAAAATGAGGGTTGATCTGGGCCTCCAAAGCCTTTAATTCCGCATTTTTCTCACGGAGAAGGGCTTCCTTTTCTATCTTTCCGGACTGGTCAATCTTCTGTACCATATGATTGAAGTGCCTTGCAATCTTTCCAAACTCATCCCGCCAGGTGTGCTCGATCTGTACCGTATAATCCCCCTTATAGGCTCTGTCCATGGCAGAGGTGATCTTTTCAACACAGACCTGTAAGGAACCTGCAAACTGGATCATAATAAGAATGCTGGTAATGATAATCAATATCGTAAGCAGAATGATCACCTCAAAGATATATTTAAAATCCTTTAAAGGCTCTCTGTAATCCCGGAGGCTGACCAGGACAAACTGGTTTTTTAACACAGGCTTTGTGTAAATGCTGTAATATCCGTTGTTCATGATCTGATGGGTTTCCGCCGCCTGCCTGATCTTAAGTTCCGGCTGGGAAAACAGCTCCTCTCTGGAGTCTTCCCATTCTTCAAAGATGCCTGTCCCTATTAAATCCGCCCTGGTACTGGAAAGGATGCTTCCATTGGCATCACAAAGAAAGGATACATTGATTTCGCTTTCGTTTTCCTGGGAATAGGTTTCCCGGATATTGGTTTCGTCAAGGCAGATCAGTATGCTTCCAACCGTTCCTTGTCTGTAATTATTAATATCCGCAATCCGATGTCCCAGATAGATGATATTTCTTTTTGTCCCGTTTGCCTCCTCCCGGTTTATGACATGGGAATAAACGGTCTGGGTGTTATGAAAGGTCTCATCGGTCACAGCCAGCCAGCTTTTATCCTTTTCCGGAAAGCAATAGCTGTCCATGGTGCTGTTGGTAATGGAATCGTACAGGATGCATTCCTTTTTCTGTGTCACCACCGCAATCCCCAATATTTCCGGATGAAGATAGGAGATATTTTCCAGATCTTCTTCCAGCTGCTTCTTTAACAGATAGTAATTCCTGGAGTCCCATACATTCAGCTTTTCCAGCTTTAGGGCATATTCATTTTCCGTATAAATAGACATGATGATGCTGTCATATTCGGAAAAGAAATCTTCCAGCCCTTTCTGGGATAATTTCATATTGCTTTCCACCAGAATATCCATCTGCTTTTTTATGGTGTTGGCGGCTATGATACAGGTTATGATTTCGATTACCATGACAGGGACGATTGAGACAAAAAGCAGGATGATCAATGTTTTTTTGGCAATCCCCCATCCTCTGTATCTGTTTACCAAATATTTGATCAAGCCATGTTCCCCCTTTGTTAAAATCTTCCAAATCTCTTCTTTTTTGTATTATAACATAATTTATAAATAAGGATAATATTTTCAATCAGTCCGGCAAAAAAGAAGGCCTCAGCAAAAATGCCGAAGCCTTCTATTAGTCTTTGAAGCATGTCAGGTTAATGCCAGGGCAGTTACGGATTTAAAACGATGCCCTTCTTCTTCAATTTCATTGATCAGAACCTTTACCCCAAATGCCTCTTCCATATGTTCTTTCGATACTACTTCATCCACTTTGCCAAATATACTTTTTCCGCTGCGGTTCAAAATCAATGCCTTATCGGATATCTTTAGCGCATGTGCCGGGTAGTGGGTATTAAAAATACAGGATATGTTCTTTTCATCCGCAAGGCGGCGGATTGTATCCAGAATAATCAGCTGGTTTCTAAAATCCAGATTGCTCTCCGGCTCGTCCAGCACCAGTATCCGGGGTTTTGCAGTCAGGGCCCGGGCAATTAAAACCATCTGAAGCTCTCCGCCGCTGATCCGGCTCACCAGCTTCCCTCTTAAATAATCAATTCCAACACTCCGGATCGCCTCATCGGCAATTTCCACATCCACCTTTTTCGGACGGCTGAAATTTCCGATATGGGCACTGCGTCCCAGTAAGACCATCTCTTCTACCGTATAAGAAAAAAGCGACGCTTTCGCCTGGGGAACATAGGCGATTGTCTGCCAGACATCTTTTACAGACATTTCCGCCAGACATGTTCCATCCAGATAGCTTCCGCCTGATTTCCATTTCAGCAGTCCCATCATATTGCGAAGCAGCGTGGTTTTGCCTACGCCGTTTGGTCCCAGGATAGCCAGTACTTCTCCATCCTGAAGCCGGAATGTGATTTCTTTTAAAATTTCTTCCCCTGCCTTATATCCAAAGCAGCCTTTCTTTACTTCAAAAATCACAGCCATCCTCCTCCTGTCTTTCTCAGCAATAGAATAAATACCGGGGCTCCGATCACTGCCGTCAGGATCGACAGGGGAATTTCAGCAGTCGTTGCAGCCCTGGCAGTCGTATCCATAACCAGCATAAATACTGCGCCCAGACTGATGCTGGCTGGAATGACCCGTTCGTTATTGCTTCCAAATAACATCCGGACCCCATGGGGAATCAATAGCCCCACCCACTCGATCCGTCCGCACATGGAGGCGCAGGAGGCTGTAATCAATGCTGCTGCCAGAATAATAATAATGCGAAGCTTTCTTAAGTCAATTCCCATGGACCTTGCTTCATCCTCAGACATTGACAGGATATTCAACCGCCAGCGAAGCAGGTAAATTATCAGAATTCCCCCGCAGATCAAGGGACCTCCGATAGCCAGACTCTTGTAGGTAATTCCGGCCATACTTCCTAACAGCCAGTAGGTAATGGTTGGCAGCTGAGATTCCGGATCAGCCACATATTTAACCAGGGATACCAGGGAAGTAAAAAGAGAAGAAACCGCGATTCCCGCCAGAATGATCATAAACGTGGAAGACTGACCTTTAACCTTGCTGATGGAATAAGTAAGCATAATCGCAATCAGGCCAAATACCAGGGCCACCAGCTGAACCCATAAAAGACTGTCAGAAAATAAAAGGGCCAGTGCCGCACCAAAACATGCTCCCTGTGCCACCCCCAGAGTATCCGGAGTCGCCAGCGCATTGGAAAATAAGGGCTGAAAAGCCGCTCCCGAGACAGCCAGCCCTGCTCCGCAAAGAACTGCCAGTATGATTCTTGGCAGCCGGATATTGAATACAACACTGTATGCCTGAGGTTCGATGGCATCTTTTCCGGAAACCGCATAGGTATATAACAGTTTACAGATGTCAGCCAGATTAAAAGAATAGCGTCCGATGCCCAGACAGATCAGGGCCGTTAACACCGGAGCCAGGATCAGTAAGATCCTGGTTCCGGTTCCATATCGTTTCATCAACATGTTTATACTCCGTCTGCTGCTTCACGGGGAGGATTAAATATGCCTTCCACCTCTTCATCCGTTAGCTCTACATAATAATACTTCAGATAAAAGTCTTTAATTGTCTGGTTCAAATCAAGGTCCGCAAAAACTTCCGGGTGATTTTTCTGGGCCATCCAATAAAGGCAAAGAGAAGAATCGGAAGACGGCGGGAACCAGCGGTACATTCCCAGAGGGAATTTATAAACTTTATGTTCCCGTACGGCCTTAACCGGACTCCAGTCAAATCCTTCAATGCTGTTGTCATAAAAATCCTGAGGCAGGTAGGGACTGAAGTTTGTTACATAGATAATATCCGGATCCCACTCATAGATCTGTTCCATGGTCAGATCCACGCCTGACCCGGGAATATCTTTTGATACGCTGATGGCTCCGGTTGCATCGCACCAGTACTGACCGAAGAACTGATTGCCGGAGGTCTGGAATACCCCGTCTTTATAATGATAAATAATCATTACTTTCGGTTTATCTTCCTCTTTTACATCCTTTAAGCGTTTTTCAATATCAGCAGCCACTTCACGTCCGTAATCAGTAATACCGGCTACCTTATCCGGCTCATCAAATATTTCTCCCAACAGTTCGACCCATTGGTTCACTGTTTCCACCGTATCAAACCCGGCAATGGAAGTGCTGAAGCCAACCACCGGTATACCGGTTTTTAACAGCACTTCTCTTTCTTTTGCATTGTTGGCATTGTAAAAGATCACATCAGGCTTCAGTTTAATGAGTTCTTCCACATTGACTTCACCGCCCTGAATAAAGGAAGTATCCACATCCTTTAATTCAGGAGCCACTTTCATCAACAAAGAATGTTCTGCCGCACTTTTAGAAGCCGGATGCATGCCCACCAGTTTTGCGCCTGACCCCTGATACAATACATAAACCGACGGCAGCGGCCATAAAGACGCAATCGCCACACGCTCAATATTAACCGGAATGACCACCTCATTACCGCCCTGGTCAATGATCGTCTTGGTCTCGCCGGCTGCCGGTGCGGGTTCTTCCTCTTTCCCGGCCTCCGGTTTGTCTTCCGCTGACGCCGCTTCTCCGGCTGCTGAGGCCGGAGTCTCCGTGGAAGCTGACTTAGCCGTACAGCCGGATAATACAGCCAGGCACAGAGCCATGCTCAATACACGCGTTACTGTTTTTTTCATCTTTTCATTTCTCCCTTCTTCGTATCATTGAAAGCTAAATAAGCTTCCACTCAATCGTTTTCCCATGAGCTGAGGTGCATGGTCCCAACATACCTTGCTGGAAACCGCCACATGAGGCAGCTCAATGAATCGCACATTTTCTTTTTCCCGGATCAACTGCCGGATCAGCGGATCAGCTATAATGGTATGATAACTTCCACTGTTCACCAGTTTTCTGATATCACTCTCACTATTTAAGGAAAGGCTGGCCTGCCGGTACACTCCTTGTGTTCCTCCGAATAAAACCGCCGGCTGAATATCCCTTATTCCCATCTCTTCCTGAAGATGAAACGCCAGCGACCGGATCAGAACCTCTTCACCGATCATCAGAATCTGACTCGTTTCATTTGCTGCCGTTTCCAATACCCTCTCCTGCTTATCTTCCATTGTTTCTTTCAGCATTGCTGCCAAACGGTCCGCCGCCGGCTCCCCGGCCGGAACCCCTGTCACGTAAGGAATTTGATATCGTTTTTTCATATATTCTGCCAGGCCAAGACCGCTCTTTGACACCACCAGGTTTACACCGGCAGACGGTGCCTGGCAAACCTTATGGAAATCAGATATCATAGAGAAATCCGCCTGAATGGTAAAGCCCCGTTTCTCCAGCTCGCCAATCAAGTCAACTGCATTGCTGTTGTTGGAGAAATCAAGGGGTGTTAATCCCAGAATATTGATACTGTCCCCTGACGGGCTGACCTCCTGCGGTGACGGAAAGAACTTTTTTGCAAAAGCTATGTAAGCATCTGAGATCCCTTTATCGTAGTAATGCAAACCGGTTGTTGCCAGTCCGATAGAAGGAATTCCGGTACGCTCTTCCAGTTCTGCCGCTATTCCCTCCAGATCCGTTCCAATAACCATAGGAACCGGACTTCCAAGAAAGCAAAGAAAGTTTGGCTTCAGATTATTTGCGGCATTTTCTATCTTTTGTATAAATTTTTCATCATTGCCTAGGATCGCATCCATTTCCCTGAGTCCTGAACAGTACAACAGGCTGCGGGAATCATACCATCTGGGTTCATCATAACCGGTATAATTCCCCGTGCAGCCGGAAGCATCATGAATTACCAGCAGGCCGCCCAACGCAAACAGGGCAGAGCATACACCGGAATAATCAGGAGCAAAGGGAGGCAGTTGTATCGAAAGTTTATGCATCATATCACCAACCCATAATTTTTTATCAGCGTTTCCAAGTCTTCTTCCACCTGGACCGCATGGACGATTCCCTGCATCAGCCGGATGATACCGTCAAATCCAAAGTTCCCTTCATTGTTAACCAGACCATACACATGGCGGGAACGGGTAACATATGCGGCTTCAAAGCCAATGGCAATGCCATCCTCCGGAAATACTCCGATCTTTGAAGGAATATCATAGCCGATCGGATTTATAATCTGAATTTCCGGCATATGTTCATGGATCCAGTCCGCATGTTTCTTTTCTGCTTCCCCAACGGTCCGGGCAAAAATTCCAGCCACATGGAAACCTGCCTCAATGAATGCCCTGGCTGCCGCAAAAGGAAATATCACAGCCGTATCATCGATAAAGACCGGTCTGTTCCGGGCTGCCTCTTTTGCCTCCACGACTGCCTGTCTTGCCTTTCTTTGGTATGGCTCCAGATCAAACCGGACATTCTCTTTGTCCGCCAGCTTTTCCATCAGCCGTTCGTAAGTATTTAATATATCTTCCTCCCGGTAGTTAGTATAAGCTAACTCAAAGTCAATATTCAGCCGTTTCTTCATGTCCATGGCCGCCTTCACTCCCGGCGGGGCTGTCACCAGATTCCATTTGGCAGCCGCCATCTGTTTGTATGCTTCAAAGGTTTCAAACTGTGCAATATGGTTGACCTGATGGATTCCCATCGCCTGCAAAAATGCAAACAATTCAGATTCCGGCCGGATCTGCACCGGATTCCCAATGAGATTGACCTGCCGCATCTTTCCTTCCAACGGTTCCAAGAGACCGTACATCTTCCGGCGGATATTGACCGGAGGAGGATTGTCCGTATCCAGGGTAATCGGGTTCATATGGCAGAAAGTAAACCGAACATCTTCATGCTGTTCCCGCAAAACAGCCAGTATGGACTCATGGTCTGTTCCCAGCAGGTCATCCAGGCAGCTGACAAAAATCATTAGAACTTTCGGTTTTTTCTCCAGTGTCTCCAGGAGTTCTGCCACCGCTTCTGGAATTAAATCCTCATATCCTCCCGTTACAATATCACTTTCATCAATGTATAAATAGGAGAGCCGGTCTTTTAAGCCATGTCCGATGGCTCCAAGCGCCCCATGCCTCCCACAGGCAAAGGGACAAACAAACAGCTGGTAACTTTCCGGAACTAGCATAGCCAGACGGACCACCCCCCACCCGCCGTGGGCAGGCGATGTATAATGAAGCGTACTGCAATCAGTTTTCATGACCGCACACCTCCAGAATCGATTTGGCTAATGTACGGTATTCTTCTGCCATGGCACTGTCCGGAAATGCTTCCACAACAGTTTTCTTCTGATGCTCTGCCTCCTGTACAATTCCGTCACGAGGCAGAATCCGCACGATCTTCCCGCCGCTTTCCTCTGCAAATTCAGATACCAGTTCCTGTTCTTTTTCAATATTTCTTGAGTTTAAAATGATACCGGAATACCGGGCATATCCCCGCTTTGAAAATTGTCCAACAGCACTGACTATATTAGCGGCAGCATAAAGGGACATCTTCTCACCCGAAGTAACAACAAATACATGTTCCGCATAACCGCCCCGAATGGGCATGGCAAAGCCTCCACATACCACGTCACCAAGAACATCATAAAGTATGATATCCGGCTTGTAGATCTCATAAGCATTTAATGCTTCCAACCGTTCAAAAGCGGTAATAATACCGCGCCCCGCGCAGCCAATTCCAGGAGTCGGTCCTCCTGCTTCCACGCATAACGCCCCGTTATAACCAGGAAATACAATATCTGAAAGCTCCACATGATCCGACTTTTCCTTTATTGCATCCAAAACTGTCTTTACCGGTTTTCCCAATGTCAGATTCTGAGTGGAATCTGCTTTTGGATCACAGCCGATCTGCATCACCCGATATCCCATGTCAGACAAGGCTGCTGTCAGGTTTGAGGTGGTTGTGCTTTTGCCAATTCCTCCCTTCCCATATACTGCAATCTTTAACATATTTGACTCTCCTTCATTCGCCTTTAGTTAGTTATAGCTAACTCCTGCATACTAACATGAAGCCGCCTTGGAGTCAAGATGACACTGGGAAAACTGTCTCAAATGAGATACATCCCTGATTACAATCTTCTGTTCCGTATACTCGATTGCCTGGGAAATGCGGAAGTTGTCCAGTTCCCGATACAAGGTTGCACGGCTGATTCCCAGACAGGAACATAATCCAGTCTTTCCCGTTCGCAGGGAAACCACTCCATTGCTGTTGGCATGACTCACTAAATAATCAGCTAGCCGGGCTTTGGCAGAGGTTGTATTAAGCATTTCGACTTTCTTCTGCAGAAATAGTATCTTTTTATTAAAGATCGTCATGATATGAAGCATCAGCTCCGGATCCCTCTTTAACACCTTTAAAAGTTCACTTTTCTTTATGTACAGTACGGTAGTGGGGCACATGCACTGCAGTGTGTTGGGCATCTCGGCTTGAGTAAGAACCGTGCAGATCCCAAAACAGTCTTTCGGGTAAATCTGTCTCAAGGTTAATTCTTTTCCATCCGGGGTGAACGAAGAGACGGTAATCTCGCCGGTTACTACAATACCGATGGATTTCTCTCCCTGATAACGGTTGCTGACCAGGCTGCCTTTTTTTAAATTGCACATTCCATACTCCATCCCTCCCACATTCATTCCCTGGAATAATTCTGTGGTTTTTAAAAATTCCAGGTCCTTTTTCCGTTGTGTCACGTAAGACTCCTCCTTCTTCCTATATCTGCTATACGATGGAAATATAATAATTATACAAGGAGACAGGAAAAATGAAAAGTGAAATAATTCTCATTAGCGGGGGAGCAGCCTTATTTCACCCTGCTTCTAACAAGAAAAATATGGAAGCACAGTGGCTAAACACCAATTCTGGCTGCCCAATACAAAAAGAAGGCCTCAGCAAAAATGCCGAAGCCTTCTTTGTCTGCAAAGCCATTGATTCTTGTCTTTTCATTTTCCGGGGTCATTTCATTTTCCGCTTGGAATCTAATTCAAGCCCATGTTCCGTCTTTTTTTCATGATATGATCTTCAATATCATTGGCTACCTGTACCGGGTCATCACCTAACGCAACTTTTCCGCCGGTCAGGCCCTCTACATCTTCTGTGAGCAGCTTTACAAGCTTTGGTGCGCCAGTGATAAAGGGAGTGGGAGAAAGATGGGTATAGGCTCCGTATGCTATGGCAAATAAGCCATCTATGGTTGCCTTCTGTTCCATCCATTCCGGTGCTGTCACTGCAATAGGAAGGTCAGAAATATCGGCATCCAGATGGTCGGCCAGGGCCGTTACAAGCATGGAAATCCTTCCTGTATCCGTGCAGGTTCCAAAGCTTAGCACCGGGGGAATTCCCAACGCCCTGCACACTCCCTGCAGTCCTTCTCCTGCCTGATCGATGGCGTCTAAATTGCACATTCCTGCAACCTCTAATCCATGGTTTCCGCAGCCTCCTGCAACTACAAGGATGTCTTTTTTAATCAGTTCTTTTGTTAAATTTACCGTATTCCAATCCTGAGGCCCGTTTCTCAATGTGGAACAGTTTGCCAGGGCAACAATTCCTTTTAACTGGCCTTTTGCGATGACATCCACCAGATTATTTAAATCATTTCCAATTGCATTTAACACTGCTTCCGTGGAAAATCCGGCAATGGCTTTTTGCTTGTATTTTGGCACCATAGGCTTGATCTTTTCATGCCTTTTCTTAAAGTTCTCAATGGCAACGTTAATGCACGTCTCCGCCATTTCCTCTGCCTTACCCGGATAATATGGCATCTTATGCTCTGTGCCGGGAACACCGATAATTGTGCTGACACTTACAAGTGCTACCTGATACTTTTCCGCATATTGATCAATGGCAGGAGGAGAACAGTTTTCTTCCATTACAAATGCATCCACCGTTCCTGTTGCTAAAAACGGTTCAATGGATAACCAGTTTCCCATAAGGCCCACGAACACATCATCCATTTCAAACCGTTGCAGCAATTCCTGTCCGGTCTCAATGGAACCTACGATGTGAATTCCCTTTGCTCCGGCCTGCTTTGCCATATCCTGATACTTCTGCATCCTTGCCATCTGTAAAGCAGCAACCCCAATCCAGGGCTGATGTCCATTAAATGCAATATTTACATAGTCAGGGTCCATAATTCCCAAATCCACATCCACTTCATGAGGCATCGGCGTTCCAAATAATATATCCTGGGTCATTTCAAGACCAATCTGCGCAGTATAAATCGTGGAAAGACCTAAGCGCAGGGCTTTTGTAGCCAGGGAAACGTAGTCGCCATCTACATTGGTAAGGCAGCTTGCAATGCTGTTCTGTACTTCGTGTTCAACGCCTGATGGATAAATGTGTAAGTCTTCCCAGATCTTTTTTCGTTTTTTTGGTGAAAAGACTTCCACCATAACACTTTTCTCGTCAGGGCTTATTTTCATCTCCCGGTCAAGAAATTCTGCCAGGCAGACAGCCATCTGGTTCACATCCTGGTTTGTATTGATCCCGGTTTTTTCACACATCCATTTTAATTTGTTAACGTCCGCAATCTGAAAAACGGTATTGCCTTTTCCTGTTTCTTTTAAGGTGCGGAAGGCCTCGTAAGCATGATGGGCATAGGTGGCCGCGCCCATAATATTTCTCATGAGAAGATTTCTCATGGCCATGGCATCGGCCCCAATTCCGCAAACACCTTTTTCCGGTCCTTTTTGTTCATTGATTCTGCAAGGTCCATTGGTACATAATTGACAGCTTAGTCCCTGCAGGCAAAATTTGCATCGTATTTTTTCCTGCTCGTCCCATCTGGAAAATACGCTTGATAATCCGTCATCTCTTATCCTGACCAGCATCTCTTCCACGGAGTCATGATAGCTTACCCGACCTTCTGTTTTTTCTAAAACCGTCTCTGGCATAATTACCTCCATCAAAATATTATTCCGTAAGTAGTATGCCAAATTTTAGTAACCATATTCTTTTGCTATGAAATCGAACAGTCCGATCTGTGTATCTTCACCCTCCCAGAGTCACGTCCTGCCTGGAATACCATTCTATCGCATCGTATACGTGCTGAGGCGTAAAATCCGGCCAGTAATCATCAATTACATACATATCTGAGTAAACAGACTGTACCGGCAAGAAACCGGACAGCCTTCTGCGGCCTCCCCACCGGATCACCAGATCGATCCTGGAAACATCGGCGGTTTTTAATTTAGGGCCTATTGCTCCGTCATGAAGTCCCAGATCCCACTCCCAGCTGTAGTTGACCAGAAAGTTGATCTTCATTCCTCCATTGCCGAACTGATGCCTGTTGGTATATGGCTTCAGCTCCTCCGGAAACATGGCTGACGTTGTTTTTCCCAGAACCAAAAGCTCGGCATCTTCCTTTGACAATTCCTCTACGGCTTTTACGCATGCCTTTGAAAAGGCTTCCCTCTGAATTGAGGGACGCTTTGTATTGTCCACGGTAAAGCCATAAAAGGTCATTTCATTAATCCCAAGTTTTCTGCAAAGGTGGTAAAGGACCATTCCAGGGGATATTCCATTGTCATAGCCTGCCTCTTTTCCCATTCCTTTTCCAAGGGCCCAGCGGCGGTTGCCGTCTGGTATGATCCCAATGTGCTTTGGAATTCTCATATACGTTCCTCCATTTTTCCTGCTATATTTGAATTATATAGAAAGTATAGCCAATTTTTTCTCTTCCATAATTCTCCTTAATATCTTTATAGGCAGGAAAACCATACAATCTTCTTTACGGAGGCGGGCAGGGCTTTAAGTAAACTTAACAAGCTGCAAGCTGCTGATCACGACCCATAAAAACAGACGGTATGCCCCTCATCTCAGGCATACCGTCTGTTTTTATATACGACTTTTATAAAAAATTATATTCCGTTAGTATCTTCTCCCGTCCCGTAGTCATATCCGTAAAGTATTCATAATAACTGATTCCCAGGAAGGAACCGGAAATATTAATGATATTGTCAAAACCACGGCCCTTTAACGCCATGGATGCATTATAGCTTCTCTGGCTGGTTCTGCAGTGTAAGTATACCGGCCTGTCATGAGGAATTTCCGATACACGCTGCCTGAGTTCACCTAAGGGGATATTCACGGCTCCAATGAGATGTCCCATCTCAAACTCATCACGGCCTCTCACATCGATGATGCATGCTTTGCTCTCCACCAGTTCCCGCACTTCACTTACATGAACCTGTTTCGAGACACCGTGCAGGACATTGAGTGCCACCAGTGCAGACAGATTAACCACATCCCTTGCTGTGCCGAACACCGGTGAGTAGCAGAGTTCCAGTTCTTTTAAGTCCTCCAGTGTTCCGTTCATGGCAATAAGGGTTGCGATAACGTCGATCCGTTTGTCTACATTGCCCTTGCCGATGGCCTGGGCTCCCAGGACCCTTCCTGTGGGTACCTCGAAAACAAGCTTAAAGTGCATGGGAGAACTGCCGGGCATCAGGCCTACCTTATCCATGGCCATGGTGTAGACAGAATCACATGGTATATTATTTGCTTTTGCGGTTCTCTCATTCAAACCTGTGGCAGCAGCGTTCAACTCGAACAGCCTGACAGCACAGGAACCAATGACTCCGTTATTCCTGGTGGACATGCCATACATGGCATCAGCGGCTGCCCTTGCCTGGCGCAGAGCCGGACCAGCCAGAGGGAGCCTGGTTGGTCTGTGGGTCAGACGCTGGTATACTTCGATGGCATCGCCCACTGCATAGATATGCGGGTCACTGGTGCGGTAATCCGGTGTGACCTTGATTGCACCGGTCTCACCGATTTCCAGGCCTGCCTGCTTCGCCAGCTCTGTCTCCGGCAGTACACCAATGGAGAGCACCACTGCATCGCAGGGCAGCTCCCTGCCAGAGTTTAAGATTACCGTATCCTCTGTGATAGCCTTAACACCGTCACCCACAGCCAGTTCCACACCCTGATCATAGAGCTCTTTCTGCAGAATCTGGCTCATATCATGATCAAAAGGAGCCATGATCTGGCTGGCAGCCTCTGCCACAGCTACCTGCTTTCCTGCAGATTTCAGATTTTCTGCCACCTCAAGGCCGATAAAGCCGCCTCCGATTACAACCACACTGCGTATTTCTTCTCTGGCAACATATTGGTCCAGATCTGCAATATCATTCACATTGCGCACTGTGAATACATGAGGGAGTGACACTCCCACGATTGACTTAGGACGGATAGGATATGATCCTGGCGAAAGCACCAGCTCATCATATGATTCTTCATATTCCCGGCCGGATACACTGTCTTTAATACGTATTTTCTTAAGGGTGCGGTCAATGCCGCACACCTCACTGTTAACACGCACCTCGATATCATAGGAATTCTCAAATCCCTCCGGAGTCATCAGCACCAGATATTCCTTATCCTCCACGGTCCTGCTTAAATAATAGGGAAGTGAGCAGTTGGAAAAGGATACATGCTCTCCCCGTTCAAATATGGTTATGGACGCATCTGCATCCAGACGCCTGATTCTGGCTGCGGCGGAAGCACCGCCGGCAACACCTCCCACAATAAGAACACGTTTACCCATGATCACACATCCTTTGTATTTATTTTCTTATGAATTTCCCTTTGCTGAAGCCGGCTTCTTTTCCAGGTTCAGCGACTTGTCATTATATACTGTCATATCTATATTATTGGTCAGTTTTGCAGCTACTAAACCGGTCACCATACCATCGCTGACATTCAGGGCAGTCCTGGCCATGTCGATGACAGGCTCAATTCCTACCAGCAGACCTGCGAGGCCAACCGGGAGTCCAAGTGCGGATAACACGGTGATACCTGCAAAGGTTGCGCCGCCGCCTACACCGGCGATACCAATGGAAGCAAACGTGATGATGACTACCATCAGAATAAAGAAAGAAGGAGTAATTTGCTGGCCCACAGCAGGAGCCACCATGACTACCAGCATGGCAGGATAAATAGCTGCGCAGCCGTTCTGTCCGATGGAGGTACTGAGGGAACCTGCCAAGTTGGAAACTCCGTTATCCACACCCATCTCATCTGTTAAGGTCCTGATGGTCAGCGGCAGGGTTCCTGCACTGGTACGGGAGGTAAAAGCAAATACAAGGGTTGTCATGGCCTTCTTAAAATATGTAAGAGGGCTGACTCCCACTGCAGCCAGTATCAGTCCGTGAATGATGAACATGATAAATATAGCTGTATAGGAAGCAAGAACAAAGGTTACAAGCCGCAGGATACTGGTATAGTCACTTCCTGCAATGGTCTTGGTCATCAATGAAAAGATGCCGAATGGCGTCAGCATAATTATCATCATGACCACTTCCACCACCAAGGTATTCAGCGAATTCATTAGTTTCCCGAAAAATTCTGCCTGTTCCGGGGCATAGGTCCGTACCCCGATCACTCCGATTCCCAGGAATGCTGCAAAGAGCACCACGGAAAGAGTTGCATTGCTACCCTGTCCGGTCAGGGCATAGATCGGGTTGGATGGAATGATATCAATAATGGTATCTTCAATGGAAAGGCCCTCCTTAGCCTTCTCTTCCAGCTGGGAAGTCTTCTTACTCTCAGCCTCGCCAATCTCCAGTCCCTCCGCGCTGACACCAAATGCCGCAGCTGTAACACCGCCTACCACTGCTGAAATTGCTGCCGTTGAAAGGAGAATTACCAGTACAAGAGCTGTAATCTTACCAAGGTTCTTGCCTGACTTCTGGTTTATGATAGCACACACAATGGATACAAAAATCAACGGGATCACCATCATCTTTAAAAGCTTGGTATATGCAGTACCCACCAGGCTGATCCAGCGCAGACTCTCAGAAACCGCTGCATCATCTGCCACCGTCTTTAAGATCGCACCAAATATAATACCGCCGAACAGACCGGCTATTACACGTACATTAAAAGATTTGCCTTTTTTCTGTAATACAAACAGAACACCCAGATAGATTAAAAAACAGATTACACTTATATAAACAGCCATTTATTCCCCCACCTTTTCTTTAATGTTTTTAATAATGCTCTCAACAGCAGTAACAACATGCTTTGTATCAGTAGCCAGGTTAATCCGGATAAATCCGTGTGCCATGAGGCTGAACCATTCACCGACGTCGCAGGCAAGACGGCACTTGTTCTGGATAAAGCCGGCAGTCTCTTCCCCTGTTAGATAGCCTCTTAAATCAATCCAGGACAGATAGGTTCCTTCAAGAGGTGTAACCACAATCTCTGGAAGCTCTCTTAAAAACTCTTGTCTCATATAATTGTAATTATGAATAATCAGTGCCTTCACATTCTCCAGCCATTCTTCTCCTCCCCGGAAAGCGGCCTCCACTCCTGCAATACCCATGAGGTTGACTTCCGGTGAACCAATGCTTTTGATGTATGCATCATAGGTTTCCATCAACGGTTTGTCAAATATGATTACATGGGAGTGAATCAACCCGGCTAAGTTAAATGTCTTGGAACCTGCATTTAAGGTAATCAGAATATCCTTATACTTACCGTCCCCGACCAGGGCGGATGATACGAACTTCTTCCCCTCATAGGTAAAATCCTGATGAATCTCATCGGAAACCACCAGCACCCCATGTCTGCGGCAGATATTGAACATGGTATCCAGCTCCTCCTCTGACCATACCCGGCTTACAGGGTTATGGGGGGAACACAGGATGAACATCTCTGCCTTGTTGTCCATGATTTCCTTTTCAAACTTTTCAAAATCCAGGGTATAATAACCGTTGTTGTTATCAAGTTCACAGGTTACAAGCTTTCTTCCAGTGTTCAGTATGGCATCATAAAATGGGTAATATACAGGAGGGCAGATAATAACGGACGCTTCCTCTTTGGTATATGCCCTTACAGCCGCATATAAGGATCCCACCACCCCGGTAGCAAACCTTATATCTTCCCTGGCAAGTTCTACATTATGATGCTTCTTCTGCCATGCAAAGAAAGAATCAAAAAACGCTTCCTCCACTGTGCCATAGCCAAACACGCCGTGCTCCACGCGCTTCACCAGAGCCTCCCTTACTGCTGCCGGCGACTGGATCTCCATATCGGCAACCCATAGGGGAAGCAGGTCTGCATCTCCAAAAATTTCCTGAAGTGAGTCCCACTTTAATGTACCTGTTCCCCGTCGTTCCACACAATTTTCCCTACAGAACTTCTCAATGTCCATGAAAATACCATCCTTTTCGTAGTATAAGCAAGTTGTTGCAAAATATAGTTCACCAACTGAACTATATTATAAAATACATAGTATATATTGTCAATATATTTTTAATACATTTTTAATAATTAGGGCAGTTTTCACATAAATTGTTTACTTTCTTATTTTTATGGTTTATTCACTTAACTATATTTCCCGCTTTGTTTGAAATAATATATTGAAGCCCTATACTATATATGGTACTATTACATGTACAAACATCATCAATTGGAACAGGAGCATTTATATGAGTCATATTTCAGATATAAACAGCGCATATCAAAAGTTGAATGCACGGGCAGATACCTTGTATGAATTTGTCATCTTATATCACAATTACATCTATGCCCATCATACATATGAGAATGAAAACTTTAACATGATGGAGATACACACCCTTACCTACATTGACGACTCCCCCGGGATTACCGCCACTGAGCTGTCAAAGATATGGCACAAAAGCAAAAGTGCCATTTCCCAGGTCATCAAGAAGCTAGTCGACTCCGGATATATAGAAAAACGCTACAAGGAGAATAATGAAAAATCCGTATGCTTATACGTGACAGAAAAGGGTCAGAGACTTTCCTCGGTTCACAAAGCTTACGATGTAGCAGACATCACACAGACCACCTCCTATCTGATCGAACAGTGCGGTGAGTCAGACTTAGACGCCTTTTACCGGATTATTGAGAAGTATAATGAACTTCTGAAATCTGATCTGGAATCATAGGCATATCAACTGTCAATTATATAAGAACATCAAAAAAGCTGCAAGATCTATACCGTATGGCCAGATTGAGCAGCTTTTCTGATATGTTGCACTCTTTATAGTATTTTAAACATCAAAAGGGGCCGTGTACGAAACTGCCGATACCACGACCCCCTTTGACTATCCTATATAGTTGTTTTCTTTAATTGTTAAGTGCTGCCTGTGCTGCTGCCAGTTTAGCAATCGGCACACGGAATGGAGAACAGGATACATAATCCAGACCAATCTTATGGCAGAACTCTACGGAAGAAGGATCTCCGCCGTGCTCGCCGCAGATACCAACATGCATCTCCGGACGAACGCCCTTGCCTAACTTGATTGCTGTTTCCATAAGCTTGCCTACACCGGTCTGATCCAGTTTTGCAAATGGGTCATTCTCGAAGATCTTGGTGTCATAGTAAGCATTTAAGAACTTGCCTGCATCGTCACGGGAGAAGCCATAGGTCATCTGAGTTAAGTCATTGGTTCCGAAGCAGAAGAATTCAGCCTCTTTGGCAATGTCATCAGCGGTCAGGCATGCTCTTGGGATCTCGATCATGGTACCTACTTCATATTTTAAGTTGCTTCCTGCTGCGGCGATCTCTGCGTCAGCAGTTTCAACTACGATCTTCTTAACAAACTTTAATTCCTTCTCATCACAGATCAGCGGAATCATGATTTCCGGGCAAACGTTCCAGTCAGAATGTGCCTTCTGAACGTTGATGGCTGCACGGATCACTGCCTTTGTCTGCATTTTTGCGATCTCAGGATAGGTAACGGTCAGACGGCATCCACGATGTCCCATCATTGGGTTGAACTCGTGTAAGGAATCGATGATGCTCTTGATCTGAGCAACAGTCTTGCCCTGGGTATCAGCCAGTTTCTTAATGTCATCTTCCTCTGTTGGAACGAACTCATGCAGAGGTGGATCTAAGAAACGGATGGTAACAGGATTGCCTTCCAATGCTTCGTAAAGCTTTTCAAAGTCATCCTGCTGTACAGGAAGGATCTTTTCAAGAGCTGCTTCTCTTTCCTCAACGGTATCGGAGCAGATCATCTCGCGGAATGCGTCGATTCTGTCTCCTTCAAAGAACATATGCTCGGTACGGCAAAGGCCGATTCCTTCTGCGCCCAGTTCTCTTGCTTTTCTTGCATCAGCTGGTGTATCAGCATTGGTTCTTACTTTCAGCCTTCTGTACTTGTCTGCCCATGCCATGATTCTTCCGAATTCACCGATAATGGCTGCATCTACTGTAGGAATGATTCCGTCATAGATCTTTCCGGTAGATCCATCAAGGGATAAGAAGTCTCCTTCATGATATTCCTTGCCTGACAGGACGAATTTCTTGTTCTCTTCATCCATAATGATTTCGGAACAGCCGGATACACAGCATGTACCCATTCCACGTGCTACAACTGCTGCATGAGAAGTCATACCACCGCGTACGGTTAAGATACCCTGAGCGGCCTTCATTCCTTCAATATCTTCCGGAGAGGTCTCAAGACGAACCAGAACAACCTTCTCGCCTCTTTCATGCCATGCTTTTGCATCGTCAGCTGTAAATACGATCTTACCGCATGCAGCTCCCGGAGATGCTGCCAGAGCCTTTCCGATCGGTTCTGTCTTCTTTAATGCATCTGTATCAAACTGAGGATGGAGTAAGGTATCCAAGTTTCTTGGATCGATCATCTTAACTGCCTTTTCCTCTGTAATCATGCCTTCATCAACCAGATCACAAGCAATCTTTAAAGCTGCCTTAGCTGTTCTCTTGCCGTTACGGGTCTGAAGCATGTAAAGGGTTCTATCTTCAATGGTAAATTCCATATCCTGCATATCTCTGTAGTGATCTTCCAGCTTATTGCAGATTCCAACGAACTGCTCATAGGCTTCCGGCATAACTTCCTTCAACTGGTCAATCTTCTGCGGTGTACGGATACCGGCAACTACGTCCTCACCCTGTGCGTTCATTAAGAACTCACCCATAAGGTGCCGTTCACCGGTTGCTGGGTCACGGGTAAATGCAACACCGGTACCGGAGGTCTCGCCCATGTTTCCGAACGCCATCATCTGAACGTTAACAGCAGTACCCCAGGAATATGGGATATCGTTGTCGCGGCGGTAAACGTTTGCTCTCGGGTTGTTCCAGGAACGGAAAACAGCCTTGATCGCTTCCATCAGCTGTAGCTTTGGATCTGCCGGGAAATCAGCACCGATTTTTTCCTTATACTCAGCCTTGAACTGTCTTGCAAGTTCCTTTAAATCCTCAGCTGTTAAATCTACGTCCTCTGTGATTCCTTTTTCTTCCTTCATCTTATCGATGAGCTCTTCAAAGAACTTTTTGCCCACTTCCATAACGACGTCGGAGAACATCTGGATAAATCTGCGGTAACAATCCCATGCCCAACGGGGATTACCGGATTTTGCTGCCAGAACTTCCACTACTTCTTCATTCAAACCAAGGTTTAAGATGGTGTCCATCATACCTGGCATGGATGCTCTTGCACCGGAACGAACAGAAACCAGAAGAGGATTTTCCTTATCGCCGAACTTCTTTCCGGTGATCTCTTCCATCTTAGTGATGTGTTCCATGATCTGGTCCATGATCTCATCGTTAATCTTCTCGCCGTCATCATAATACTGAGTACAAGCCTCTGTTGTTATGGTAAATCCCTGGGGAACCGGAAGGCCTAAGTTTGTCATCTCTGCCAAGTTGGCGCCTTTTCCTCCTAACAGGTTTTTCATGCTTGTATTACCTTCGGTAAACAAATAAACCCATTTTCTTGCCATAAGTAAATTTCCTCCTCAAATTGTGTTGGTTGTCCAGCTTTTCTGCCGGATACATTTGCAAAAAAGCCCTGCAAATATTATAGCATAATTCATACGCTAGTAAAGGGGGTTTCTTTAATTATTCCCAAAAATTAGCTCTTTTTTCGATACAATTACCATGAAAGTACTTCCATATTCAGTCATTTTCCGATATGCGATTTTAGTTCGCATATGCGAATTTTATACCTGGGAATCCATGTTTTACCCCCAAAATTTCACAAAACAAATTTAAGAATTTTCAGACAAAACAGGTCTTTTTTCTTTCAGCAATACCAGGCAGATCCCCAGCGTCAAAAATTCTGCCGCCGGCATGACGGACCAGATCCCGTTTACCCCAAATGCCATTGGAAGATGAAATACAAGAACGCTGCTTAAGACAAGTCCCCGCATCAGGCAGATGAACAAGGCCTTTCCCGGCCTTAATACCGACTGGAACCAGGTGCTGAACAAAATATTAAATCCCATGGGAAGAAATGACAGGAAGTAAATCCTGACAGCGGGAACCGACATGGCTAAAATCTCATCTGCAGGCTTTACAAAGGCTTCTGTTACCATAACCGGGAAAAGCATACCCACTCCCACAAACAGCGCTCCGGCAACGCATACGGCCAGTTCTCCCATTCGGCGTGTTTCCTTTAACCTCTCCATTTTTCCTGCCCCGTAATTCATGGCCAGAATGGGTTGGGAGGCCTGTGAGATACCATTATTAATAGAAGCAACGATCAAAGCACTGTTGGATATGATGCCGTACACCACCACTCCAAGATCACCAACGTAAGCCAAAAGCTGGCGGTTAAATAAAAACATGACGATTCCGCTGCATGTTTCTAATAAGAAGCTGGAAAGGCCGTTTACCACGATTTCCCCTGCTTTTCTCCATTTGAAGCCAAGGACAATTCTTAAGGAACTTCCCTTGGAAAATAAATGGGTAAGCAGGATGCCAAGGGTCAGGCAGGAGCCGATCACAGTGGCAGCCGCCGCTCCTGCCATTCCCATCTTCATAGGAAAGATGAAAACATAATCCAGGATCACATTGGTGACACCGCCGGAGATCACGGCAATCATGGCCATTTTAGGAGCTCTGTCATTTCTGACAAAGGCCTGCAGGAAAGAAGAAAGAAGGAATACGGGCGCCCCCCATACCAGTATCCTTCCGTATTCCCTGACATAAAGGTCCATGGTTTCGTTTCTCCCCAGAAACTTTGTCACAGGATCAAACAGCAGTTGCCCAGCCGCCACATAGACCACACCGGCAGCTGCCGCCAAGCAGAGTGCAGCCGTAAAATATTCCCTGGCCCCATGCTCATCTCCTTTTCCCTTGGAAATAGACAAAAGCACGCCTCCGCCTACGCCAAACAGCATGCCGGTTCCGAAAAACAGACTATATAAGGGCAGAAGAAGGTTTAAGGCAGCAATGCCGATGGCTCCTACTCCCCGTCCGATCATCAGAGTGTCCGCCAATATATATAGAGAAGTAACCAGAGTGGCACTGATGGATGGCATCAGATACCTTAAAAATAACTTCTTCACCGGTTCTTCCAGTAAATTTGTCTTTTTCATAAAAATCCTCCTTTTCAATTCTTTAAACATTCTATCATTTTTCTTTTAAATAACAAGTAAAATCAGAGAATATCCGTCCATAGTAAAAGGTTTAGGAATATATTCCATAAAATGCTCGATTGTTTTTTGATTTTTTCTGTAAAATAACACCAAATGAGATTGTTTCCAGAACGAAAATGTGATACATTAGTGGTATCTCTGAAAATTAATCAAAAACAGGAGGAAAAAAAAGATTATGAAAAAGAGAGCATTAGCATTAGCAATGGCAGTCATGATGACTGCAGCATTAAGTGGATGTGGATCTTCCAATCAAGGCGGCGCTACCACAGCTGCACCGGAAACCACAACTGCTGCTGAAAAAACGGCAGAGACAACAGCCGCAGCTTCAGAAAAATCTGACAACGGGTATGAGCTTGCATTGGTTACAGACCTAGGAACCATTGATGATAAGTCCTTTAACCAGGGCGCTTGGGAAGGCATGAAGAAGTATGCGGAGGAAAACAATATTTCCTACAAGTACTACCAGCCCCAGGAAGGTACCACTGATTCCTATCTTGAGACCATCGGCCTTGCCATCGAAGGCGGCGCCAAGTTAGTTGTTTGCCCCGGATTCTTATTTGAAGAGCCTGTATTCCTTGCCCAGGATCAGCACAAAGATGTTCATTTCATCCTTCTGGATGGCGAACCTCACAATGGTGATTATTCAGAATTCAGAACAGAGGCTAATGTAATGCCGATCCTCTTCCAGGAAGACGAGCCTGGATTCTTAGCAGGCTATGCAGCAGTGAAAGACGGCCATACAAAGCTTGGCTTCTTAGGCGGTATGGCAGTTCCTGCAGTTATCCGTTACGGCTACGGATTTGCAGAAGGTGCTGACGTTGCAGCTAAGGAATTGGGAATCGACAACATAGAAATCATGTACAACTACACAGGAGCATTTGCCGCTACACCGGAAGCTCAGTCAATGGCTGCTTCCTGGTACCAGAACGGAACCGAAGTGATCTTTGGATGCGGAGGCGCAGTTGGTAACTCCGTTATGGCTGCTGCTGAAGAAAAAGGCACAAAGGTTATCGGCGTTGACGTTGACCAGAGCTATGAATCCAATACTGTTATTACCTCAGCAATGAAAGAACTGTCCGTTTCCGTTTACGATGGAGTAAAGGCATTCTATGACAATTCTTTCCCAGGCGGAAAAACCAGCATCTTCTCAGCAAAGAACAATGGTATCGGACTTCCAATGGAAACTTCCAAATTCACCAAGTTCACACAGCAGGATTATGATGCAATCTTTACTCAGTTAAAAGAAGGTAAGATCGAACTTGTACAGCCTTCCCAGGATAATAACAATCCTACGGTTGACTTAAAGCTTGAAAAGACAAAAATTAACTTTGTAGAATAACCTGCAAAGGAAGCGCCCTTCGGGCATATCTTTAAGCCCAGATAGCACGGGCTAGAAAGAGGAATACCTTCCAGGCATACCTATATGCCCAGAAAGCATGGGCGGGAAAGAGGAAAGGAGATGCCGTTTGATTCACCAGTCAGAACAGACCTGGTCTCTTACGGCATCTCTTTTTTATTTCTCATAAAACAGAAAAATACCAAGGTGTATTTTATTAACCAGGTCCCATAGATAGGTACCGAATTAAGGGGGATTTTATGGACTACATTATTGAGATGCTTCACATCACGAAAGAATTTCCTGGTATCATCGCCAATGATGACATCACTCTGCAATTAAAGAAAGGCGAGATACTTGCTCTGCTTGGTGAGAACGGCGCGGGAAAATCCACGCTCATGAGTGTCTTATTCGGCCTGTACCAGCCGGAAAAAGGCGTCATTAAGGTCAGAGGCAATGAAGAAAAGATAACAGGGCCGCTGGATGCCAATGCTCTGGGTATTGGCATGGTTCATCAGCATTTTAAGCTGGTAGAGAATTTTACCGTACTTCAGAATATTGTTCTGGGCATTGAAACGACGAAACGCGGGTTTTTAAAGATGGATGATGCCCGTAAAAAGGTTATGGATTTAAGCGAGAAATACAAATTATTCGTGGACCCGGATGCGATCATATCGGACATTACCGTTGGCATGCAGCAAAGGGTCGAGATTTTAAAAATGCTTTATCGCGACAACGAAATCATGATTTTTGACGAACCCACTGCGGTTCTTACTCCTCAGGAAATTGAGGAACTGATGCAGATCATGAAAGATCTGGTAAAGGAAGGAAAGTCCATCCTGTTTATCACCCACAAGCTCAATGAAATCAAGGCGGTTGCGGACCGCTGTTCTGTCCTGCGCCGCGGTAAATATATTGGAACGGTAGAGGTAGCAGAAACAACACCTGAAGAGATGTCAGAGATGATGGTTGGCCGAAAGGTAAATCTGACCGTTGACAAGAATCCTTCCAAGCCCGGAGAAGTTGTGCTGGAAGTAAAGGATCTTTCAGTGGAGGCCAAAAGAGAGGGCCAGACAAAAAAGATGGTCCATGATGTCTCTTTCAAGGTAAAAAGAGGTGAGATCGTCTGTATCGCCGGCATCGACGGCAATGGCCAGACAGAGCTTATCCATGCCATTACCGGCATTTCCGATATGAGCACCGGTACCGTTACCATCAATGGGGAAGACGTGACGAAAAAGAGCATCCGTTACAAAAATACCCATGGTTTGTCCCACATACCGGAGGACCGGCACAAACACGGCCTTGTCCTGGATTATAACCTGGCCTACAACCTGGTTCTTCAGCAGTATTTTGAAAAGGACTTCCAAAGCAATACTTTCTTAAAAAATGACAAGATCTATGAATATGCGGAAAAGCTGATCCAGGATTATGATATAAGAAGCAGTGAAGGCTCCTTTACCACAGCCCGCAGCATGTCCGGCGGAAACCAGCAAAAGGCTATTGTAGCAAGAGAGATCTCCAAGGCTCCCGATATCCTTCTGGCAGTTCAGCCCACCCGTGGCTTAGACGTAGGAGCCATTGAATACATTCACCGCCAGTTGATAAAGCAAAGAGATGCGGGTGCCGCCATTCTCTTAGTATCCCTGGAATTAGACGAAGTCATGAATTTAAGCGACCGGATTCTGGTCATGTTTGAAGGCGGAATCGTAGCCGACCTAAACCCTAAGAACGTTACGGTTCAGGAATTGGGTCTTTATATGGCAGGCGCAAAGAAAGAAGGTGGCAAATCATGAAACCGAAACAAATAAAGGACCATACAGGAATTCTTTCTTCCATTTTTGCCATTGTGCTTGGATTGATCGTAGGCCTGATCATTCTGTTCCTCTGCAATCCGAAGCAGGCTCTTCCTGGATTTGCAACGATTTTATCAGGAGCTTTTACCCATGGAGCCAAGGGTGTCGGACAGGTATTTTATTATGCAACTCCCATTATCCTCACCGGTCTTTCTGTGGGGTTTGCCTTCAAGACAGGGCTTTTCAACATCGGAACTCCCGGCCAGTTTATCATGGGAGGGTTTGGCGCTGTCTATGTGGGAATCCTCTGGACATCCTTAGGGCCGGCTCACTGGATCGTCGCCCTTCTTGCTAGCGTCATCTTAGGCGCTGTGTGGGGCCTTGTACCTGGACTTTTAAAGGCATATTTTAACGTAAACGAAGTAATTGCTTCTATTATGATGAACTACATCGGCATGTATCTGGTTAACTGGATCGTGAAGAGTTATAAGCCCTTATTTAATAACCTGCGAAATGAATCCCGGAATGTGGCAGCAACAGCCAACATTCCAAAGATGGGACTTGATAAGATATTCCCAGGTTCCAGCGTTAACGGCGGTATCCTCATTGCAATCCTTACGGTGATCGTAATCTGGCTCCTTCTTAACAAGACAACCTTCGGCTATGAATTAAAGGCTGTGGGCTTTAACCGGGATGCCAGCAAATACGCAGGTATCAATGAAAAAAAGAGCATTATTTTATCCATGGTAATCGCAGGAGCCATTGCAGGACTTGCAGGCGGACTCTTGTATCTGGCAGGTACCGGAAAGCACATTGAAATCAAAGATGTGCTGGCATCGGAAGGCTTTACCGGCATTTCCGTTGCTTTGCTGGGCTTAAGCAACCCCATCGGAGTACTCTTCTCCGGCATCTTTATCGCATACTTAACGGCCGGGGGATTTTACTTGCAGCTGTTTGAATTTTCAACGGAAATCATTGATATTATCGTTGCAGTTATCATATATTTCAGCGCCTTTGCTCTTATGGTAAAGATCATTCTTTCTAAAATTCACAGGCAGAAAGGCGAAAAAGCAGAAGCAGCTAAGGAAGGAGGAACGAAATCATGAGCGTAATTTATTTTATTTTTCAGCAGACCATGTATTTCATGATTCCTCTCATGATCGTAGCTTTGGGAGCCATGTTCTCTGAGCGAAGCGGAATCATCAACATTGCTTTGGAAGGAATCATGACCATGGGTGCCTTTACAGGAATCCTGTTCATTCATTTTACAGGCGGCTCCATGAACGGACAGCTCCAGCTCATTATTGCGGTGTTAATCTCCATGGCAACCGGTATGGTATTTTCCCTGTTCCACGCCTACGCTTCCATTAACATGAAGTCCAATCAGGTAATCAGCGGTACGGCATTAAACATGTTCGCCCCCGCTTTTGCCATCTTCGTGGCCCGTGTTATTCAGGGAGTACAGCAGGTTCAGTTTAACAACACCTTCCGCATTTCATCCGTTCCGATATTGGGAAAGGTTCCGTTTTTCGGTCCTCTCCTGTTCCAGAACGCTTATATCACCACATATATAGGCATTGCAATCTTTTTGCTTTCAACCATTGTTCTTTATAAAACCCGGTTTGGTTTAAGGCTCCGGTCCTGCGGAGAGCATCCCCAGGCAGCCGATTCCGCCGGTATTAATGTATACCGGATGCAGTATGCAGGCGTTATGATCTCCGGCGCCCTTGGCGGACTTGGAGGACTGGTCTTTGTAGTTCCCACCTCCACCAACTTTAACGCAGACGTAGCCGGATACGGTTTCCTGGCTCTGGCTGTATTGATCTTCGGCCAGTGGAAGCCGGTCAATATCATGTTTGCCTCCCTTTTCTTCGGGCTCATGAAGGCTATCGCATCAGCCTATTCCGGAATCCCATTCTTAAGCGCAATGGGCATTCCAAGTTACTTCTATAAGATGGTGCCTTATATTATTACCTTGATCGTGCTGATCTTCACTTCCAGAAACTCTCAGGCTCCTAAGGCAGAGGGTATTCCTTATGATAAGGGGCAGAGGTAGAAGGTAGAAAGTAGAGATAAGAGACTGAGATGAAAGATAGAGGCAAGAGACTGAGTTAAAAGACAGAAATAAGAGACAGAGATAAAAAGAAGGAGAAAGAGGCAAATGCCTCTTTCTCCTTCTTTTTTATTTTATGAACTGATGCCTGCTAAATAAACAGGACCATGTTTAGAAACGGAACTTATCCTCAAAGTAGCTCTTCAGCTCTGCAATGGGAACTCTTACCTGCTCCATGGTATCACGGTCACGGACGGTTACGGCGAAATCTTCTTCTGAATCAAAATCATAAGTAACGCAGAATGGAGTACCGATCTCATCCTGTCTTCTATAACGCTTTCCGATGTTGCCTCTGTCATCGAATTCACAGTTATAATATTTGCAAAGCTCTTCATATACCTTTTCTGCGCCTTCATTCAGCTTCTTGGAAAGAGGCAGAACGCCGATCTTAACAGGTGCAATGGCAGGATGGAAATGAAGCACTGTACGTACATCTCCTTCTGCGATCTCTTCTTCATCGTATGCAGCACAAAGGAATGCAAGGGTCACACGGTCAGCTCCTAAAGACGGCTCTACTACATAGGGAATGTACCGCTCTTTCTTTTCGTCGTCAAAATATGTCATATCCTGTCCGGACGTATTCTGGTGCTGGTTTAAGTCGTAATCGGTCCTGTCTGCAATTCCCCACAACTCGCCCCAGCCGAATGGGAACAGGAATTCAATATCAGAGGTTGCCTTACTGTAGAAAGAAAGTTCTTCCTTCTCATGATCCCTGACACGCATCTCGTCTTCTTTGATTCCCAGGGTCTGCAGCCAGTTGATGCAGAATTCTTTCCAGTATGCAAACCATTCCAGATCTGTATCCGGCTCACAGAAAAACTCCAGCTCCATCTGCTCAAATTCTCTGGTACGGAAAGTGAAGTTTCCTGGAGTGATCTCGTTACGGAAGGATTTACCTACCTGTCCGATACCGAATGGTATCTTCTTACGGGAGGTTCTCTGTACGTTTTTGAAGTTTACGAAAATACCCTGTGCTGTCTCTGGTCTTAAGTATACGGTATTTTTGGCATCTTCTGTTACTCCCTGGAAGGTTTTGAACATCAGGTTAAACTGACGGATATCTGTAAAATCATGCTTACCGCAGCTTGGGCAGCAGATGTTTTTCTCATCAATATAGCTCTTCATCTCTTCCTGGGACCAGGCATCAACAGAGCCTTCGATGGTGATATTATTCTCAGCCATATAATCTTCTATCAGTTTATCTGCACGGAAACGCTCCTTACATGCCTTGCAGTCCATCAGCGGGTCGGAAAAGCCGCCTAAATGTCCGGAAGCAACCCAGGTCTGGGAGTTCATCAGGATGGCACAGTCTACGCCTACGTTATATGGGCTTTCCTGAATAAATTTCTGCCACCATGCTTTTTTTACATTGTTCTTCAGTTCTACGCCTAAGTTGCCGTAATCCCAGGTATTTGCAAGGCCGCCGTAAATTTCGGAGCCAGGATATACAAATCCTCTTGATTTTGCAAGTCCCACAATCTTTTCCATTGTCTTTTCCATGATCTTAACCTCTCTTATTTAAAAATGATGTAATTTTTCCCTTTTGCTGTCTGTACGGTATAGCGATCTTTTATAACTGCATTCTTGGAAACAAATAAAAGCCTTCCCTGGGTTTGTATTGTCACCGGGCTGGGTGTCTCCACAACGATGGCAAAGCTATCCCCTTTGTTGGACAAAGCTTTTTTTTCTGCCGGTTTTCCATCAGAGGCTTTTACAAACGCCACTCCTTCTGACTCGATCTGCCCCAGTACTTCGGACAAACGGGTCACAGTGATGGAATCCACCTGGTTTTCTTTGTCCTCATATTGTGAGGCAAAGCCTGCTAAGTCACTTCCTGATGCATAGCGGAAAACCATCTTGGCATTTCCGTTTTCCATTGTGCAGGAATCCAGGGTTACCGATCCCTGACCATGGGTCTCGTTATATCCGGAAACAGCTTCTTCCAGATAGGTTTTCAATTCTTCTGCATGATAATAATCCTGTTCCGCATAGGTCTCCACCGTGGCGGTCTGAAGGGTTCCTTCTTCCGTTACATAAATTCTGCTGCTCTCCGCATTCAAGGTGCCGCCGCCGCTCCTGCCTAAGCAGCCTGTCAGCATACCGGCAGCTAGAATGGCAGCCAGAAAGGCTTTCTTTTTTTTCATCCATTTCCCTCCTGCATTGAATTCGTTGTTACGCGGATTCGGGTGCATAGTAAACTGAAGTGTTGGTGTGAATTGGTGTATGAGGGTAGGTGTGCACGTAATAGTGCAGCACGTGTAGCCGCGGTGCAGCACGTAAGTCCGCAGTGCAGCCCGTGAAGCCGCAGGCTTCACGGGCTCACGGGCATTCGCCCTATGAATCAGGGCACGAGAAAATTTTCTTATGTGCAAGCACAACGAAAATTTTCTCGTGCCCTGATTCGCACTGCTCATAGCATTCCTGAACATTATACCAAACCCCACCCGTCATTTCAATACTTTCCATCCAGTCATGGTGTGTAAAATCTCCAGGGAATGAAATTCCCTGTCCACATAGCGCTTCTTATTGATCTCTACACAGCGGACAAATTCCTCCAGTACCGGATCTGTTAAAGTAAAGGTGTATAGATGCTCTGCCGGTGAGGCGATCACATATTCCCATGCATAGCTTGCTGAATCACTGACAGGGCAGGGAGGGGTTTCTGTGTATTCTCCGTTTAACACCATTGCTTTCAGTTCAAATATCCTTTGTACCAGCTCATTTTTCAGAGCTGGTTTTAAAAGCGCCCGTATGGACTGGTATAGTAGCTTTAAAAGACCTGTTCCGTCCATATTCTCCCTGGCGTAATAATCAGCCAGTTCCAGAAAATAAGATCCATAGCAGGTTCCTTCTACATCCAGGGATAATGCTTCAAAATAATTGGTGATCTCCGCCGACCGAAGGGTATAGGAATCCCTGCCCTCATATAGGGAAAACTGCCCGAAGGCAAAGGGGCGGCTTACCCCCATGAATGGACTCCCCGGTCTTCTGGCCCCTCTGGCAAATGCGGTGATCTTTCCTCTTTCCCTGGTGAGTATCACAAGGCGCTTATCCATTTCTCCAACCGGGGACACTTTTATTACCATCCCCGTCATGGTTTCAACTTCCCTCAATTCCCACCACCACTTTTATATGTCTTTTTCATTATATCCATAATTCTTCATATACAGCTCGCTGTCACGCCATTCTTTCCGGACCTTGACCCAAAGCTGTAAATTTACTTTTGTATCCATCAGAGCTTCTATTTCCCTGCGGGCAGAGCTTCCGATCTTTTTCAGCATGGAACCGCCTTTTCCAATGATGATCCCCTTGTGGGATTCCCGCTCGCAGATAATTTCGGCTTCAATATCCATGATGCCGTTATCCCGCTCCTTCATCTTTTCAATCGTAACCGCGATCCCGTGGGGAATCTCATCATTTAAAAGACGAAGGGCTTTTTCCCTGATAAGCTCCGCTGAAATCTGACGCATGGGCTGGTCTGTTACCGTATCCTCATCGTAATACTGAGGCCCCTTTGGAAGATATTTGTAGATGAGTTCCAGCATCAGGTCTGTATTTTTGTCCTTTAGAGCGGAAACAGGCACGATCTCAGCAAACTGGCAGACATCTTTATAAGCGCTTATAAAGGTTAAGATATCCTCCTGGTTTTTCACTGTGTCAATTTTATTAATGACAAGGATCACAGGCGTTTTTACCTGGTTTAACTGCTCTGCAATATGCTGCTCCCCGGCCCCGATGTAGGTAGTCGGTTCTACCAGCCAAAGCACTACATCCACTTCCTTTAAGGTACGCTCCGCTACGCTTACCATATATTCGCCCAGCTTGTTTTTTGCCTTATGAATTCCGGGGGTATCAAGGAAGATGATCTGTCCTCTCTCATCCGTATACACGGTCTGGATCCGGTTTCTGGTTGTCTGGGGCTTATCGGAAGTTATAGCGATCTTCTGGCCGATGAGATGGTTCATCAGGGTGGACTTTCCAACATTGGGACGTCCGATCAGGGTAACAAAGCCTGATTTATAGTTGTTTTCCATATAGGGGTTTCCTTTCCTCTTTCGTGTCCACGTTTTTTGGACATTAAGGTATGCCTGTAAGGCTTTGTATTATGAGTGGAACAGGTTCTTGGTTTCTCCAAACAGATCCTTATCCGCTTCGATTTTTTCTTCATTTCCAATGACGCAGAGACTTCCTGTATTTAAAACGGCGTTTACAAGAGATGCCAGATTGCGGATATCTTCCTGAGTGGCGTTTAATACTTCTTCCCGTTCTTTTTCCATCATTTCCCGGTCAACTCCGGATAAATAGGCGGAAAGGCCGCGGTTTCCTCTGGTAGACGGAGGGTACGGCACATCCATGTCGCTGATGGTACCGATGACATACTTTGTCATATCACGGTCCGTTGCCTGAAAGCTCTCTAAATAATCCACGACTCCGTCATAGATCTGATTTGTTTCTCTTACGTTTGGATCCCGGTAGGAGGTAAAGTACCCTTCTCCTGAACGGCCGAATCCGCTCATGCAGCCATAGGCTCCTCCTTTGACTCTTAAATTAATCCACAGGTAATCATAGCTTAAAATGACTTTCAATATTTTAAGAGCACCGGTATATTCCTGGCCGCTGCCCGCAAAGGTTCCGCATCTGGCCACATAATTGACCTGGGAAGCCGTGCTGAAGCCTTCGTTTCTGTTTCCAGGTGAAAAAGCAAAGGGATAGCGGGTTCCTTCTCCTTCAGGCAGCAAGTCTGTGAGCTTTTTAAGAGCCTCGGGAAGTAACTTATATCCTTCTTCATCTGCCGTATAGCTGACCAGCATGTTTTTGGAAGTGAAGATCTTTTCCATGACCGCTTTTAAGCGGGCAATGATCTCCTTCTTGCGGGTAGGATATTCCTTTTCCAGATTCTCTAAAAATTCATAGTATCCGATTCCGCCGGTTAAATCGTTAAATGAAGAAGTGGCGGAATAGTAAGAAGTAGCCCTGGCCACGGCTGCTGAATGGCAGGAACCTTCCAGCTTCATTCTGGCTCTTGACCTGGTTTCACTGATGACTTCGCCTACCCGTTTTTCATCATCTAAAATAGAACGGGTCAGGATCTCGCCAAGAATCGAGAAGCCAAAGTCCAGCTTCTCATAAAGCACTCTGGCACTTGCCATAAAAAAGCCTTTAAATTCTCCGTTATTTTTTAAGTCTGGATAAGAGGATACGCTAAAGCTGACACCGCCGCTGTTTAAATGGATCTCACTGGTTAAGTCCCCATAGGTGAAGTTTTCTGTATTTACATAGCCAAGCAGGGATTTTAAAAATCCAACGTATGGCAGATCCTCGACAGGAACTGCGGAAGTATCGAACAGAACCTTTAAATACCCGATTCCGGAGGTAGGCATCTCATGATGGATCACCTTAACGCCATGAGCTGATTTTTCTTCCCATATGATTTCCTCTGCTTCCCTGCTTATATCCTCTCTCGTAAGCATGGGAATCATCTCCAGCATCTCCTGGGGAGATGGGGCTTCCTGGTATTCTTTTAAAGCACGGGTCTGTTCTGCAAGTTCCCGAAGCTCTTCTTCTGAAAGGGAAGCTTTGTATGCGGCCAGCTTCTTCGCTTCCTTCTCATCCTCCATTGCCGTTAAGTTCTTTTTGGGGCTTACGGTTAAGATGGCCTCAAAAGGATTGTCCAGAAGGTATTCTCTGATGAGCTGTTCAAAATATCCGTCATCTACCACCTTTTTCAGATAATCAAAGGTATCCTGGTATTCTAAGTGCATCATCGGATCTCCGTCATAGAGCCAGCTGTCCATGCATTGAAGCCCATACATCAGGCCCTTTGGTGCTGAACCGTAATCCGCTTCCCGGTAACGGAATTCGTAATAGTTCATTCCTGCTTTCAGACTCTTCCTGTTGATGCCTTCATCTGCAAGCTTTCTTAAAGTACCTTTTACAACGGCGAGAAATTCTCCTCTCTGCTCCTTGTTTGCATTTTTTGCAATGATGGTAAAATAGGGCTGTAATATGCCGCTGTCGTATCCGCCTAAAATGTCCTGGCCGATCCCGGCATCAATTAAAGCCTGCTTTAAGGGTGCACCCGGCGCATCCAAAAGGGTGTATTCCAGAATCTGGAATGCAATATAAAGCCTGGGATCTAAGTCTGTTCCCACGGCTGTACTGATGGAAAGATAAGTGGCATTTTCTTCGGACTCTCCTTCGGTAATGGAATAGAACGTCTCTCCCTCTACCGGATTTAAGAATGGTTTTTGTCTTGGAATACTGGAATCGATTGATATTTCATCGTATTGGCTTAGGTATTCTTTATCAAGCCATACGAGTTTTTCTTCCATGTTCATATCTCCATACAGGTAAATATAGCTGTTGGAGGGATGATAATATCTCTTATGAAAAGCCAGAAAATCTTCATAGGTCAGATCCGGAATAAATGCAGGATCTCCGCCTGACTCCTGACCGTAGCAGTTATCCGGGAAAAGAGTTTTCCTGGTATAGCGGTCCAGAACTTCTTCCGGGGAAGAAAATGCTCCCTTCATTTCGTTATATACTACTCCATTGTAAATCAGAGCAGATTCCGGGCTTTCCAGTTCATAATGCCAGCCTTCTTGCATGAAGATCTTCGGTTCCCTGTAAATATTGGGATGCAGTACGGCATCCAGGTACACGTTCATCAAATTCTGGAAATCCTTTTCATTGCAGCTGGCTACCGGGTATACCGTTTTATCCGGGTAGGTCATTGCATTCAGGAAGGTGTTAAGGGAACCCTTTACCAGTTCGACAAATGGGTCTTTCACCGGAAATTTGTCTGATCCGCAGAGCACGCTGTGCTCCAGAATGTGGGCAACACCGGTGCTGTCTGACGGAGGGGTACGGAATCCGATGGAAAATACTTTGTTCTCATCATCACAGGATACGAGGAACAGCCTGGCTCCGCTTTTTTTATGGCGGAGTACACATCCGGATGCATTGATCTCTTTTATTTCCTTTTCTTCTACAACCTCATAGGCTGCAAGGTTTTTAAACTGATTCATTCTGTGTCTTTTTCCTCCTGCATGTTCTTATTATACGTAAGTCCGCAGTGCAGCAAGCGAATCTGGAAGATTCGCTTGCCCACGGGCATTCGCCCTATGAAATAGGCCATGACAAGATTTACTTATGTGCAAGCACAACGTAAATCTTCTCCTGTCCTATTTCGCACTGCTCATTGCTAGCGTGTAATTACATATTGCCCACTAATTTGTCTTTTAATATGGCTGCGCATTCTCTAACGCAAAAGTGTACGAAAAGAATGGGGTCAGATCCGCAGGATATGCCATAGATATCCGGTATTCCCCATTTTTTCCCAATCTGCAACGCACGAAATACATGAAAATCACTGGTGAGTACTCCAATTTTAATGGGCTTATCCGGCACCTCTTCAAAGGTTCCTGGCTCCATGAAAATCGGTTGATCCAGACGGCGGGCTTTCCTCTCCGCCTGGTCTGCTTCAATGGCCACACGGCTGTATGCAATATTCTCAACCGTGCTGGTGGAGCGTGTCTCTAAGATCAGCTGTTCCTCTTTTACTCCGTTAAAGACCAGATAATCCCGCATGGCTGCAGCTTCACTGACAGGTTCGTCATCACCCTGGCCGCCGGACAGCACCAGAATCGTAGATGGATTGTCATCTAAGTACTCCATGGCTTTATCCAGCCGTTTTTTCAGGGAATTACTGATTCCTGTTTCTTTTACCCTGGCTCCTAATACAATGACATAGTCCAGGTTGGAAGTATCCCGGGCAGCGACTCCCGTAAATACCAGGATTTCCACCACCAGAAATATGAGAATTCCGGTACAGCACATGGTAATCACCGAAACCGGAATCCATAAGGGAACCTTATCCTTATGTTTTACATAGGATTCCCATCCCATCGGCAGCAATATGCATATGGCAGCAAATACAAGCCATATAAAAGAAAGAGATGTGGTCAGGCCTGAATAAAGAATGATCACAACATAATAAATAATGCAGGAAACGGCCACCAGCCAAAAAATTAACGCCATATGCCAGCCTCCATTCTAAACTTTTTAAAACCAGGTAAATTCTGGGCATAATTCCTTTATAGCATACCACAATATGGGGATTTCTACAACTGTCACTGAAATTATAGCGAAATCAGATATGGATGTACCAGAAGATTTTATGAGAATCCAGTAAAAGGCGGCCGGCGAAAGAAAAACAGTACATGTCTTCTTCTGCCAGCCGCCTTTATCTCTCACAAACGGGGTTTTATTCCATATTACCCGGGAATCTTGGAATTCCGTCAAATCCAACCTTTAAATCATCATCCGTTGGAATATAGTCTGTCATCACTCCGTCATGGAATTTTTCATATGCCATCATATCAAAATATCCTGTACCTGTAAGGCCAAAGAGAATCGTCTTTTCTTCTCCTGTCTCTTTGCATTTCAAAGCCTCATCGATTGCCGCTTTAATCGCATGACTGCTTTCCGGCGCCGGAAGGATTCCTTCTACTCTTGCAAACTGTTCTGCTGCCTCAAACACTGCTGTCTGCTCTACAGAACGCGCTTCCATGTATCCGTCATGATATAGCTGTGACAAGGTGGAACTCATCCCATGATACCGCAGGCCTCCTGCATGGTTTGCTGACGGAATAAACCCACTTCCCAGAGTATACATTTTTGCCAGCGGACAAACCATTCCGGTATCACAAAAATCATAAGCAAAAACGCCTCGTGTCAGGCTTGGGCAGGATGCGGGTTCTACTGCAATAAACCGGTAATCTGCTTCGCCCCTGAGTTTTTCACCCATAAACGGAGATATGAGTCCTCCCAGATTGGAGCCGCCGCCTGCACATCCGATAATGATATCAGGCTTGATTCCGTATTTATCCATTGCAATCTTGGCTTCCATTCCGATCACCGACTGATGCAGCAGCACCTGGTTCAAGACGCTTCCCAGCACATATCGATACCCCTCTGTGTGCGTTGCCACTTCCACCGCCTCAGAAATGGCACAACCCAGACTTCCTGTGGTTCCGGGATGCTCAGCCAGGATCTTCCTCCCTACCTCTGTTTCCTCAGACGGAGATGGGGTCACGCTTGCTCCATACGTGCGCATTACTTCTCTGCGGAAGGGTTTTTGTTCGTAGGAACACTTTACCATATAGACCTTGCAGTCCAGCTCCAGGTAAGAGCATGCCATGGAAAGAGCCGTCCCCCACTGCCCTGCCCCGGTCTCAGTGGTCACTCCCTTTAACCCCTGCTCCTTTGCGTAATAAGCCTGAGCAATAGCAGAGTTCAGCTTATGGCTTCCGCTTGTATTATTGCCTTCAAATTTGTAATAAATCTTAGCCGGAGTCTTAAGCTTCTCTTCCAGGCAGTATGCTCTTACCAATGGGGCCGGACGGTACATTTTATAAAAGTCAAGTATTTTTTGCGGAATTTCTATAAAACGATTATCATTATCCAGCTCTTGTTTTACCAGCTCCTTACAAAATACAGTTCCAAGTTCCTCTTCTGACATTGGCTGTAAGGTTCCGGGATTTAAAAGGGGAGCCGGCTTATTCTTCATGTCGGCACGTACGTTGTACCACTCTTTGGGCATCTCGCTTTCTTCCAGATAAATTTTGTAGGGAATCTTGTTTTCACTCATATAAAAATCTCCTTTCCTCTTTCCTGCCCACGGTTTATGGGCATAATGGTATGTCTCCTCTTTCCTGACCATGGACTTTGGGCATACTTCCTTCCGGGATAAGTAGATTTTTAAAATAAAAAATACTCTTATCCCTCACAATAAATTATTGCAGGGACAAGAGTATGAATCGTCATAACTCCTGCGGTGCCACCCGGCTTGATGCATCTGGTGCATCCTCTCACGCATACTGACATATGCTGACTTTCTTAACGGAGTTTACTCTCCGGCTCACCTACTTACTATTCAGTTCGCCCTCAGAAGCCCATTCCCAACTGCCTTTCCCTGCCACAATCCCACCGCCTGCAGCTCTCTGTGTGGTAAGTACAATGGTACTTGCTCTTCCTCATAGGTTTAAAAAAACTCTAACACGGGAAGTGTTAATTGTCAATAATTTTTACTTTAGTTTTTCCCGGATTCAGACACTTTATTACCAGCCTCTAGTTCATAAGCCGGTTTTCCATCTCTCCCCTATAGAAAGGACTGAAATGTTTCAAAGAAATCATCGGTCCATGGAATATTCACGTAATCTTCATTGATGTTTCTCTTAAACAGGCTGGGGTACTTTTTAATCAACTCTTTTTTGTCCCTGTCCAATTTAAAAAGGTGCTTTTGCAGCACGTACAGCAATTCTTTGGTATCCCTTGTCTGCAGAGCGAGTATAATCTCCTCATGCTGGGCAACGATCTCTTTTATGTTTTGCGCTTCCCGGCAGCTAAGCAGCCGTATTCTCCTGAAATGGCCTCCAACGTTATTGATGGTCTGAAAACTGAAAAGTCGGTCTGTTACCCGGTAAAATATTTTATGGAACTCATCATCCATATGCAAAAACTTCCTAACATCCCCATTGCCCATCTCGGCAAAGGCTTTCTGTTCCATCAGGTTGTTCTGTAATTCCACTAAGTCCGTAGGTGTATGGCATGCCATAAACAGCTTCATAACCTCCTCTTCAACGGCAAGCCTTAGAAAACGTTCCTGTTCCACTCTATCTAAATCTATCTTGGACACCCTTGTTCCTCTCTGAGGGAGAAGGGTCACCAGATCTTCCTGTTCAAGCCTGATGAGCGCATCTCTGACCGGAGTTCGCCCAATGTTTAATAAATCACAAATATCCCTGATACTTAAGTTAATTCCCGGCCTTAAATGAAGATCCAGGATTTTCTCACGAAGAAGCTGATACGCATTGTTATCTGTGCTTTCTCCCTGACGGGAAGCCTCCTCCTGGCCACTGGCGGAAGCTATGGTTCCTTTATATAATTCCAACATTGAACCTCCTTTTATTATTGACCATATTTTTTCTATAATCGTCATTTTCCAACAATAAAATAATCATATTTCATTTTATAGGATAGATGAGAAAAAATCAATAGAACAAACACCCGTCTTAATTAATAAACACATTTCATACAGGCAGGGAGAATAGGGCAGCCCACTCATTATTTTGGAAAAATGAATGGCTCCCACCTCTCCTGCCCCGTCAAGGCCTCTGGACCTGGGAAACAGATTCCATACCGGTCTTTTTAACATTTTACTTCGGGTATAAATCCCCGGCGTGTTTTCTTCGATCCAGTGGAAAATTTCATGGAACAGGACTACCTCTTCCAGTACTTCAGTCCGGATTATCTCCGATATATCATTTTCTTTTATAAAATCTTTTATTGCATTTAAGGTACTGTCATTTAACATGACAGTACCTTCTTCCGGCTCAAATATTCCCATATATAAAAATGGTCTTCTCAGTTCTTCTGTTGTCCGTTTTATGGATAATCCCATTGCACCGGCAAGAGAAACACCGGAAACATTTCCATAGCGTTCCTTAAACTCTGATGCGTATGTTTCTGCCGCTTCCATGGAATAAAACAGAATTTCCTTTTCTTCCTCTTCTGACAGTTCACAGGAAGCCGGGTGATTCTTCAGCACCCGGCTATACCATACTTCATCTTCAGCAGCAGCAATTTTTTCTATCAGTTCCTGCATATGCTCCATCTCTTACAGCTCGTTGCGGGCCAGGACCAGGATGATTTCTGCATCTTCCTTTATATCAATAAGCTCAACCCCGGCCAATCCGGATACCTGTTCCAGGGCCGGAATTCCGGAATAATCGATTACCCTGGATTCTGCGGCAATATAGCAATCCGGATTGATCCTTACTTCACTTGAAAAATTGCTGGCCTTATCCCAAGCCAGTTTTAAATCCTCACGGAGCCTGGATTTCGTTGTTACCAGTACCGTACCATTGGATCTTTGTACTTTCACAAAGCCTTTTTTATCTATCATTCTCACGGGAGTCTTCCCGTCTTTTTCTGCAGTTACTACAAAGATAGAACCATTGCTTCCGGCCATCTTCATCTTTGACTGTTCCAGGCCAATGGATTCTGCTGCGATTTGAAGCGCTTCTTCCTCATCACAATTCTTCATTAAGTCTGTGGTCTTAACTTCCGTAGAACCCATTGCAATTGCCGTAACCTTCTGGGCCTGCTCATCAATTTCCACATAGACTTCAATGCTGTCTTCCACTGCACCGCTGTTCATGGCCAAAGCTTTCGCTTCTTTCTTAAGGGCTGCTATATCTTCCGCAGTGGGATTGGGAATGGTCCGCTCTACCATTTCCCTTACCATGGCCAGTGCCACACCGATAGAAGAAATAACCTCGGCATTTACCGGTATCTGGTATTTAAAATTCATTTCATTGGCTGTAAAGGTCAACAGTGTTCCGGCACCGCCTCCGGCGCCAACTAATACGATCTGTTCTCTTTCGATTTTATATTTATCGATCAGGTCCTCAATGACTGGTTTGATTTTATCACAAGCCTTCTGAAGAACTGCTCTTGCCGTATCTTCAATGGACAAGCCTACTTCATCAGCCAGAAGCTGCATGGCTTTGCAGCTGGATTCGTAATTACCCATTGCGTAATCCCCGTCTTCCAGAATTCCAAGTACATTGGCAGCGCAGGTATTTGTGATGGTTACGCTTTCGCCGTTCTTTAAGCGGATCGCCACATAGTCACTGGGATCATTTTCACGAGGCTTGATGTAATATAATTCTGCCCCTTCAAACAGCTCCGGCTCTGTGAAACACGCATATCCCATATTTGCAATATGGGCGGAACGGGGACCCACATCAACGATGGCACCCTTTTTTGCACGGATCATACTTCCGCCGGCAACACCCAGCACCCGGACATCCAAGCTGTTTACATAGGTTCTGTGTCCTCCGATAATGGAATAATCCACTGCCGGACGGCCGTTTTTGATCACCCCGATGTTGGTAGAGGTTCCGCCAACCTCAAAATAAATACCGTTGGAAGCCCTCAGATACATAAGGGCTCCGATCACGCTGGCCGCAGGACCTGAGAGCATGGTAAGGATAGGGCGCTTTTTCATTTCATTGATTTCCATGACTCCGCCGTCACCGCGCATGATCATAAGGGGAACCGTTACCTTTGCGGCACGTACACTTCGTTCTGTGGAATTGGCAGTGTCCAGCATTTTCGGCAGGATCGATGCATTGAGGCAGGCGGTGCGGGTGCGGGTTGTCAGGCCATAGAGTTTTGTAATATCAGAAGCCACGGTACAGGGGATTCCCTGGCCTTCCGCAATCTCTGCAACCATGCGCTCTTCTTTCATATTATCTACGCCAAATGCCTTGCTGGCTACGATCACCTTATCTCCCTGATCTGCCATCTTTTTGATCACAGAAGATACGTTATCCGGTGTCATGTCCTTGGTTTTCATAAAACTATGGTCAATATTGATCCACTTTCCGGTGCCTAAATCAATATCCTTGATTTTTGTCTGGCGTTTTGTAAAGAATGCCTCCAGACCGCCGCCGCTCATTCCGATCACTCCGACTTTGGCCACATCTCCTTCTAACAAAGCATTGGTAGCCTGAGTGGTGCTGTGAGCAATAAAAATTACTTCTTCCGGTTTAATATCATTCTCAGAAAGACATTTTTTAAATGCTTCCACAACACCTGTTGCCACTCCGTTTTCGTCGTGGTGGGTTGTCATTACCGACCCTTTCCCTACAATTTCGTTTGTGCTGTTGTCTATCGCTACGGCCTTTGTATGGGTTCCGCCCACATCAATGCCGATTCTTATTGCTCTGTTGCTCATTCGTTGTCCTCCATCTAAAACGGACAAGGGCATACAGACTTTATGCATGCCCCTGTCTGTGAAACTTTTTCATCTACCAAAACAAAGAATTAAACCATTCTTCCTATCGTAAAGTAAATAAGAATTTCAATGGCAATAAGGCTTGCCCAGGCCCACGGCAGGTTGGTCTTTATGTACTGTTTCGGTTCTACCTTTGCATAGCTTAAGCCCCACATGGTCCAGGACTGAGTTGGACACGCACTTGCTACAATAGCAACCGGAGGGATTAAGAAAATAGCATACAGGAAATGTGGATTAAATGCTCCCGTTGCATTTAAAATGGAATACAGGGCAATACCGGAACCCCAGATCATTAACGGTCCGCGGAACAGTGCCAGAGGCGCCAGGATACAGAATGCAGCCAGAACCACAATCTCGGATCTTGGAACAACATCTCCAAGCAAGGTCTGAAGATAAGGAACAACCTTAGTAGCAGCTCCCTGGAAAATATTTACGCTGTAAAGCATACCGATCAGAAGTCCGCTGTCTGCAACGCCATCATATAACGTCTTCTGGGTCTTATCCACAGCAGTTTTGTAAGTTCTTAAATTCCGTGTAAATAAAAGACCTACAAAGCTTCCTAACAGGAAGGCGGGAACTGGCTGCCATTTAAAAATACCTACCATTGCAATGGGTACAAAGGGTACGATAAAGCAGTACCAGCCAAGAGGTCTTTCCTCGTAGCTATCCTGGACACCGGCCTCCCAGGCCCGTCTTCTTCCCCTTTTACTGCTTTTAAAATGATGGTACACGACAAATGCAATCATAATGACCATGTGAATGGCAGTTGCCATCAGGGCAAAACGAATGTAGTTGTCATTATAGGAAGCCACTTCTTCACCGAATACTTTCTCAAACTGGCTTACATAAGCAATATTTAAGTACATTCCGCCTGCAACAGACAGCATATAGGCGCCTAAAGCCGCTCTTTTTTCCACTCCCATGGAAAACAGAATGGGAAGTACGATCATACCGATTGCCATAACGGAACCTACACCAAAAACGCTGGTAAAAAGCAGATTACAGGTAATGCATAGTAATAATGTAGTTACAAGGGGCCTGTCACCCGCAAATTCTACAGTCTTTTTAATGATATAGCCGGCAATTCCCGTATCGACCAGGATACGCCCAAACCATGCACCAAAGATAATGATTGCTATGGTCTTCCCATAATCATCTAACGGCTTTTGGAATACATCGCTTACCACCTCATTGATCGGCACACGTCCAATGATACACCACAAAACGGCTGTGGCGATAAACCCGATCAGAAGATTTCCGCCTTTCATGCAGTACACTACCAGCCCCACAAAGACCAGCAGCAGCAATATGCCAGTAATAATGTCAAGCATCGTTTCTCTCTCCTTTTTAATTGTAATTTTTTGCAGCTTCATACCTGTTTCCGGATTTGATTCTTCGCGTCGTAACTAAAATTTCATCTGATATATCAGTTTCAAGATATAATATATCACATAAAAAATAGAGATACTATATGCATTATTAATAAAAAATTTATATTTTTTTATTAATAATACACATTTAAAGAGCAGCCAGCAAACAAAAAGACCCTGGATAATGAAGTCTTTCTGCTGAAAGCAAACCAGTTTGTCCTAATCCCTCCCCGCAGCCTTCATTCTCTGACCAAAAACAGTCTAAGCCCCTGCCTGGTCGTCCAGTTCTCCGACTTGTTTTTACCTCAGCTGCAGGATTTCATCCATCATAAGCAGCTTTTGTTCTGTCAGCCCATTCTGGAGGTAAACGGCAGCGCTTCTTTTACGGAGAACCCTATAGATATTTGTTAAAAATAAAAAAGCTCTACTACAGCAGCATTTCCTTTAAAGAAATGCGCATGTATGAAGAGCTTCTACATTTTTTTATTGTTATTGGAGAACACAACTGTCAGATCGAACACAAGCTTTCCGCCCAGAAAACGCCGCAGCAAAAGGCTTATGATAAAAAGTTCGATCTGGTGACGGAATATATCGGGCAGCGCTATAAGAGCCGGTCAGCTTAGAGGACATAGCTGCCTTTGCAGGCTTCAGCAAATACCATTTTTCCAGAATCTTTAAGGCCCACTACCAGACCTCCCTGCCGGAGTACATCACTTCCGTCCGTATTTCCAAGGCCAAGGAGCTGTTGGAAAATCCGGATTTATCCATTATGGACGTTGCCCTCCAGTCTGGATTTTTAAGCTTATCATCCTTTAACCGGATCTTTAAGCAGAGAAACAACTGCACTCCTTCCCAGTTTCGGAAAATGTTCGACTATTTTCCGGCCTGATCAGGCTTTGCAGCGCAAAATATCGTATTCCTGCGGTACGTCCCCTTCAAGCTCTAAGTACAGCACCTGCTTGGAATGAGGGGCGCTTTCCTGGGAATTTCCTTCTTCATCATAAATGGCTTTTACAAGGACTTCTAAGTTCCTGCCATCAGGCTTCATCACCTCAATGGTGTCTCCTACGGAAAACTTGTTCTTCTGCGTGGTACGGGCAAATCCTCTCTCATCCACTGCGTCAATGGTTCCCAGATACGTATAGTTTTTTACATAAGTATTGTTGTCATAGATCTGGGTGGTGGAATCAGGCTTGCTAAAATAAAAGCCGGTGGTAAATTCCCGGTAAGTGCATTTACCGATTTCGGAGCGGTACCACTCCATATTGGCCCGGTAGATTTCAGGATCCTTGTTATAATCATCAATGGCCTTCCGGTAGGTTCTGGCCACAGTGGCTACATAAAGGGCGGTTTTCATGCGGCCCTCGATCTTAAAGCTGTCAATCCCTGCATCCATCATCTCCGGGATATGTTCGATCATGCATAAATCCTTGGAATTGAAGATATAGGTTCCCCGCTCATTTTCATAGACTGGCATGTATTCTCCGGGACGTTGTTCCTCAACGATGGAATACTTCCAGCGGCATGGATGGGTACAGGCTCCCTGATTGGCATCTCTTCCTGTCATAAAATTGCTTAAAAGACAACGCCCGGAATAGGAAATGCACATCGCTCCATGGATGAAGCTTTCAATTTCCATGTCTTCCGGAATCTGGCTGCGTATTTCTTTAATCTCTGCCAAAGAAAGCTCCCTGGCGGAAACGACCCGTTTGGCTCCAAGCTGGTGCCAGAACAGATAGGTCCCGTAATTGGTGTTGTTTGCCTGAGTGCTGATATGAATTTCCAGATCCGGCATGATTCGCTTTGCAATAGCAAATACTCCCGGATCGGAGATGATCAAGGCATCAAGGCCTGTTTCTTTTAATTCTTTAAAATATTCCTCAACTCCGGTCAAGTCATCATTATGGGCCAGAATGTTGGCCGTGACGTAGACCTTTACCCCTCTTTCGTGGGCAAAGACAATTCCTTCCCGGATCTCTTCCATTGTAAAATTCTTTGCCTTGGCGCGGAGGCCAAAGGCTTCTCCCCCGATGTAGACAGCGTCTGCGCCGTAAACTACCGCAGTTTTAAGTACTTCCAGGCTGCCTGCCGGAATCAAAAGTTCGGTCTTTCTCATGAAAATCCTTTCTTATGTCCATATTTAAAGAAGTCCGACTCGCCTTACGGCTCATCGAACGTCTAATTTGCTAAGTGTTTTATAGGGTCAAGCGGATATTCGCAATTCGGTTATATTCATGCCGCCATTTGCTTCCTTCATTAAGTAAATTAGATCAGAATGCTGACGGTAATCCCATCGCCGATTGGTACAATGGTCGTTGTAAGCCGTTCAGAATGCTTAAGCTCATATAAGTATTCCCGCATCCGCCCGTGAATGGTCCGGTTCCGGCGCTCCACCGCATAGCGGGATTCTATGATATCCCCATCCTGAAGGACATTATCGGAAATCAACATCCCTCCTGGAGCCATAAGCTCTAAAATCCTTGGCAGCCACAAAAGATACTGCCCCTTGGCCGCATCCATGAAAACAAGGTCAAAGGGGCGGTCAAGCCCCTTTAATATCTCCTGCGCATCTCCTTCTAGCAAGGTGATCCGCTTTGTCTCTCCGGCCTCTATAAAATTTTCTTTGGCCTCTGGAATCCTTTTTTCATATTTTTCTATGGTGGTGATATGGCAGTCAGGCGGCATAGCCTCGGCCATTAAAAGAGTAGAGTAACCCACCGCCGTCCCCACCTCCAGTATGGCCTTTGGCCTCATGGCGGTAGTCATTGTCTGCAGAAAAGCGGCAGTTTCTTCCCTGATGATCGGGACACCTTCCTGTCTCGCCTTTTTTCCGATCTTTATAAGGAGCGGGCTTCTGTCTGTTTCCAGAGACTTTATATAATCCGTTATCCTGTCGTTTACAATCATTTTTTTACTTCCTTTTCCTCTGTATTCTCATTCATTATCTGAAGGATTTCCTTTGAGGTCATGGAAGTGTTAAAGGTATAGTCTCCCGGTTTTACCTTATAATCAAAAAACTCCGCCTGTATGATAAAGGAATATTCATTGGATATCAAACCACTGTCCTTTAAAATCTTTGCCGCCTGGGACACGGAAGTTCCTTTGTTAATGGTTATCTCCTTGTCACGTCCCGGCTCTGCTTCCATTGCAGAGGCATAGAATATCTCATGACCGAACTCATATCCTCTTGTAACTCCCTCATAAAGGAGAAGGATCACCAGGGCAAGGATAATAAGCCTGCTTGAAATCGCAATGACTGCTCCAGTTATTTTATTAATCTCTTTCGTCGCACGGCTCATATCCTGCTTCCTTTCATTGTTTTCGCCCGCCTTGCAGGGCATAAAGGGATACCCGCAGGGTGTTTCATCTTATTGCACGCTTTACAGGCATAAAGGGATACCCTGTTCTATACTTCCATAATGATTGGCAGAATCATAGGATTCCGTTTCATCCGCTTCCATAAAAAGTCGCTTAAGCTATCCCGTATCACATTCTTAATCTTACCCCAGTCATTGACATGGCGGTCCAGGCAGTCAGCAACAGCGTCATTGACAATGTTCCTTGCCTCCTCCATTAAATCCTCAGACTCACGCACATAAACAAATCCTCTGGATACAATATCCGGACCTGCCAAAAGCTGATTGGAATATTTCTCCAGGGTCAGAACCACCACGATAATTCCGTTCTGTGCCAGGTTCTGCCTGTCTCTTAAAACGATATTTCCTACATCTCCGACGCCAAGACCATCTACCAGGATTCCTCCTGCCTGCACATGGTCCACGATCTTCCAGGATTCCTGTCCCAGCTCCACCACATCACCGGAGGACATGATAATCACATTCTCCTTAGGGGTTCCCATCGCCTGAACCAGATTCTTCTGGGCCATGATATGACGGTATTCACCGTGAACCGGGATGGCGTATTTGGGACGGACCAGAGCATACATCAGCTTGATTTCCTCCTGGCATGCATGTCCTGATACATGAGTGTCATCGCTGATGACCTCTGCTCCCTTCATGGAAAGCTCGTTTATAACCTTGGAAACAGCCTTTTCATTGCCAGGGATCGGATGGGAACTTAAAATTATTACATCGGTTGGCTTAATGGAAATCTTTTTATGGGTGCTGCTTGCCATTCGGGAAAGTGCTGCCATGGATTCTCCCTGACTTCCGGTGGTGATGAGCACCGTCTGCTCATCGGGATAATTCTTTAACTGGTCAATTTCAATGAGAGTTCCATCCGGAATATTAATATAGCCAAGCTCACTGGCCGTGCCAATCACATTGACCATGCTGCGGCCCTCAACCACTACTTTGCGGCCATACTTGGCTGCGGAATTGATGACCTGCTGTACCCTGTCCACGTTTGAAGCAAAGGTGGCTACAATGATGCGGTTATTCTTATGGTCTGCAAAAATGTTATCAAAGGTTTTTCCCACGGTCTTTTCCGAGGGAGTAAACCCTGCTCTCGTCGCATTGGTGCTGTCACACATCAGGGCCAGAACGCCCTTTTTGCCCAGCTCGGCAAAACGCTCCAAATCAGCCGGTTCCCCGAATACGGGAGTATAGTCAATCTTAAAATCGCCTGTATGCAGAATCACGCCGGCCGGAGAAAAAATGGCAAGGGCGGAGGCATCGGCGATGCTGTGGTTGGTCTTGATAAATTCGATACGGAAACAGCCTAAATTAACGGATTGTCCGTGCTTGATCACCTTTCTCTTGGTGTTTTTTAATAAATTATGTTCTTTCAGCTTGTTCTCGATCAGGGCAATGGTAAGCTTTGTTCCATATACCGGCACATTGACATCCCTTAAAATGTAGGGAAGAGCGCCGATATGGTCCTCGTGGCCATGGGTGATAACAAATCCCTTTACTTTATCAATGTTCTGTTTTAAGTAAGAGACATCCGGTATCACCAGATCGATTCCTAACATATCATCGGTTGGGAATGCAAGTCCGCAGTCCACAATGATGATGCTGTCTTCACATTCAAAAGCAGTGATATTCATACCGATCTGCTCCATTCCGCCTAAAGGAATGATTTTAACTTTCGCGTTACTGTCTTGTTTTTTCAATATTTTACCTCCATCTTATGATTTTCCGTCCTGTTCTTCTTCCATTGCTTCCCGGCATTCCCTGCAATACCCGTGCAGCTTCACTTCATGATCGGTCACAAGAAAACCTGTCCTGTCAAGAAGGGCCTGCTCCAGCGTATCCAGTAAATCGCCTTGGAAGGAAAATACGTTTCCGCATCGGTTGCAAATTGCGTGGTGGTGGTGATGTCTGGACTCACGATCCAAGCCCCCTAATTCATAGCGGGCGAATCCATCATCAAAACTGACCTTGTCAATCACAGATAGATCCACAAGTACCTGCACGGTCCTGTAAATCGTGGCAAGCCCAATCTCCGGGCACTCCTGCCTGGCCAGATCATAGATCTCTTCCGCAGTCAGATGCTGCCCGGGGCGCTCTGCCATGAGTTCCAGTACCAGCATGCGCTGGTTGGTCACCTTGAGTCCTTTCTCTCGAAGCATATTTTTAAATATTTCCTGTTTCATTAACAGTCCCTCAATTACTCACCATCATTTTTGTGTGAAAGATGCTTTTCTTTCAAATTTGGATATCCACATCTGCTCCGTCAAGCAGTTCGGAAAATATCTTAAATAAATAATCTATTTCGTTATCATCCTCTACAAATTCATACAAAGCCTGGCTGTCTTCCTGCTTTGACAAATCCTTTAAGATGTAACATTCCCCTTCGTCATCGTCATCTGCCGCATCAGTTACCAGCAGATAATTCATCCCATTAATTCTGGTTTCCTCCAGAACGTAAAACTCCACGTGTTCCCCTGAATCCGTTGTCAGGGTAATCTTCTTCTCATCACTGTTCATTTCCTGTCTCCTGCTTTAAGCTGTCCAGATAGCCCTGCAGGATCAGCCCTGCCGCCACCTTATCAATGACTGCCTTGCGGTGTTCTCGTCTTACACCGCTTTCCTGTAATATTCTCTCCGATGCAACGGTTGTAAGCCGTTCATCCCATAGAATGACGGTAAGTCCAGTCCGCCTCTCCAGCATCTCTTTAAACTGTTCCGTTTTCTCGGCCCGGTCACCGGCCGTATTATTCATATTTTTCGGATAGCCAAGGACTATGGCTTCAATCTCATATTCCCGAATCAGTTCCTCAATCCGGGCACAGGTCTTTCTCAGTTTATTTTCGTCTTCTCTCGTAATTGTCTCCACTCCATGGGCGGTTATACCAAGTAAGTCGGAAACTGCAACTCCTACAGTTTTAGAACCGTAATCAAGCCCCATAATCCTCATATTTTCCTCCAAGGTTGCTCTTTTTTTCCAATCTTTATGCAGCAAAAGAAAGCTGGTCCAAAGCCAACCGTATAAAAACAAACTGTCAGACTCCGCCTACTTCCACTTCATCTGACAGCTAGACTTATGATTATCCACAGCCTTATTTCAACTTCGTATCAATATATACTCCCATAAGTTCTTCCAGAATCTCATCCCGCTCAACTTTCATGATAAGACTTCTTGCGTTCTTATGGCTGGTAATATAAGTAGGATCTCCTGACATAATATAGCCCACGATCTGGTTAACAGGATTATAGCCCTTTTCATTAAGGGCAATATAAACCTGTTCCAGCACCTGGCTTACATTCAGTTTATTTTCCTGCACTGCCTTGAAAAATTGCGTATTATGAATATCGCCCATGTTTCTCACGTCCTTTAACTGTTCTACTATATTCTAAACCAAAAGTTTGGATTCGGCAAGCCAAAAATAAATTTTGTCTCTCAATACTTTAAAAATGCCACCTCATCGTTCATAAGTTCCATCAGAGTTCCCTCTATCACTACGCCCTTTAAGCCTTCTTCAAAGGGTACTGCGGCCTTCACATATTCTCTGGTGTGGCCGATCATGTAATGAACGTCATTCCACCAGTATTCCTCTTCCATGAGCACCTCGACCCTGGACCCTAACCATGACTTCCGATACTCCAAGGACATTTCCTTTTCCAGGCAAAGGAGGTCATTGCTGCGCTCCGCCTTTATGGATTCCGGTACCTGGTCCGGCATCACTGCCGCCCTGGTGCCGTTTCTTTTGGAATATTTAAAAACATGCATCTCATAGAACTGAACATTTTTCAAATATTCTTTTGTCACCTGGAAATCTTCGGAGCGTTCTCCCGGGAATCCTACGATCACATCTGTGGTAATGGCAGGATTTTTAAATGCCTTCCGCAAAATCTGACAGCGGTTTAAATAGTCCTCAGTAGTGTAATGGCGGTTCATCCGCTTTAAGGTATTATCACATCCGCTTTGCAGGGATAAGTGGAAATGAGGGCATATTTTATGAAGTCCTGCAAGTTCTGACGCAAACTCCTCAGTCACGATCCTGGGCTCTAAGGAACCTAGACGGATCCGCTTTAAGCCTTCCACATCGTGAATGCTTTTAATCAGATCCAGAAGAGTAAGCCGTTCTTCCTCAGGGAAATCCTTTCCATAGGAGCTTAAGTGAATTCCTGTTAGCACGATTTCCTGATAACCGGAAGTGGTCAGACGTTTTACTTCTTCCACCACCTCATCGGGCTTCCGGCTTCTCACTCGTCCCCTGGTATATGGTATGATGCAGTAGCTGCAAAACTGGTTGCAGCCATCCTGGACCTTGATAAATGCTCTGGTATGGTCAGAGATCTTATCAATGGACAGATTCTCGTACTCCATCGTGTCATTGATATCAATAACCGTTTCCACCGCTTCATCAGGCGCAGCAGTCTGACCGAAGGCTATTTCTTCCGGCTTCTTCTTTTGGGCAAAGTAGTCTTCCAGAATAGAAACCAGCTCGGTTTTTTTATTGTTGCCAACGACCAGATCCACCGCTTCATCCTTTTTAAGTTCTTCTCCCGCTGCCTGGACGTAGCATCCTGCTGCCACGACCACTGCCTCCGGATTCATCTTCTTTGCCCTGTGAAGCATCTGCCTGGATTTACGGTCCGCGATATTCGTTACGGAGCATGTATTAATGATATAAACATCTGCCCCTTCCGCAAAAGGAACGATCTCATATCCGGCGTTTTCAAGAAGCTGCTGCATGGCTTCTGTTTCATAGGAATTAACCTTGCATCCTAGATTATGCAGGGCTGCCTTTTTCATCTTGTTTTCTCCTATCTAAATAATCCTTTTATTTTCAGTATTTTCATGTAAAATTACCATTGACTTTTGTACAATATATCAGTAGTATTGAAGTGATTAAGGGTCGGTTCCAGAGCGGTCCCTCATTAAATAAAAGAGCTCACTCAAGGAGGTTTTTCACATGAAAACAGTTCGTATATCTTTAAATTCCATCGATAAAGTAAAATCTTTTGTAAATGATTTAACAAAGTTTGATACTGATTTTGATCTTGTTTCCGGCAGATACGTAATTGACGCAAAGTCTATTATGGGCATCTTCAGCCTGGATCTTTCCAAACCCATTGATTTAAATATCCACTCTGAAAATAATGCTGATGAAATCTTAAACGTTTTATCTCCATACATTGTAGATTAAGAATCAGCCGTTCGATCAGCCGTCAGGTGAATCGAACTTCTTTCATGACTTTCGGGGCCCGGCCTTTTCCAAAAGGAGCCGGACCCCGATTTTATTTTTTTAACACCAAACCTTTTCCACCGTGCTTATGGCCGTTTCAACCAGTTCGCCGATCTTTTCCTCTAACTTTTCCTCTGACCGTTCGATCATCTTCAAACTCGGTTTTGTCACCGGATGCTTTGCCACAAAAATGGTACAGCAATCCTCAAAAGGAAGCACGGAAGTCTCATAGGTACCGATCTTTTCCGATACATCCACAATTTCCTGCTTGTCAAAACCGATGACAGGGCGGAATACCGGCATAGTGGTGGCTGCATCCGTAGCAGCCAGAGACTGCATGGTCTGGGAAGCCACCTGTCCGATGCTCTCTCCTGTTATGAGAGCCATGGATCCACTCTCCTCTGCCAGCCGCTCCGCAATTTTCATCATATAACGTCTCATGATGATGGTAAGCTCCTCATGAGGGCATTTGTCATAAATGTACAGCTGGATGTCCGTAAAATTCACAATATGAAGGCGAATCGGCCCGGAATATTTAGAAACCAGCTTAGCTAAATCGATTACCTTCTGTTTGGCACGCTCACTGGTATATGGCGGAGCATGGAAGTAGACAGCGTCGATCTTAACCCCGCGCTTTGCGATCATATACCCGGCCACCGGGCTGTCAATACCGCCGGATAAAAGAAGCATGGCTTTTCCATTGGTTCCCACCGGCATGCCGCCAGGACCTGGAATGACATGGGAATAGATATTGATCTTATTGCGGACTTCCACATGAAGCATCACATCCGGCTTATGGACATCTACCTTTGTCCCGGGAAACGCGTTAAGAATCAATTCTCCCAAATCCCGGTTGATCTGTTCAGAATTCACCGGATATTTCTTATTTCCTCTGCGGGCATTGACCTTAAAGGTGAAATTCTTATCCTCGTAGAATTCATCTACATAAGACTGCACCTGCTTCTTTAAATCCTCGTATCCATTGTCATCCACCTGAACCATAGGGCAGATAGCGGCAATGCCGAAGATACATTTAAACGCTTCTATGACCTCATCAAAATCATATTCTGACTCTGCATTTACATAAATACGTCCTGATTCCTTGGAAACTATAAAATCGCCTTCCACCCTCTTTAAGGAGTGGCGGATCTGAGTCACCAGGGCATCCTCGAACAGATAACGGTTCTTTCCTTTAACCCCGATTTCTGCATATTTAATTAAAAATGATTGATATTGCATCTGTTATCCTTCCTCTTTCCTGCCCGTGATTTTGGGGCATAAAGGTATACCCGAAGGGTATTTCTTTCTGTAATCTCAGCCTCTCTGATACCGTCTTAAAACAGGCAAAAGCTCCTTAAGTACATCAATGCAGTAATCCACTTCCTCTTTGTTATTATAAACCCCGAAGCTGAACCGCAGCGTGGAATCCAAAAGCTCAGGTTTAACACCGATTCCCTTTAATGTTCCGCTGACAGCCGGATGGTTGGAAGAGCAGGCAGACCCGGAGGACACGTAAATGTCCTTATCTTCCAGAGCATGCAAAAGCACTTCGCTTCGGACTCCTAAAAAGCTTGCGCTGACGATCTGAGGCGCTGACAAATCGCCGGGCAGGGTGTTTACCGTAACGCCGTCGATCTCCGAAAGCCTGCCTATCATATAATCTTTAAGAGCGATCATGGACTGCATCTTCTCTCCATGATCCGTGTACATCATGTTAGCCGCCACTCCCATGCCTGCAATTCCAGGAACATTTTCCGTACCGGAACGCATACCTCTCTGCTGGCCGCCTCCATAAATCAAAGGCCTTATTTTCACCCTCTGGTCAATGTATAAAAATCCAACGCCTTTTGGACCATGTATCTTATGGGCGCTGACGGATAAAAGATCAATCCCCTGGCGCTTTGGACGGATGACAAACTTTCCGTAAGCCTGAATGGCATCCACATGAAACAGGATGGACGGATTCTTCTTTTTTATGATCTTTGAAATGGCTTCGATGGGTTCCACCGCACCGATTTCATTATTTACATACATGATGGAAACCAGAATGGTTTCCGGACGGATTGCCGCCTCCAGCTCTTCCAGGCGGATATGTCCATGGGCATCTACAGGAAGGTAAGTCACCGTAAAGCCCTGTTCCTCTAAAAATGCCAGAGGATTATACACTGAGGCATGTTCTATGCCGGTGCTGATGATGTGGTTACCCGCCCTTTTATTGGCCATAGCAGTCTCAATCAGGGCCATATTGTTAGATTCTGAACCGCCGGAGGTGAAAACAATCTCCTTTGGGGCAACTTTTAAGGTCCCGGCTATGATCTCCGCTGCTTCCTTAATATACTGTTCCGCTTCCATTCCCTTTTTATGCTTGGCGGAAGGATTCCCGTAGTCCTCCGTCATGATTTTTACAACAATATCTCTTACCGGTTCCAACACTCTGGTTGTCGCCGAATTATCAAAATAAGCTTCCATATATGGCTCGTTCCTTTCTTCTTCCCTGTCCATGCTTTTTGGACAGTGCCCACCCCGCTTTATCGGGTGTAAAGGTATGCCTGAAAGGCGTTCCTCTTGCTGCCCGTATTTCCGGGCAAAAGGGATATCCGTAAGTTGTTTCTCCAGCCCCTGTCAGTCTTCCAGCTGGAAGGCCAGCACGGATACAATGGCAAGGCCGGCGGTTTCGGTCCTCAGGATCCGTTTTCCAAGGGTAATCAGTTTTGCTCCGAAATTCTTAGCAAGCTCCATTTCAGAATCCTCAAAGCCTCCCTCCGGTCCGATAAATATCCCCGCGCTCATTCCCGGCTTAATGGATGACAGGATATCCTTCGTCTCCGCCATATCCTTTGCGTGTTCAAACGGGATGACCGTTATATCAAGATCCTTTGCAAAGGTAAGAGCCTCCTGAAAGGTCATGACACCGGTGATTTCCGGTATGATAAGCCGCTTGGACTGCTTGGCTGCGCTTTCTGATACCGCCATCCAGCGGCGAAGCTTTGATTCTTCCTTCTTTTTATCCAACCGTACCACGGCCCGTTTGGTCTGCACCGGAATGATCTGGTATACGCCAAGTTCTACAGCCTTTTGGATAATTAACTCCATTTTATCACCCTTTGGCAGTCCCTGAAACAGGTAGAGCCTGGCAGGAAGCTCAGCGCCTCCCTCATCTACAGACAGGATTTTGGCCGTAACTTCCAGAGAAGCCACTTCCAGAATCTCACACAGATAATCTTTGTCTATGCCATTGCTGATTAAAACCTGTTCTCCGGCGCCCATCCGCAGGACATTCTTAATATGATTCACATCCGGCCCCGTGATTCGGATTATCTCTGCTCCGATTTGATCCGGATTAACAAAAAAGTGATACATCCTTTTCCCCGTTCCTCTTCCTATTTCTTCCTGACTGTTATAGAAACCCATTCGCCCTGATAGGTGGTTTCCACAAGCTCAAAGGCTTCATTTTCCTCAAATGCTTTCTTCACAGCCTCTTCCTTCATGTTAATGATACCGGAAGTTATGAAAATAGCGTCTTTTTTCATGTGGACTGAAATTTCCTTCTGAAGAAGGATGATGATGTCTGCCAGAATATTAGCTACCACTACATCGTATTTTTCAAAGCCTGCTTTCTCCTGTACCGCCCTGTCATCAATAATATTGCCCTGTAATACTAAAAACTTGTCCATAGGGATATCATTGGCTTCCATATTTTCCTTAACAGCAATGATGGCATTTTCATCAAGGTCTGTTCCAAATACTTCTTTGGCACCCAGTTTTAAGGCAGTGATTCCCAGAATGCCGCTTCCGGTTCCCACGTCAAGGAGGGTTGTCTCCGGAGTAATATATTTTTGCAGCTGACGGATACAAAGCTGGGTCGTCTCATGCTGTCCGGTTCCAAAAGCAGTTCCCGGATCGATCTCGATCAAAAGCTTGTCCTTGTGCTCCTCCGGGATTTCCTCCCAGGTAGGTTTGATCAGGATATCATCCACGGTAAACGGCTTAAAATACTGTTTCCAGTTATTGATCCAATCCTTATCCTCGGTCTCACCGGACGCAATGGTGCATTCCCCTAAATCCGTGAACATGGAAAGTTCCAAAAGCCCTTCTTCCACACGTTTTAACATGCCGTCGATGTCAGAATCCGGCTCCAGATAGAAGCTGACCTTTGCAACACCCTCATCGGGCGGAAGCTCCGGCAGAATATCGATAAACATTCCTTTTGTCTCCGCCTCCGTAAGAGGGATGTTATCTTCTATTTCAATACCTTCTATTCCGATTTCATCAAACATGCTGCTGACTAAATCCACGGCTTCTGTCGTGGTGGTCAGTGTAAATTTTTTCCATTTCATAGCAATTCCCTATCCTTTTATAATTTTGATAAACAGACACAAAAGCACCACTAAAACCACCGGGCGCACAATCTTTAATCCATTTTTTACTACAAGGCCCGATCCGATATAATGGCCTGCTATGCAGAAAAGTCCTGATGCCAGTCCTAAGGGGATCAAAACCTTTCCATTTATTAAAAAAGTCGCCAATGCTGCAATATTGGAGGACAGGTTAATCACTTTCGTAGTGCCTGATGCGCTCCTGACATCCATTTTGGCAAATCCGGTTAAAATCAGCAGTAAAAAGGTTCCCGTACCTGGTCCGTAAAAGCCGTCATAGCATCCGATGACCAGTGCTGCACATATGCTGATCAAAAGCATCTTTTTTTCAGGCAGGCTGCTGATCTCCTCCTGATCTCCCAGGTTTTTATTCTTAAGAACATAAAAGGCAACAACCGGAAGCACCGCCAGCATCATGCCCTTTAATAGCCGCTCACTGGCAAGCATGGATAAGTGCGCTCCGATCACAGAACCAACCACAGCAAAAAGTGCGGCAAGCAGAGACAGCTTTACTTTAATATAGCCGCCCTTTGCGTATCTGGCCGTAGAAATCACAGTTCCCATGGTGGAACCCAGTTTATTGGTACCAATGGCAAAATGAGGAGGTACCCCTGCTGCCAGATATGCCGGAAGGGATATAAGTCCTCCGCCCCCTGCAATAGAATCCACAAAACCCGCAAGAAAAACAAGAGGGCACACGATCAAGTATTGGTACATAGGCTGTTTCCTTTCCTTGGCATCCGGGAACCGGACTTTCTCATTATAGTATATGAACGTTTTGCTCTCAGTTTTAAATCACAAGATATCATAACATACAATGAAATCGCTTGCAAGCGTCTAACATGTACGAAATTTGAAGGGTTATTTCGTAATTTATAAAAAAAAATATTTTTTTAAAAAAAGATGCAATAAAAACTGATGCTGTTGCATTAACTAATTGAACGGATGAAAATAACTTTTGTTTCGTTCCGATCGCAAGGGCAAAAAAATATCAAGTAAACGAAATTCCTTGATGCATTACACCCCATCACACCCGCCTGAGCGATTGGAATTGGAACAGGAACTATTTTCACAAATTACAAAGCAAAAATTTTTGTAATGAAAACAGGGGACGCACCTTATGGCCGATGCATTTCAGCCGTGTGGTGCGTCCTTTGTTTTTTATGTGAAAAGCTTTCTCAGTTCTCCATAATGAGAAAAAGGTACAGCAGTAAATCTCCGCCATACCTCTTAAAAACCATTCAATCAAGTTTACTGAATCCAGGCACCGTCAGCACCCACCTTATATCCGTCAGGAGTGGTCGTATTGATAAGCAACCTTCCCTTATAACCATCGGACATGGTATTAAAGTAATAAGCCTTTCCATCTACAATCTGCCAGCCTATCCTCATCGTACCCAAAGTACCGTCATCCACCGGATTCAAGTAATACCGGAGGCCTCCCTCATCTGTATACCAGCCGGTCAGCATATGGCCTTCCCGGTTAAACTGGTACCATCTGCCATCGATATACTTCCAGCAGTTAGAGGGCCAGCTTCCGTCACTGTACTGAAACCACCAGCCGGAAGGACTGTAACGCCAGCCTCTCTGATAGCTGTAGACCCCCGGACCATCATCATCATCGTCATCGTCGTCATCCCAGCAGTCAAAGGATGCACTTCCTTCAATCGGCCCTTTGTTTTTTGTACCCGTGCCGTTCCATCCTGGAAAATCCCGGACAGACTGCCCGTCTGCGGCCATGACTGCCGCGGGAAATAAAGCTGCTATCCATATCACAACGGCTGTCAGGGCCAGTTTTTTTGCAAACCTTCCCATACCTTCCCCTCCATTTAAAACCATGTACCTTCCGGAATCCTTATTTAAAGATTCCCTTCTTTTTATGTTTGTCACCTTCTACTGTGCCGTTCATGGCTTCGTCAAACTTACGAAGCGCCTCTTTTTGAACTTCTGTCATACGCTCCGGCACTGAAACCACCAAAGTGACAAAATGGTCGCCCCGAATGGCCCGGTTGCGCAGGGAAGGAACACCTTTTCCTTTTAAGCGTACCTTGGTGTCCGTCTGGGTACCTGGCTTCACTTCGTATTCCACTTCTCCATCCACGGTCTTGATCCGGATGTTTCCGCCTAAGGCAGCATTTGCAAAGGAAACCGGTACCGTTGAGAAAATGCTGGTATCCTGGCGTTTGAAAATCGGATGGTTGGATACCACTGCCTCTACCAGCAGATCACCTCTCTCACCGCCATTGGTTCCGGGTTCACCTGCACCTGCAAGACGCACGGACTGTCCGTTGTCAATTCCTGCCGGAATGGTGACTTTAAATTTCTTTCTTTTTGTAATGTATCCGCCGCCATAGCAATCCGGGCATTTATCCTTAACGATTTTCCCGCTGCCTCCGCAGTCCGGACACGTCTGAACATTCTGTATCTGTCCGAAGAAGGATTGCTGGGTATACATGATCTTTCCTTTTCCATTACATTTAGGACATGTAACAGGTGAGGTTCCCGCTTTTGCGCCGCTTCCGTGGCAAGAGGAACACTCTTCCTTGAAATTGATCTCAATCTCCTTCTCGCAGCCAAAAATCGCATCCTCAAAGGTGATGCGGATGCTGGTTCTGACATTGGCTCCCCTAGATGGCCCATTGTAACGGGCGCTGCTACGTCCTCCGCCAAAGATATCTCCGAATATATCTCCGAATATATCTCCCATGTCCGCTCCGCTAAAATCAAAGCCGCCAAAGCCGCCTGCTCCCCCGCTTCCGTCAAAGGCAGCAGAACCGAACTGGTCGTACTGACGTCTCTTATCAGGATCGCTAAGGACACTGTAGGCCTCGGAAGCCTGCTTGAACTTCTCAGCAGCCGCAGCATCTCCGGGATTTGTGTCAGGATGGTATTTCTTAGCTAATGCCCTGTAAGCCTTCTTAATCGCTGCATCATCCGCATCTTTTGGAATGCCCAGGGTCTCATAATAATCTTTCTTACTCTCTGCCATCTTAGGTCTACCTTTCATAGATTAAGAAAATTCGATTCACCTTCGGCTCACCGAACGGCTAAGTTCCCAAATACCCATCAGGGTAACTGAAAGCCTTTGTTTTCTCTCGTCTTTGCTGAGGAACTCTTGCCTGAAGAAATTCGGAAAAAGTGCTGTATCGCTACAACACTTTTCCAAAAGTCCTGTCTGCTGACCAGACTAGTTTACACCTCTTTGTAATCGCCGTCAACTACATCGCTTTCCTGATAGGTTGCATTATCTGCTCCCATGTCAGGGCCCGCGCCCTGGGCTCCGCCCTGAGCCTGCTCATAAACCTTTGCAAATAAAGCCTGTGCACTGTTCATCAGTCTTTCTCTGCCTGCCTTGATATCTTCAATCTGAGCATCCGTCATATCATCGATTGGAGCTCTGTTAACTGCTTCTTTTAATGCATTTAAGTCCGCTTCCACAGTTGCCTTATCGTTTGCATCGATCTTGTCTCCTACTTCCTGCAGAGCCTTCTCTGTCTGGAATACCATGGAGTCTGCATCGTTTCTTGCGTCAATGCCTTCCTTACGCTTCTTATCCTGAGCCTCATATTCAGCTGCTTCCTTAACTGCCTTATCAATATCAGAATCAGACATGTTGGAGCCGGAAGTAATGGTAATATGCTGTTCCTTGCCTGTTCCTAAGTCCTTAGCGGAAACATTTACGATACCGTTGGCATCAATATCAAAGGTGACTTCGATCTGAGGAACGCCTCTTCTTGCAGGTGGAATTCCATCCAGACGGAACTGGCCTAATGTCTTATTGTCTCTTGCAAACTGTCTCTCACCCTGTACCACGTGGATATCAACCGCTGTCTGGTTGTCTGCCGCTGTGGAGAAGATCTGGCTCTTCTTTGTGGGGATCGTCGTATTTCTTTCAATCAGCCTGGTAGCAACACCGCCCATGGTCTCTATGGATAAGGAAAGGGGAGTTACGTCCAGAAGCAGGATATCGCCTGCACCTGCATCACCTGCAAGCTTACCGCCCTGGATGCTGGCGCCGATGGCAACACATTCATCCGGGTTTAAGGACTTGGAAGGCTCCTTGCCTGTCAGCTGTTTTACTTTCTCCTGTGCAGACAGCATACGGGTAGATCCGCCTACTAACAATACTTTTCCTAATTCTGATGCAGTAATGCCCGCATCTCTTAATGCATTCTGTACCGGAACCGCAGTGCGCTCGATGAGATCTAATGTCAGCTCATCAAATTTTGCTCTGGTCAGGTTCATATCCAGATGCTTTGGTCCTTCTGAAGTAGCAGTGATAAACGGAAGGTTGATGTTGGTAGTCGTTGCAGAGGATAATTCCTTCTTTGCCTTCTCAGCAGCTTCTCTTAATCTCTGCATAGCCATCTTATCGCCGGATAAGTCAACGCCCTCTGCCTTCTTAAATTCATCTACCATCCACTGGGTGACGCGGTTATCAAAATCATCACCGCCCAGACGGGTATCGCCGTTGGTGGAAAGAACTTCGATGACACCGTCGCCGATTTCAATGATGGAAACGTCGAAGGTACCGCCGCCTAAGTCATATACCATGATCTTCTGCTCTTTTTCATTGTCAAGTCCATAAGCCAGAGCTGCAGCTGTCGGCTCGTTGATGATACGCTTTACATCAAGACCTGCAATCTTACCGGCATCCTTGGTTGCCTGACGCTGTGCATCGTTAAAATATGCCGGTACGGTAATAACCGCTTCGGTTACTTTTTCTCCTAAATAAGCCTCTGCATCTGCTTTTAATTTCTGAAGGATCATAGCAGAAATTTCCTGAGGACTGTAATTTTTTCCGTCAATCGCTACCTTATAGTCTGTACCAATATGTCTTTTGATGGAAGAGATGGTACGGTCAGAGTTAGTTACTGCCTGACGCTTAGCAGGCTCGCCTACAAGCCTCTCTCCGTTCTTTGTAAATGCTACAACGGATGGTGTGGTTCTTACGCCTTCGCTGTTTGGAATAACAACTGGTTTACCGCCTTCCATAACGGCCACGCAGCTATTTGTTGTACCTAAGTCAATACCAATGATCTTGCCCATAGTTTTTTCCTCCTATTTAATAAACAAAATATAAATGATTACCTTTTTCCTGCCCATAGCAGGCTTAAGGTATACCTGGAATGTATTATCTGCTTCCTGATGCTATATTACTAATTAGCCACCTGCACCATGGAATGCCTTACCACGCTGTCACGGTAAGTGTAACCCTTCTGAAGCTCCTGGGAAATTACATTTTCACCCAATGACTCATCTTCAATATGCATTACTGCATTATGGAAATTGGGATCAAAAGGCATTCCAACCGCTTCAATGGGTTTTACGCCGGCTTCTTCCAGCGTTTTCATAAGCTGTTTATATATCTTTTCCATTCCATCTGCAAAAGGAGCGTTTCTTTCCTCCTCAGATATGGCTGCAAGGCCTCTTTCAAAATTATCAACTACCGGAAGGATCCGTTCAACGATATCCTTTGCTCCGATTTCAAACATGGCTGACTTTTCTTTTTCTGTTCTCTTGCGGTAATTATCAAATTCAGCCATGGACCTCTGAAGGCGGTCTGTCAGATCCTCTATTTTTTCATCCCTTGGGTCTTTCTTCTCTTTCTTTTTTCCGAAAAGGCCCTTTTTTCCGGATTCTTCTTTGGAACCCTCTTCAGCCATTTCTTCTTCCGGAACATGTTCCTGGGTTCCATCGTCCCCGCAGGCTTCTGCACCTTCTATTTCTTTTTCAGCGAAAACTGCATCCTCTGTATGAACAGTCTCGTCTGCCAGATTCTCATCTGTTTTCACATCTTCCATGCTCAATGCTCTACCCTTTACCTTTCATCTTTTTTCAAAATGGTATCCAGCTGCGTCATGAGATTACGCAATGTGCTGAGAACCTTTTCATAATCCATCCGTTTCGGACCAATGATTCCAATGGTACCTCTTAAGCCTTCGCCCAGTTCATAGTTGGCGGTTACAATGCTGCAATCCTTCATTGCCTTAACAGGTGCCTCATCGCCGATGTATACCTGGATTCCGGATCCGCTCTCCGAGCTGTTCATATCATCAATCAGCCCCTGCAAAAGATCCTTCTGTTCCAGCGTACCGATAAGCTTACTGGCCCTTTCTCCGTCACTTAACTCCGGATACTTGAAAATGTTCGTGGCCCCGCTGGTATAAATCTGAAGGTCTTCATCATCACCCCGGATAGCGGCAGCCACCTCGCTTAGAACCCGGTCCACCACATCACAGTGGGGGCCCGCCTGAACCTTCATCCTGCTGATCACTTCAAGATTGATCTCCTCTATGGTCAGCCCGTTAAGGGCATTGTTAAGAAGAATGTTAAGATTCAGAAGTCCTTCGTCATCTAATTCCGTATGAATGGGAATCATGGTATTCTTAATGATATTTCCCTCCACCACGATAACTACAAGAAGCTTTTCTTCATCAACCTTAGAGAGCTGGATAAACTTCAGTTTGTTCCGATGGTATTGGGGCGCGCTGATCATTGCAGCGTAATTGGTGTTCTGGGCAAGAAGCTTTGCCATCTGTTTTAGCAAAAGTTCTACCCGGTCCACCCGCTTTAACATCATATCCTTGATCTCAGTGACTTCCTCTTCTTTTTCCTGCATGATCTGGTCCACATAAAAGCGGTATCCTCTGTCTGAAGGAATCCTTCCGGCGGAGGTGTGAGGCTGCATGATATATCCCAGCTCCTCCAGATCAGACATCTCATTCCGGATGGTAGCAGAACTTAAGTTCAAATCCGTATACTTTGATATGGTACGGGAACCTACCGGTTCTCCGGTTTCCAGATAAGTTTTGATGATGGCTTTTAATATAGTTACTTTCCGCTCATCTAGCTGATCTCTGTCACTCAAACTGCCCCACTTCCTTTCTGAGTCTTTTTGTTAGCACTCAACGTTTGGGAGTGCTAACATCTTCTTTTCATAATATATTCTTTTTTTCTACTTTTGTCAATACATTCCTAAAAACTTTTTGATGAAGTTTTTATGTCCTGTTTGTACATTTTTCCTCAATTCTAAATGAAATATTACAAAGCTGTTGACATTATCTTCTTGACTTTTAACACTTTTGTAATATAATGGTAATTATGACACCACAACAACACAATTGCGAGGTAAGGTTGAAGGAAAGATGTCTTACAACCTTGAGCTTGTGAATCAACTGGATATGCCTGCATATCCGATTGATCCATTTGGAGGTAAATTATGAATAGTTTTTCAGGGAAAAAGAGGATCACCGGATTCCTGACACTTCTTTGTATCCTGCTGTTGTCTACAACTGCACTGGCAGCCGAGACTACAGGAAATGGCCAAACCGTGAATCAAGTACAGTCTGAAAACTCTGGAACGGATCACCAAACCATACAAACCAGCACGGAAAATCAGACGGCATCAGCCAGTACTGAGGAAATCGGACCTGGCATTAAGAAAAAAGAAACCGAACCTGTAAAGCCGGAAGAACCGGCAAAACCGGTTTATCAAAAGGGAGAATCCCTGGGACTCTTCTCCGCCACTGCATATTGTCCCGGCGAAAGCACCTGCAAACAGAGCCGTACCTATTCCGGTACGATACCGCAGCCGCAGCATACCATATCCGCAGATATCACACTTCTTCCGCTTGGAACAAAGGTCATGATCGACGACATCGTTTATACCGTTGAAGATATCGGAAGCGGCGTAAAGGGAAATAAAATCGATATTTTCTTTGGAAGCCGCAGAGAAGCGCTGGATTTTGGAAGACAGACAAAAGAATTATTTGCAGTCATTGAACAGTAGGAAATGCCCATATGACGCCGCAGAACAGTGAATTACTTCACTGCTTCTGCGGTTTTTTTCGTCTTAACCTTGACAAAATTGGAAAAATGTGTAAAATGTTTACTTGTACCTCATTTATTACAAATCTGTTACATATAATTATAAATATATTAAAACTTGTTACAGATTGTAAAAAAGAAAGGAAGTATTTGTAATATGAGTAAAACAAACCGAATTCACTGGTTCCTCGGAACCTTACTAATGATGACATTTATCTTGATAAGTGCATGGAACGTTTTAGCGGCCCAAACGGCAGGTATTATTGACAATGCTGATGAGAACAACGTCAGGGGCTGGGCCCTAAACTGTTCTGATCCAAACTCTGCGGCAGAAGTAAAGATTGTCATTACCAATCAGTCTAACGGACAGGTCGTAGCAGAACTAACCACCACCGCCTCCAAGTACCGGGAGGATCTTGTATCAAACGGAACCGGTAATTACGGTTTTGAAATGCCGGTTCCCTGGAGTTCCTACGGAGACGGCACCTATTTGATAGAGGCCTATACAGGAGGTCAGAAGCTTTCCGGCACCAGAGTACATGGAGTAGGTGCTGCCGCTGCAGCAAGTCTTCAAAACAGCACCTCCAATCTTCGTTCCCTGGGAGCTTTTAAAACTACGGCCTACTGCCCTTGCCGCAAATGTTCCGGAGGCTGGGGAGGACGTACCAGCACTGGAACCATTGCGGCCGCAAACCATACCATATCTGTTGATCCAAGGGTCATTCCTTACGGCAGCCGCATCATGATAAACGGAGTTGTCTATACAGCGGAGGATTGCGGAGGCGGAGTCAAAGGGAACCACATTGATATATTCTTCAATACTCATGGTGAAACCCGTGCTTATGGCACCAGGAGTGCAGAAATCTATCTCGTTCAGTAATACAAATCCCAGCAGGAAAGCCCGGTGAAGATTTTCTTTTCTCCGGGCTTTTTATCATATTTATTTTATAGGGCCAATGGTCCATTTCCGTATTTTACGTTCTTACGGCAATCTCTTTTATCATGCGCATCAGTTCTAAAGCGCTTCGGAACGCTACATAATTTCTGGATGTCAGTCTGCCGGCCACTATTCCCTGCAAACTCGCGTTCTGGCGATGTTCTATTTTGACAATCAATGTTTCTTTTGCATGAACCGCACGGGTACTTAGGGTCAAACTATCCTGCAGCTGAATTTTTGCCTTTACTGGTATTTTGTTTTTTCCCTTAGTTCTGTGTGCATATTCTTCTGACATTTTTTTATTAAGAAACCTTGGATTAGTGGTAGGCTGGGGAGTTCCAACCCAGTCGCATATTTCATCCAGTTTCAGCATTAAATCACCTATATCGGAAAACCATACAGGTCCGTCTATATAGCAGTTAAGAATTTCACCATATAAATTTCCCTCCTTTTTTCCATGAAAACAGATGAGCATCGTACTGACCCGGTCTGTTACAGTCATGCTGCGGCAGATGTTCTGCATTTCTTCGCTTTTTATCATAGGTTTATTATCCCCTTTTTCAATCGTGCTTTGTCAGGTTTTCTATAAAGAAAGGGAAAGCAAAGGATATGCACACTTTCCCTTTCCAGCTAACGAAAGCTGCTGCTTTTCATCGTATCCTTACTGCAGCCAGGCTCCATCTCCCCCAACGGCATATCCATCAGGCGTCATCTCACTGATGTACATGGATCCCAGTGGCCGCTCTTCATTGCTCTTATAGATCCATTTTTCCGTTGCCGCATCATACCGATAGGTTTCCATACTGTTCTGCTCTGTAAAGTAATACCATTTTCCTCCGATATTCCTCCAGCCCTTTGCCATCATTCCTGTCTCAGGGTCTAAATAATACCAGCGGTTGTCTTCCTTATCATGATGCCAGCCCGTCTTCATCTTTCCAAGCCAGCCGTCTGATTCTGTATTGCAGTAATACCAGTCAAGCTTCTCATCACGGAACCAGCCGTAATCCATGATTCCGCTGGAATTGAAATGATACCAGCCGTTTTTGTTCACGTCTCCGTTTGCATAATCCAGCTTCGCCCACATTCCTGTCAGACGGATTCCTCCGTTTAGTACAAAGGCCCACTGGCTTCCCGTTCCTGAAAGCTCTTCCCAGTTTCCATTGGTGCCCACGATGTAACTCTTGCTCCTGCTTGGGTTGTAAGGGTTTGCCTTGATTCCGCTTCCGGTTCCTCCTCCGCCTTTGCTTCCTCCCTTGCTTCCCGAGCTCTGGATCTCATCATAGTGGTCATAACGGTCATCCAGTACTTCATCTAACGGCTTTGTCACTTCTTTAAGCTTTTCCAGCGCTTCAAGCAGTTCATCAAGGGTTGCCTTTGGAGAAGTACGGTCCAGTACCTCCAGGGCCTCTTCGATTGCTTCTTTCAGCTTCTCTGTCTCCTTTAATGTCAGGAAATAGTCATCGCTCTTATCAATCGCGTTCTTTATGGCATCCTCAAGCTCTTTTCTTGCATCATTTACTTCCTTCTGATTATTCTCGTAGTACGCGTAAACATAGGTTTTCCGGCTGATCACACGATCCGGATCGAATTCATTTAAACGGTCCTCACGGTAGCTCCAGCCTACATAGCTGTACTCTACACCTTCATCACTGACGAAAATATCTGCCGGTTCTTCCACCTGTCCGTATTCTGAGGAATAATACCAGTCGCTGGGGGCTTCTCCCTTTCTTACCTTGAAGTAATACTGGTATCTCGGAAGGGCTGTCTGGTTTAAGAAGTAGAGCCGGTATGCCTTGGAATACACCATCACATACCTCATTCCTGCCTGGGCCGTAAAAGTAAACAGCCCTCCGGTCTCTTCCGGATCATCCGACATCTCCACAAGCTCCGCCTGGACCGAACCGTCCATCGGGTCCGTAAAGATCCGGTATAGCTGGTAGTCCATCATGTCCACATCATCCTTGCCTAACTGGATATAGGTAGTAAACTCCGCATCCGATGGCGTCGCCATGGCCGTCTTTCTTCCATTGACATAACGCTCAATGTCTACATTCAGTCCCCAGGCCGCCTTAAATGCCTGGCTGTGGTCGCTGTCGTACTCAGGCGATGCCTTTACTGCATTAGATTCCGTGGCCTTTGCCGCATTCTTTGTATATACCACCTTATAGGTTACATCTGCATGGTTCTGATCCATCAGCACACGATCTGCATCGGTCGTCAGCGCTTCCTCCAGATCCGGTATCTCTCCCGGATCAAGGGCGATCTCATTTTCGCTTCCTCCCCGGACCTCATCAACCACCGTTGCATTGCTCGGACTGGCTGTTGGACGGGAATAATAAGCCGTAAACACCAGATTGGTATCCGGCATATCAAAGGCAAGCTCTCTCTCATACAGCTTTCCTGTAAGCCCCGGAACCGATCCTATGGTGATCTTCCAGTACAAGAACGTTTCTCCTGCTCCGTTAACCCCATCTGCGGTAATCACCACCCGGTCTCCCTTATGGGCTTCCTCATATCTGGCTGCATCAATCGCTTCCTGATCAACACTTACCACACGGCCTTCTAAAGTCTCCACGATGTAGTTGGGGATCTCCAGCGCTCCGCCAGGATCCGTAGTGATCACCGATCCGTCCGGCATCCGGCTTTCTGCCGTGATTCCGGTCTCTCCCTTTGGCCTGGCTACCACGATATATTCTTCGTTGTAATTCAGCCCGGAAAAAGTCACACTTCCCGGATTTCCTGTCACAGTCTGCCAGCCGTCACTTCCGGTCTCCGTGGTAACGATGACCGTTCCATCCTTACTTAAGACTGCATAATCCGACTTCTTATCGGCAGGCTTGATCACAAGCACTGTTTTTCCTTCGTGGTTCTCATCAAACAAGATCTGGTAGTTGGTCTCCACCACCGGTGTTAATACCTCCACCGGGTCACTGGTGTTCCCTGCCGTTTCTCCGATCTGGTTTCCCACGATTGCATGCACATTTCCTGCTGCCTCATACACAAGGTATCTGGCTCCCGGATAAAGTCCGTCAAAATATACCCGGCCTGCGATGTTTCCTGTCTGTACTCCCACAATACTTCCGCTTAAATCGGTAATGATGTACTGATAGCCTGCTGTGGTATGATAAACAGTAATCTTTCCCTTTCCTTCCCCGTTAAGTCCGGTGGAGGCATCGGGAGCTGCCACATCCGTTCCGAATACGGCCGGATCCTGATAGAAACGTATGGTATAGGTATGTCCGTTTCTTAGGACATCGGTCGGTTCCACTTCCGTATCCCCGTCATACCAGTTATCCACCAGATAGTTGATCTCCGGTAGATAGCCCGGTATCTGGCCTGCGATGTCCCCCCAGGTCCTGTCATACTGGATATGGAGGGAGGTAATGCTTCCGTCTGCCAGAGAACCATGTTCTCCTGCCGCAAACTGAATGTCGATCCATTTCTCCGGGTCCTCTTCAAACAGGGCCGTAACAGTCTCATCTCCGGTAAAACGGTGATCTTCTGCCAGAAGCTGCTCTCCGCCATTCAATGCTCCGTTTCCATCCTGGTCTATAAACCAACCGGCAAACCGGTAATACTGGTCCGCCTGCGTCATGGGAACCAGGCGTTTTTCCTTTACCACACTCCAGGTGTAGCTGTCGGTCTGTCCGGCTGCAGAGCCGTCATTTCCAAGAACGGAAGTACTATACACCCCGCTTCCCAAGGTTTGCTCTACTACGTCAGGGGACACACCGCTTCCATGGGAGATGGAGCCGTGAGCTCCAGTCCGGTAGGTGATCTGATACCATTTTGACGGAACACGGTCATACCGATAGCTGACGGTCAGGTCATCGCTTGGCATGATCCCTGTATAATCATGGCCAGCATCAAAGCTTCCGCTTAAATCCGGTACTGCTGCCGCACTTTCATAGCTATAACCGTACAATTCCCGGTATTCTGTGCTGACCGCTGTATCCGCTGTTTTCTGCTGGACCACCGGAATAACGATATTTCTCAAGTTATTATCAGCCGAATCATTATCCAGATAATTAACCGTAAACCGGTAGCCTTCCCCTGTTGCTTCATATACATATGTAATTTCTACCGGCTGATTCGGCATGAAGCCCGTAAAACCGCCGCTGCTTCCAAAGCTCCCCTGGACTGCACTGACCAGATTTCCATCCGTATCATCCGCAGTATCTCCGGCTGTTATGCTTCCCGATACGAACTGGTATCCGTATATATCCAGCGGACTTGTGCTTATGGCATCCTCCGGGTAATAGGATGTCACACCCGGCGCATGGATCACGGTTCCGTTCTCCGTCACATAGCGCACCGTCAGATCCGATCTGGCCGCCGGATTATTCCGGTCTACCTTGTATGCGTATTTCACAGCCGCATCCTGTCCCGGCATCCTTCCGCTAAATTCCCCGGTCGAGCCGTCAAAGTTTCCGATCGGCACTGCTCCAAGCCCGTCATAATTATATTCAGCAGGGCTGGTCAGAGAATCCAAAAGACTCCACAAATACCCATGGATGTTCTTTTTCTGGGACTGGATCACCGATTCCACGGAATAGGTATTTGCCGTGGTCGTCGACTGGAACACGATGGAGCCGTTCTGATTGGTGTAATCCACCGTATAATCAAACTTTACCCCCGGATCCGACTCCCATATGGCATAGTAAGTAATCGGGATTTCCGGATACACAGCCGGCAGAGAGGAAATGTATTGCGGACTCGCCTGGCTGTTCACTTTGCTCCAGCCCTTAAACACGTATCCGTACCTACTTACACTGGGAAGCAGGGCGTTTACGCTGTTCCCGGCTGTTCCTGTCAGGGTTTGAGGCTGAGGCGTCCCTCCGTTCACTACAAAAACAATGGAGGCATCAATCCTGGTGTATTCATAGGTGATCACCGCATCCTGCCCCGGCATGGTCCCGGTTATTTTTCCAAAATCGGTCCCTGCCGTTTCCACCGCAGTTAAGGTGCCGCCCGTACCCTGATCAATGGCGATTCCGGTAAACTCATACCCGGAAATAGCGGATGGCGGCGGAATCACCACCTCATCGCCTGATGCATAGGACAGGCTGGGGGTATCAGGTGCACCGGTCACAGTTCCTCCCGTGGTGGAATCCCTGTAGACAAAGCTTACGGTATATCCATTGCGTTTTAATACTGTATTTTTGGAATTATTTAAGGCGGAGGATCCCACCGTTGAAAAGATCCCGGTCCCATTACCGGTATCCGCATCTGCAAAAAAGTTGTCTGCAAACGGGCAGGAGGAAATGATTCCGGAATAATCAACCGAAGGAACGGCTATAATGACTTCCTGCCCCGCGGCTGTTGACTCCCCGACAGAAGCCTCCGGAACTTGTTGGGAAGTTACACCGATCCGGGAGGCACCAAGATCCCCCTCTACGGTAATGTGCTTCCCATCAGCCAGATAGACATTTGCCTTTTCTCCTGTTGTATTTGTATTATCCGAAATATTTATTTCATTCCGGGCAGAAAAAGTACCGGTACTTTCAAATTGAACCGCACCTTTTCCCGCTGCAGGTCTGTTGCTCTTTATCTCAATTCCACTGTCTCCGCCATTAAGCACAAAATTCGTACTTCCCAGAATTTCTACTGCGCTTCCATTATTATTCTGAAGAGTCAGCTCATTATTTAATTCTAAAGTTCCTCTGCTTGATTGAATCAATGAAGCAGCATCTGACATAGTTCCATTGGTTCCATCCATAATAATATCTGTAAATGAAAGCCCAAAATTATTATTATTCGAGAACATTTCACCAGCAAATCCATTGGCACGAGCCAGAGTCACACGGGCACCAGCGGTAGGAGCTCCCCCTAATGTCATATCAGTACTGGATATGACAATTTTCGTGTTTGAATTTGTTATGCTGCTGAAATCAATCGTAGAATTAATTGGATTATAATCCTGAATATAAATATATGCATTTTTCCCGTTGCATTTAGCAATTGCAGCCTCTATGGTCTGTAATGGCTCACTAAATATTCCGGAGTTACTGTTATTGCCATTTTGTGAAGAAACATAGTACGCCGCCTCTTTCATTGCAAATGCAACTCTTCTATGTATAATTTCATAAGGCCGTACTGTAAACATCCACGAATAGGAAATAGAGCAGTCACTGGACAATGCGGAAGACGCCGCGGATTCCTTAAACATATTCGTACATCGCTCGCTAAAACTTCCTGCCCATTTTGTTGTCGTAGGTTCTGTTATTCCCAGAGTCGGGTCATCTGTAATCACATCAACAACAACCGCCTTATTTGCAGTCTCCCTCATATAAAATCCCCGGGCTGTTTTATACATATCTTTTGTAAGACTGCCATTGATTTGTAGATCATAGGCGCTGCCCAGCCAGAAAGTACGGCCGTCAGACGGCATTGTACCGCCTACATGAGCAAGATAATAATCTACCAGCATATATTTGCCATCGGAACTGGGAGTGGTCGTAACCTTCATCTCAATACGGGTTTCATTCGCGCCCGATCCGAATTTAAGCAATTCTGTATACCCGTTGTAATAACCATTAAAAGAACCGGTGATTGCATTACCGTCAGAATCATGCTGACCATGCTTTGCGGAATAATACGTTCCGCTGCCGAGAGTTATTTGTGTACCCGGTGTATAAAGGCCAGTTACATTGGCTGGTACCGGTGTTATCTTAGCATTGCTGGTGGCTTCATCTGCCGCCATGAAAAGATAACTGGGAAAACCATACCAGCTATAAGTAAACTGCATATTGCTGGTACTGTAAGTATCACTCTGCCCTGCCTTTTTTCCTGCAAGCTCAAAGCGCCAGCTTGAGCCTCCGGAACCAGTACTGGAATAGTCATTACTCCACTTCCATGTCTGGTTGATATTATCACTTGCAGAAAGTCCAAGATTCGTGCTTCCCAGTTCCGGAATATATGCAAAAGCAATTACCGTCTCCTGAAAAGTTAGTCCGGCTATCAGGCATACGGAAAGGACCATTGCCAAAATACGTTTCCAAACCATGTAAACATTCCGGATCCTTCCTTTTTTCCTTTCTTCCTTTCGTTCCATGTTTCCTCCTTTCAAAAAGACCGATTTAAAACTTTACCTTAAATCAGTGCTCTTTGTTCTTACCTCAATCTTCTTACCATTGACTCAAACCCCAAATGCTTCGGAAACCTGTTTCCTCTTTAGGTGCCGGCCATCCGTTTATCCATTATCCTTCGAAAGAAAGGGAGAGTGCCAGATAATCCAAACACTTTCCCCTCCTTCGAAGAATGATTTCAATTTAAACTATGGGGTTTCCGGTGTCCATTTCCCGCTGTCATCTACATAATATCCATCCGGGGTTTCTTCATCCCGGTACAGGGAACCCAGCGGACGTCCTGATTGACCGGCATAGACCCACTTCCCTGTTGTTTTATCCAGATACCATGTCTGCTGACTGTTTTCCGGTGTCAGGTAATACCATTCGCCGTCTATTTTCTGCCAGCCGGTAAGCATAGCGCCGTTAAACAGATTTAAGTAGTACCATCTTCCGTCATTATCATCAAGATGCCAGCCGGTCTTAAGGCGTCCGAACCAACCATCGTGAACGGTGGATAAGAAATACCATTTCCCTTCTTCATCTAAAAACCAGCCGCTGTCCATTACCCCTTCCTTGTCAAAATGGTATGTATAGATCAGGGTTGTCCCATTATAGGAATATCTGATATTTGCCCACTGGTCTTTTAATTTTGTTCCGCTGCTTAAAATGAAGGACCAGCCATTGGCTGCCGGATTAAAATTCTCCCAGTGACCGTCAACATCATTTGTATAAGTCTTATAACTTCCAAAACGGTAAGCACCCGGTCCCACGCTACTGCTGCTGGAACTGCTCATTCCGGAACTGCTTCCGCTTCCGGAACCGCTTCCGCCTCCAGAACCACTTCCGCCCCCGGAACCATTGCCTCCTCCGGAACCATTATCACCTCCGGAACCATTATCACCTCCGGAACCATTGTCTCCTCCGGGGCCATTGTCTCCTCCGGGGCCATTGCCATTTGTGATTCCGTCAACAATATCCTTTAATGTCTGATAAGCCTGATCCAGCTCATCAATCGTTGGACGGGGCAGAGTATCGCGCACTACAATCGCATCATGGATCGCATCGGTCAATATATTTCGGTCTTCTTCACTTACCGAACCATTGTTTTTCAAAGCATTAGCCGTATTGATTTCATCCTCCAGCCGGTTCTTTGCCTCCTGCCACAAGGAATCGTCCTCCTGTTCATACACTGCGTACAGCTGGAGATCTTTGTTAATCGGAGCCGTTATATCATAAAAACCTGCGGTAGCCAACGGCTGTTTTTTAAATCCTGCAAATTCATATACGATACCGGTAACCGGATCCGTGTAGTCTTCCAAGCATTCAAGATCCATATATCCGTCCGCATCTTCTAAAATACTTCCGGCTCTTGCTTTAAGACTTGCCACCGAACCTCTTATCGTATCGGTAACGGTAACCGTATATGATTTGGAATAAGTTAAGATAATCGTGTCCCCAACATTTGCATTAAATCGGAACGTACCGGTAAAACCGGCATCCGGATCATTCAGATCAGGTTCCACGGGTATAATCTCCGTGCATACCGGATCGCTATCCGCATTTTCAACCTTCCACAGCTGGTAATCCATATTCCCCAGAAGGCTGGTATCCAGGGTACCATAAACCTGAATATCAGGTGTGTGGTTCCCATCCGACGGCAGTGCTTTATTAATGCCATCCACCTTTCTTGACAATGATATTCCCAAAACCCATGGGATCTTTAATGCTTCACTATCCACTGCAGCCACATCTCTTACTGCATTGGACTCCGTAGCGGTCGGCACACTTCTCCGGTCAAATTTAACCGTATATTCCACTTTATGCCCTGATGCCAGCAAACCCGGATCGGAAGAATTGTCAATCAGGTCGAGTTTTAACGCTTCCAAAAGATCCGTTTGCATATTGAGGGCAAACGTTCCATTTTTAGGGGAATAATCTACCGTTGCATTGGATGAGGTCGCCGTGGCTGGTACGGACTCATACCGTGCCTGAAGAACCACGTCGCCGGCCGGCATGATAACCCATGGATTCTGCTGTTCTGCCTGAGATGCAGTAAGAGACATAGATCCAATCAGGCAATCCCACCGCTTAAAACCGTACCCGGTTACATCAGGGGCTTTAATCCTTATCTTATCCCCTTCACGGACACTGATCTGGGTTGCTCCTTCTTCAATCTCCAGGGGTACGTTATTTCTGGTAACCTCCGCTGCATAGCCTCCGTTTGTGATATACAGAGTATAGGTCTGATTTTGCACCTGAGAGGATTCTTCCAGGAAAATAGTATTTCCCAGCAATATCTTTTCAGACGGAGACTCTGTTTCTCCCAAATGCTTTGCAACTACCGTATATTCCCGGCCGGATTCCAGACCTGGGAATTCTGCAAAAGCCGGATTTCCTGCGGCTTCTAACCATCCGTCTGCTGATCCCTCCAATGAAACGGCATTTCCATCACCATCGAGCAGCGCATACAGCGTATCCGCCGCCGTCGGACTGATCCTGATTTTCTTCCTGCCCTCATTTCCATCATTTACAATGGAATAGTTGTTACCAAGAGTGACAATGCCTTCTCTTGCAGGCTGGCTTATCAGGGCACCATCCACATGACTGGTCAGCGGTTCCCCTGCTACAGGTACTGCAGTCAATGAAAGTTCATACACATAATAATAGGTACAGGGGTTGAGTCCTGTAAATTTCCCGCTCTGCAACTGAGAGCCTGTCATGGTGGATATGACGATACCGTCTGCATCCGTAACTGCATACTTTCTCTCTTCGTTCGCACCATTGATTCTGATCTGCCCGTTTCCATCTGCTGATACGGAACCATCTGCATCCGGAATGCATAAAATCCCGTCATCTCCTGCAATTGGCGTGAACCTGGCCGTATAGCTGTGATTGGAAAGAATCTGAAGATCATTTTGTACCTGGTTCCCATTCTCATCATACCAGCCTGCAGACATATAATTGTCATCTGGCTGAAGCGAAGGAAGTGCCAGATCCGTCCATATCGTTCCTTTTACTACATGGACCGAAGTGGCTCCTGAAACAATACTTCCATGGCTTCCGGATACAAAGTTTAAATCAAACCACTCATTGGGGTCCTCTTCAAAATTGGCATACAGCTTCAGGTTCCCGGTTATCTCTACATCTCCGGTAAGCTTTGCTCCGGTTTTTCCTGTTCCGTTTGCGTTTGCTTTATACCAGCCGTCAAATAAATAGTGAGTCGCCGGTGACGGGGTGATGCTCTGAGTCAATTCATCAATTGTATAGGTATCCAGCCTGAAAAACCTGGGAGAGGAATCTCCCGACAGACTTCCGTTCGCACCATTATAGTAATCAATGCGGGCCCAGTAATCAGGATCCGTCAAATCCTCGTTATAGGTAATGGTAACAGAACCTCCGACAATGTCCGTATTAAAGGTCAGCGTTTCGCTTGTCTGATCCAGAACGGAGTTGGAGAAATTACCGTTCCACGTGATATTCGGTGGATAAGAATATCCTGATTTTCTCTCTATTTCCAGTTCAACGGGTTCAGTCGGGGATACGGACAAATCCTGCTGTTGTTCAAGAATGTTGTTATGATTATCCACCGTATTTACAATAATATGAGTCGTATAAGACGGATCAATCTGATACTTATAGGTGATTACCACCATTTGATTGGGCATCTTTCCAGTATAATTCTTATCTGCATCAAAGCTGCAGCCAGCCGAAGCCGCCGAATAGATTCCTCTGTTTACTAAATCATCTGTATCTCCATATCCGGCCTTCAGCTCTGCACCAGTAAGTTCATATGCCGTTATAGCGGCAGGTGCAACAGAGAAGGCTGTTTCTGCAGAGTAAGCATAGGCATCCGGTGTTTTTATAGCAGTGCCGTCTCCATCAACGTATTCTACCCGCAGTGTAAATTTCTTGCTGGTATCCGGTTCATAACGATAGGCAACCGTAAGATCATCGTTAGGCATGTATCCCCGGATCGCGTTGGTAGAAGTGTTGACAGCAGCGGCCTCTTCCAGTGTTCCGGCCCCGCTCGCATCATCAAATCTTCTGATCTTGTTGTTTTTTATCAGCACTGATTTCAGCTTATACCCCGGTATGTTCCTTTTATAGGTGGCTGAAACCGGTGTATTGGCTGTCACCGGATTCGTCCAGGTTCCGTCATCAAAAAAACGGATCACCTGGCTGTCGCCGTCTGATGGCCATGCGGATTGACTGGTACCGTCAGTTATGCTGTCTCTTGCCGAATTTAAATCACGGTAATGCATGACCGTGAAATCAAACTGGCTGCTGCTGTTGCCATTCCAAACCGCCTTATAGGTTTCCGGTGACTCATAGGGGAAAGCATAAGGCAGGTTGAGAACCTTATTTCCATTTTCGTTATACCAGCCGTCAAAGGTATAGCCCGGCCACTCAACCTGGAATACCGGAAGCTTGGGCCTTGGTCCGGAGCCTTTGTCCTCTGTTTCAATGCCGCTAAAATCCACAGATGAACTTAGGGCATATCCTGCCTGTCCCGTGGCATAGGAAATGTTATTTTCATATCTTGGTACATTCGCATATGTAGAATGCGATAGATTCGGCCCCTTCTGCGGATCAAATTGAACGACAGAAGGATCGCCGTATCCTAGCGTTGCTGCAGATGCGGGCGGTGCCGCCATGGTAATAACCATGGCGGCTGCCAGTATCAATGCAGTCTGCGCTTTCCATTTCTTCATGTTTTTCATTGTTTCCTCCTTACTGCAGCCAGGCTCCATCTCCTCCAACGGCATATCCGTCAGGCGTCATCTCACTGACATACATGGATCCCAGTGGCCGCCCTTCATTGCTCTTATAGATCCATTTTTCCGTTGACGCATCATACCGATAGGTTTCCATACTGTTCTGCTCTGTAAAGTAATACCATTTTCCTCCGATATTCCTCCAGCCCTTTGCCATCATTCCTGTCTCAGGGTCTAAATAATACCAGCGGTTGTCTTCCTTATCATGATGCCAGCCCGTCTTCATCTTTCCAAGCCAGCCGTCTGATTCTGTATTGCAGTAATACCAGTCAAGCTTCTCATCACGGAACCAGCCGTAATCCATGATTCCGCTGGAATTGAAATGATACCAGCCGTTTTTGTTCACGTCTCCGTTTGCATAATCCAGCTTCGCCCACATTCCTGTCAGACGGATTCCTCCGTTTAGCACAAAGGCCCACTGGCCTCCCGTTCCTGAAAGCTCTTCCCAGTTTCCATTGGTGCCCACGATGTAACTCTTGCTCCTGCTTGGGTTGTAAGGGTTTGCCTTGATTCCGCTTCCGGTTCCTCCTCCGCCTTTGCTTCCTCCCTTGCTTCCCGAGCTCTGGATCTCATCATAGTGGTCATAACGGTCATCCAGTACTTCATCTAACGGCTTTGTCACTTCTTTAAGCTTTTCCAGCGCTTCAAGCAGTTCATCAAGGGTCGCCTTTGGAGAAGTACGGTCCAGTACCTCCAGGGCCTCTTCGATTGCTTCCTTCAGCTTCTCCGTTTCCTTTAATGTCAGGAAATAGTCATCGCTCTTATCAATCGCATTCTTTATGGCATCCTCAAGCTCTTTCCTTGCATCATTTACTTCCTTCTGATTGTTCTCGTAGTACGCATAGACATAGGTCTTCCGGCTGATCTCCCGGTCCGGATCGAATTCACGCAGACGGTCCTCACGATAGCTCCAGCCTACATAGCTGTACTCTACGCCTTCTTCACTGACAAAAATATCTGCCGGTTCTTCCACTTGACCATACTCATAGGAATAATACCAGTCACTTGGGGCTTCTCCCTTTCTTACCTTGAAGTAATACTGGTATCTCGGAAGTGCTGTCTGGTCTAAGAAATACAGCCGATATGCCTTGGAATACACCATCACATATCTCATTCCTGCCTGGGCCGTAAAGGTAAACAGCCCTCCGGTCTCTTCCGGATCATCTGGCATCTCCACAAGCTCCGCCTGGACCGAACCGTCCATCGGGTCCGTAAAGATCCGGTATAGCTGGTAGTCCATCATGTCCACATCATCCTTGCCTAACTGGATATAGGTAGTAAACTCCGCATCCGATGGCGTCGCCATGGCCGTCTTTCTTCCATTGACATAACGCTCAATGTCTACATTCAGTCCCCAGGCCGCCTTAAATGCCTGGCTGTGGTCGCTGTCGTACTCAGGCGATGCCTTTACTGCATTAGATTCCGTGGCCTTTGCCGCATTCTTTGTATATACCACCTTATAGGTTACATCTGCATGGTTCTGATCCATCAGCACACGATCTGCATCGGTCGTCAGCGCTTCCTCCAGATCCGGTATCTCTCCCGGATCAAGGGCGATCTCATTTTCGCTTCCTCCCCGGACCTCATCAACCACCGTTGCATTGCTCGGACTGGCTGTTGGACGGGAATAATAAGCCGTAAACACCAGATTGGTATCCGGCATATCAAAGGCAAGCTCTCTCTCATACAGCTTTCCTGTAAGCCCCGGAACCGATCCTATGGTGATCTTCCAGTACAAGAACGTTTCTCCTGCTCCGTTAACCCCATCTGCGGTAATCACCACCCGGTCTCCCTTATGGGCTTCCTCATATCTGGCTGCATCAATCGCTTCCTGATCAACACTTACCACACGGCCTTCTAAAGTCTCCACGATGTAGTTGGGGATCTCCAGCGCTCCGCCAGGATCTGTAGTGATCACCGATCCGTCAGGCATCCGGCTTTCTGCCGTGATTCCGGTCTCTCCCTTTGGCCTGGCTACCACGATATATTCTTCGTTATAATTCAGCCCGGAAAATGTTACACTTCCCGGATTTCCTGTCACAGTCTGCCAGCCGTCACTTCCGGTTTCCGCAGTAACGATAACCGTTCCATCCTTACTTAAAACTGCATAATCCGACTTCTTATCGGCAGGCTTGATCACAAGCACTGTTTTTCCTTCGTGGTTCTCATCAAATAAGATCTGGTAGTTGGTCTCCACCACCGGTGTTAATACCTCCACCGGGTCACTGATGTTCCCTGCTGTTTCTCCGATCTGGTTCCCCACGATTGCATGCACATTTCCTGCAGCCTCATACACAAGGTATCTGGCTCCCGGATAAAGTCCGTCAAAATATACCCGGCCTGCGATATTTCCTGTCTGCACTCCCACGATGTTTCCTTCCAGGTCAGTAATGATGTACTGGTAACCTGCCGTGGTATGATAAACAGTAATCTTTCCCTTTCCTTCCCCGTTAAGTCCGGTGGAGGCATCGGGAGCTGCCACATCCGTACCGAATACAGCTGGATCCTGATAGAAACGTATGGTATAGGTATGTCCGTTCCTTAATACATCGCTAGATTCCACTTCTAAGTCCCCGTCATACCAGCCATCCACCAGATAGTTGATCTCCGGCACATAGCCCGGTATCTGGCCTGCGATGTCTCCCCAGGTCCTGTCATACTGGATATGGAGGGAGGTAATGCTTCCGTCTGCCAGAGAACCGTGTTCTCCTGCCGCAAACTGAATGTCGATCCATTTCTCCGGGTCCTCTTCAAACAGGGCTGTAACGATCACATCTTCAGTAAAACGATAATCTTCTGAAAGAAGCTGTTCTCCGCCATTCAATGCCCCGTTTCCATCCTGGTCTATAAACCAACCGGCAAACCGGTAATACTGGTCCGCCTGCGTCAAGGGAACCAGGCGTTTTTCCTTTACCACACTCCAGGTATAACTGTCGGTCTGTCCTGCTGCAGAGCCGTCATTTTTCAGTATGGACGTCTCATAGACCCCGGTTCCGCTCCCCTGTTCCTGAACATCAGAAGAAACTCCGTTTCCATGGGAAATGGCGCCATTGATGCCTGATTTGTAAGTAATCCGGGCCCACTGGGACGGAACACGGTCATACCGGTAGCTGACGGTTAAGTCATCACTCGGCATGGTCCCCGTATAATTATGGCTCCCATCAAAGCTTCCGCTGGAAGACGGTACCGCCGCAGCACTAGCATAGCTATAACCGTATAAATCCCGGTATTCCATGCTGACTGCTGTATCCGCCGTTTTATGCTGGATCTCTGGGTTCATGATATTTCTTAAACCACTGTCGCTGGTATCATTATCTAAGAAGTTTACGGCAAATGCATACCCTTCTCCTGTTGCTTCATATACATATGTAATTTCTACCGGTTGGTTCGGCATGAAGCCCGTAAAACCACCGCTGCTTCCAAAGCTTCCCTGGACTGCACTGACCAGATTTCCATCCGTATCATCCGCAGTATCTCCGGCTGTTATGCTTCCCGATACGAACTGGTATCCGTATATATCCAGCGGACTTGTACTTATGGCATCCTCCGGGTAATAGGGTGTCACACCCGGCGCATGGATCACGGTTCCGTTCTCCGTCACATAGCGCACCGTCAGATCCGATCTGGCCGCCAGATTATTCCGGTCTACCTTGTATGCGTATTTCACAGCCGCATCCTGTCCCGGCATCCTTCCGCTAAATTCCCCGGTCGAGCCGTCAAAGTTCCCGATCGGCACTGCTCCAAGCCCGTCATAATTATATTCAGCAGGGCTGGTCAGAGAATCCAAAAGACTCCACAAATACCCATGGATGTTCTTTTTCTGGGACTGGATCACCGATTCCACGGAATAGGTATTTGCCGTGGTCGTCGACTGGAACACGATGGAGCCGTTCTGATTGGTGTAATCCACCGTATAATCAAACTTTACTCCCGGATCCGACTCCCATATGGCATAGTAAGTAATCGGGTTTTCCGGATAGACAGCCGGCAAGGAGGTAATATATTCCGGGCTGGTCTGGCTGTTCACTTTGCTCCAGCCCTTAAACACGTAACCGTACCTGCTTACACTGGGAAGCAGTGCATTTACACTATTTCCGGCCGTTCCTGTCAGGGTTTGAGGCTGAGGCGTCCCTCCGTTGACTACAAAGGCAATGGATGCATCAATCCGGGTATATTCATAGGTGACCACCACATCCTGTCCCGGCATGGTCCCGTTTATCTTTCCAAAATCGGTCCCTGCTATTTCTATCGCAGTTAAGGTGCCGCCGGTCCCCTGGTCAATGGAAATACCGGTCAGTTCATACCCGGAAATAGCCGATGGCGGCGGAATCACTACACCATCGCCTGATGCAAAGGATAAGCTGGGGGTATCAGGTGCACCGGTCACGGTTCCCCCTGTAGCAGTATCCTGGTACGCAAAGCTTACGGTATATCCGTTGCGCTTTAAGACAGTGTTCCGCGAATTGTTTAAAGCCGAGGAACCAACTGCGGTATAAATCCCGGTTCCGTTTCCTGTATCCTCATCTGCAAAAAAGTTGTCTGCAAACGGGCAAGAGGTAAGACTTGCAGAATAATCGGCGGAAGGTACAGCTATGACAACTTCCTGTCCCATCTCTGTCGAATCTCCGACCGATGCCTCAGGTATCTGCTGTGCAGTCACACCGATCTGTGAGGCATCCAGATCTCCATTTACAGTAATTCGTTTTCCCTGTGCAAGATAAACATTGTTTTTTTCTCCGGAAGAATTCACATTATCCTGGATGGTTACCAGATTTTTTACTGAAAAGCTACCGTTACTGTCAAAGTAAACAGTTCCCTTACCATTGGAAATGTTATCCTTTACCGTTCCATAATTCATTGACAGATTTGCTGTTCCCGTTATTTCTACCGCACTTCCTGATCCTGCTGAAGTCCCGTTGCAATTTTTTACAACTGCTCCGCTATTAATCTCAACCGTTCCGGTAGCTGCGGATATGAGCGGCGAGGAAGCCTCTACGCCATTTCCGTCAAGGATGATATCTGTTAATTTTAATGTCCCGCCTGAAACATTAAAAACGGAGCCTGTATAGGAATCTGCCCGTTTTAAGGTCTTAATATAATCCGAATTTTCATTTGTAGGATTTCCTGAATGATCAAAATCCGTACTTGCTATCGTAATATCCTTGGAAGAAGACCCGGATATTGCTATGGGGGCCGTGATATCCGGATAATCCATCACATAGATGTATCCTTTTTTATTTCCAATCTTATTTAAAGCATATTCAATGGTTTTATATGGACTGGTGTATGTCCCTTCTGCCGAGCTGCTGTCACTTCCATATAAATCTGATACATAATAGGAGGTGGAGCGAATGGCAAAGGCAACTCTTTTATGGACCGTTTCATAGGGATGAAGCTTAAAGGACCAGGAATATGCAATTCCTGAGTCGCTAACACCGGTCGTATCAGAAGCAGTGGATTCTTTAAAAAGATTTGACTGATAAGAACTGTATGTCCCAAGCCATCTTGTGGTCGTTGCAGTGACCCCCAGGCTATCATCACGCGTGATGCAGTCAAACACGGTTTTATCCGTTCTATTAACCATATGAAACCCGCGTTCTGTTTTATAACAGGTTGCCCCGTCGTCACCATTGATCATGGTATCCGCACCGGTTCCTAAATAAAAAGTTCTTCCTCCCTGACCTCCCTGTCCGTTTTTGTCATAAACATAATAATCAACAAAAACATATTTATTATCCGGACTGGGAGAAACAGCGATTTTCAGTTCCACTCCCATATTGCTGATATATTCGACCGCGCCATTTGTTGAGCCATTGGCCTTATATATGTAATTGGTATTGCTGTTTCCTACCGTAGGTGCACTGGGTGAATTCTCATTCTGAGCCATTCCCAGCCAGGTCGCATATCCGCGCCAGGACCAGGTTGTCTGGATCCCACTGGTGGAGTAACCGGTCTGCCCTGCATTTAAACCACATAGATCAAACCGGTAAGTCGAGCCTCCATAGCTCCCTTCGTTTGCTCCCTGGGCATTGATCCATTTGTAAGCAGTGGCTTCACTGGCTCCATCCCCAAGGTTTTCATCTGTCAGTTCCGACGAGGCATATGCCATCATACTCATTCCCGGCAATAACTGGCCCCCTATGATACAAACCGACAGAACCATCGCAAAAAAGCGTTTCCATAATTGATACCATTTTTTTGATATTCCTGCTTTTTTACTTTTTATAGTCATATCCGTTATCTCCTCTGATTAGAAATTAAGCCTTTCCTCCGGAGGCAGTTCGTCTGTGGAAGGCTCTGTATCATAACCTGCAATCAGACCTCCTTCATATGGGTTCTCTTTGTTGTCTTTATCATAATGATAGAAGCCGATACCATCAGTTCCGGTTCTCCATCTGGGCTTTTCATCATCTCCCACCCAGGCTGCAAATCTGTCGTTAATAATAAGGAGATATCCTCCCTCTTTATCCTTTACTGCCTTTTTATCACCTTTTACAATCTTTCCGTTAATATCTACCACCTGGTAATACGTCTCATCGTTCTTCCGAACCTCTACCACACCATAGCCATATTCTTTATCTGCCTCCAGCCTAAGTCCGTTGGTGTAGTATCTGTTGTCTTTTTTCTGAAGCTGATTCCGGTTCCCATATGCCTTTCCGGTTCCGGAAAATCCAAATGTAAAGACCCCATCCTCCAGCTCCACCTTGATCTCCTTTCCAATCTGCATGGAACCGTCATTTAATTCGTCCGGCGCAAACAGATACAGATCGGATTTTTCAATTCCATACAATGAGCCATCTATAAAATCTTTTGAACTCCAATCATCCACATCGTACTGGGCTACAAACTCCGATTTTCCGTCGAACAATACAAAGCCCGTCTTCATCCTTCCGATTCCGTCAAAGGCATAATTTTTTCCGCTGATGTTACGGATCCGGTTCCGGTAGACTTCCCCTTTTTCATCCGTGTGCCACCAGCTGCATTCCTGGTCATAATAATCCGTTTCATCCAGATTTTCCGACGGGTACATCCAGAACCACATGTTTTTCAGAAGCTTGCCTCCATCGTAAGCGGAATAAAATCTTGCAGAAGTGGAGCTGGTAGGATTGCTTTTATCCGCATTGCTGATGGTTGCAACTTTGCTCCACCATGGATTCATAATTCCATTTTCATCAAACCCATAAGCATTTTCACCGATATTCTTCTGCTTTAAATTCTCTCCTTTACTGCAAACCTTTTTGGAATTTTCATCAAAATAGATCCACATCTTTTCATAATCCGAATAATAGCGGTCAGTCATGTTACTAAGCAGCTCAGAACCACCGGTCCCATAGCCGATTTCACCATAATCCAGCCATTTTTCTGTAAACAGAACCCCATCTTCTCCGGAATAGTAAACCCCTTCTACAAACGGATCATCCGCATCATTGATGGAATTTCCATTATCATCAAACCAACCGGTTAACATAAGTCCATCTTCATTAAAAAGATAGGTATTACCATTAATCTTCTTTTTGAAACTGTTGCCCTTTCTTTGATACGCCTTGCCATCAGTTCCGAAATAGTACCAGCCTTCTTCAGAATTGTCTTCCGGGTCTTTGGTTTCATCAATCCAGACCCAGGTGTTTTGAACCATCTTTCCATCTTCGTCCACAAAATAGCCGGTGTTTCCCAGACGGAACATACAATTCTTAAGAATCGTTCCTTCCGATGATAAGTAATACCAACTGTCCTTTGATTTTTTCCAAACATTTGTCATCGGCTGATCATCCGAATCAAGGTATGACCATTCGCCATTCTCGATCTTCCAGCCTTCGGCAGCATAGACATCTTCATGAAAAGATGACGTTAAAAAGCCCACCGAAAGTGCAAAGAACATTAGCACACATAATCTCTTTTTCATTCCTCATTTAAACCTTCCTTTCTCTTAAGTTACATCTTCATGGAGTTTTTCCCGTTATAGGGAAAATTGGTACTCAACATGTATACTGTTTGCAAAATACAACAGAATTCCTCTTTTGTTGTTTAAAAAAAAGAAAAACCGGGTTTGATATAACGTTCCGGTTCTTCTTACCTAAATATTGACATTATAAAAGGCCGGTTTTGCAAAAATTATGCAAGCCAGCTTATTTGTTGTACTTGAATTTCAAAAAAAGGAGATTTTGAAGAAAAATAGTGGATTTTATTTCCTTTATGTAGTAGAATATTTTAAGATACTATTATGCTTTTACAACAAAAGAGGAATTCTGTCGTCAACTTCAACAAGCAATTTCAGACTTTCCAGCTGTCTTATATGGTTATAGCCGCTTTCTATCGTATAAATACGTGTCGTATTTACGCTGCTATGTCCTAATATATCAGCAAGTCTGGACAAATCCTTCTCTGAATCATAGTAAGATCTGGCAAATAAATGTCGTAGATTATGGGGATAAATTTTTTCCTTAGCGACGCCCGCTTCTACGCCCAATGCTTTCATTTCTCTCCAGATATTACTTCTGTCCAATGCAGCTCCATTCCTTGTTATAAAAATCATACCGCTTTCTATATGCTTTTTTTGTGCATACAATATTAACATCTGAGATAACTGTCTTGTAAGGAACACAGTTCTCACTTTTCCCTTACAATCCACTTCCGCCCGTCCTTTGACTGCAGCTTCTACCGTAATAAAAGGTAATTCCGATACCCTGATTCCGGTTGAACAGATCGTCTGCAGCAATAAAGCCAATCTTATATTACTTTTATCCAAAGCAGTTTTTACCAATCTCCTATACTCATCCTTTGACAACTCCTTGTTTGCTGAACAAAAAGTATTGCGGCTGATTTTAAGAAATTTCACTTTACAATCCTCCCAATTGCAATAATTAAAAAAACCATTAAGCGCAGCCAAAGCCCCGTTTACCGTCACGGGAGCCATTTTTTCGCGCATAACACCCTTCCACATAATCACAATTTCTTTATTAGCAGATCTTCCATTGAGATAGCGCATGAATAAGCAGAGATGATATCGGTAACTCCGAATTGTTTCTTTGCTCTTTTCACAATCGTGCAACCACGCACAATATTCATTGATCAGCGTATCTGTAACGATTCTTGCTTTACGCTTACAGGCTATATCCATATTGTCCTCCTATTATGCAGTACCATATATTTCAAATACGAATCGTTCCCAATTCAGGGATAAAATATTCTACATTCGCGGTAAGTTAAAATAAAAAACAGAAATCCTCTTTTATAAACAAGAAGATTTCTGTCTGGCATTGAAAAGAAAACCTATCAACTTTCCGTGAGTCATTTTTTTAACGAAGCTTCTTCGAACTAAATGATTCTTGTTTTCGTATAATAATGTCGGACATAAAACCCAAAATCTCTCTTCTTATCTTCGCCTATTATTCTACTTAAACGTAAAATCAAAAAGTTGTATCATGTAATTAATATTAGGTTAATTGTATTAAATAATGTTAAAAATTACCATCCTTCATTATAGCCTACGGATTCTGCTTATTTTAAAAACCGGCTCATAACATAATTACTGATGTCGATCCCTCTGGAGGTCAGACGGTAATAGCCATCTTTATACTCCATAAGCCCTTCCTCTTCCATTGCATCCAGCACCATACCGTAAATGCTCCGGATATTGTGGCCAAAGTTGCTGACAAACCCGTGGACCGAGACACCTTTCATGAGACGCAGCCCAAGAAACATGTATTCTTCCATCTTTTCCTCTATGGTAAGCTGCTCAAACTCCTGCCTCAACACTCTCTGAAATGCTTCTTCCTGGTCCAGACGGGCGCTGCAATACTCATCGAATGCAGAAGTATTGTGAAAACGGCATCCATGCAAATAAGAGGCGGAACCCAGACCTAAGCCCAGATACTCTACTCCTGTCCAATAGCCGATGTTATGCCTGCATTCGTACCCGTTTTTAGAATAATTGGATATTTCATACCTTTCATACCCTTGTTCGTTTAGAAATTCCTGGGTCAGGTAATACATTTCACGCTCTGTATCCTCATCCGGCAAATCCGGCAGGGACATCAAATTATAACCTTTTTCCGGGGTCAGACAGTGGTTTTCCATATTTCCCTTCTCTCCATACCGGTCAAAATAAGGTGTCCCCTTTTCCACGATCAGACTATATGCAGATATATGCTCCGGCTTCAGCATTGTCACCTTTTTTAAGGTATTCTTCCACGATTCCAATGTCTGCCCTGGAATTGCTGAAATCAAATCCACATTTACGTTGTCAAATCCGGCCATACGGACTCTTTGATAACTTTTCAGGAATTCATCGTAAGTATGAATTCTGCCTAAATAGCGCAGTTCTTTGTCATCTGCAGACTGAAGCCCCATACTGATCCGGTTCACCCCTGCTTCTCTGTAACAGGAAAGCGCCTCGGCCGTTACCGTACCAGGATTTACCTCCATCGTGATCTCTGCACCAGGAAGAATCTCAAACGCTTCCCTGAGAGCATGAAGAACTGCAGCCATGTCTCCTATACTTAATATAGAAGGAGTGCCTCCCCCTATGAATACACTGATCACCTGGTATTCTTTGACTTTGGCACTCTGGCATTTGATCTCTTCTATTAACTTTTCTGTATATTCCCGCTGCATCTGCTGGTTTCCGGGAAAAGAAAGGAAATCGCAGTAAGCGCATTTACGCGCGCAGAACGGGATATGCACATAAATCTCAAGATTCTTTTTATTCATCATCTAATTTCAGTACGCTCATAAATGCCTTTTGCGGTATCTCTACGTTACCGACCTGGCGCATACGTTTTTTACCTTCCTTCTGCTTTTCAAGAAGTTTCTTCTTACGGGAAATATCACCGCCATAACATTTGGCCAAAACGTCCTTTCTCATGGCCTTTACTGTCTCGCGGGCAATGATCTTGCCGCCGATAGCCGCCTGGATGGGAATCTCAAAAAGCTGTCTGGGTATTTCATCCTTAAGCTTCTCGCACATTCTCCGACCCCTGTCATAGGCAGATAATGCATGGACGATAAAGGAAAGGGCATCCACTTCTTCCTTGTTTACCAGAATGTCCAGCTTCACAAGTTCTGACCTCTGGTAGCCCTTTAATTCATAATCAAAAGACGCATAACCCTTGGAGCGGGATTTTAAGGCATCAAAGAAATCATAAATGATCTCGTTTAAAGGAAGCTCATATCTTAAAAGTGCCCTGGTAGCTTCCATGTATTCCATGCCCAGATACACGCCCCGCCTTTCCTGGCACAGAGTCATGATGGCGCCTACAAATTCCGTGGTCACCATGATCTCAGCGCTGACAATTGGTTCTTCCATATATTCAATTTCCGTTGGATCAGGCAGGTTGGAAGGATTCGTCAGCTCCAACTTCTCACCGTTCTTTTTATAAACATGATAAACAACGCCGGGTGCCGTTGTTACCAGATCCAGGTTATATTCCCGCTCCAGACGCTCTTGAATGACCTCAAGATGAAGGAGACCTAAAAATCCGCATCGGAAACCAAAGCCAAGGGCAAGAGAAGTCTCCGGCTCAAAGAACAGGGAAGCATCATTAAGCTGAAGCTTTTCCAAAGCGTCCCGCAGATCATTATAACGGGCTCCATCCGCAGGATACAGGCCGCAGTAAACCATGGAAGTTACTTTCTTATAGCCTGAAAGAGGCTCCTTACAAGGCCGGTCCGCATTGGTAATGGTATCACCCACAGCGGTTTCTTTTACATTCTTTATACTGGCTGTCAGATACCCTACCATACCGGCGCTTAGCGACTCGCACGGAAGGAACTGGCCTGCGCCGAAATAGCCGACCTCCACAACCTCTTCTATTGCTCCGGTAGCCATCATGCGCACCCTGTCGCCTTTTTTTACCGTTCCCTCCTTAACACGGAAGAAAACGATGACACCTTTATAGGAATCATAAAGAGAGTCGAAAATCAGGGCCTGGAGGGGAGCATCAGGGTCTCCCTTTGGAGCCGGGATCTTTTCAACAATCGCATCCAGGACTGCTTCCACATTTTGCCCTGTCTTTGCAGAAATTCTGGGAGCATCATGGGCTTCAATCCCGATGACATCTTCGATCTCCTCCACCACACGCTCCGGTTCCGCGCTTGGAAGATCGATTTTATTTAATACCGGAAATACGTCAAGATTGTGATCCAGAGCCATATAGACATTCGCCAGTGTCTGCGCCTCGATTCCCTGGGAAGCATCCACAACCAGGATGGCTCCGTCACAGGCTGCAAGGCTTCGGGAAACCTCATAGTTAAAGTCCACGTGACCTGGAGTGTCAATCATGTTAAAAATGTATTCTTCGCCATTCCCGGCCTTGTAAACGGTCCGGACTGCCTGGGCTTTAATGGTAATTCCCCGCTCCCGTTCCAAATCCATATTATCAAGCACCTGGGATTGCATTTCCCTGCTGGTGAGCAAACCTGTCTTCTCTATGATCCTGTCTGCAAGGGTTGACTTTCCGTGATCAATATGAGCGATAATACAAAAGTTGCGTATTTTATTCTGCTGGGCAGCTGCCATATAGTTAATTCCTCTTTTCTGATGTTTCTGGTGTTTTCCGGCCAGGCCCATCCCTAAGGGCACAATCCGCCAGATTACTATGATATCTTTAAAAATATACCATTAAAATTACCGATTGTCCACTGTGAAAGCGTTGAATTTCCTTGTAATTCCGTTGAAAAGGCAAGGAGGATTGCTTGGTTTACTATCCTTGGTAAAAATAGTAGTATTATAGTGTTACTAAAATGACATCACTTTCACTTGCAAATACAGTAACTATATATTAGAATAATATCAAAGAAACTACCGCCCCAATACAAGGGGTTGGCCAAATACTCCGAATAGAAACTCCACCCTTTACACTCGCCAAAGTTTACAAGGGTGGTTTTTCTATGCCCATTTCTGGGACTTTATAGAAAAACGCTACTTACAATTATAAAAAATAAAGGTTAGCAATGCTAAAATGAATGTACCAAAAGCCATAAGGTCTATAAATTCGTACTTCATCCGCACAACCTCCCATCTATGTAATAATGGAAGGCCGACACCCTTGCAGTGACGCGATTGTTTCATGCCATTATGGTAACATATCCCATTTCAATCTGCAATTACTTTCCTGGCAGCAAAATGATAGATACCTATATTCTGCTATATGTTTAGTAAACTATACAGAAAAAAGGCTACTAAATAAGTGGGACTGCAGAGAAATTTAAAGGAAATCGTATTAAATTTTTATTATCTTATAATATAAAGCAGAGAATACCTGACATCTAAGCGGGTTCCCTGCTTTATGTATTTATATATACAATTTTTTAATTACCTTGCAACACCATATCCAAAATTTCTGACAGAGGTTCCATAGCATTTAATGCTTCCTGGTATGTATTGGTTTGGGCACCTACTTCAATCAGGGCCGACCTGGCTCTCAAGTGCAGGTTATACCGAAGTCCTTTTAAGTATATTTTCCGGGTCAGATTTGGAAAATAAGCTGCAGCGTCAAGCTGCATCTGTAAGCTGAAAGCAAGATTCTGCGTTCGATAAGGATTGGGAAGATACTCAATCGGTCCTTTTGGTGTCTGGCTGACCCCATTAAAAAACATAATGGGTGCAGTGGGTTTCCCATTTACCTGGTTCACCATATGCAGATTCTCATTTACCCCATCCCGGTGAACATCCAGTATCACCTCTATCGAAGGATTCTTCTGGAGGATTTCTGTAATGCCATCCAGGGCATACGTATATGCTTTGTTTCTATCCAGCTTTCCGTTTTGCAAATCATAAACCGAAGTATCATGAATCACATTGTAGCCTTTTTTGGTCAAAAGCTCCGTAAGATAATTTCCGATTCCCACCACAGTCGCATTGGGATTATTCGGCCCGTGGTCCGAAAATTCCTCCTGGGAATGGGTATGGTAAATGAGGATCTGTGGTTTGTCGTTTCCACCCTCCAGGGTAAAGTCTTTGGAAAGAAACTCATCCGCCTTCATTAAATCCCTGCCGGCCGTTGTGGAAGTATGGATACTGTAAAAATGCTGGATGAGGAAGTCATAGTCAGCCAGCTGTTCCTTGCGGTATACGGCCCCTGCGATCGGCCATAAAGTGCTGGATGCACAGGTCATGGCAGGGTCCTTATCCGCAGTAAGCGTACTTTCTTTATCCGCTTTTGCCGCCTGGCCAGTCTCTGCTGTCTGATTTTGTTCCGGTACCTGATTGGTTGTCGTATCCCCTCCAGCCGGAGGCTGCTCTGCCGGCTGTGTCTTATGGGTTCCGGCATTGATGCTTCCGTCTTCTCCGCTTTCCTCTCCGCCGTCATATAAAAGGAAACTATGTTCCTCATAAAACTTTCCGCTTTCTAAATATCCTTCATAGGCCGGGTCCATTTCTCCATGATTCGTTTCCGTTTTGCCGCTGCCGCCATACCGGTAAAGCGGTGACTGACTGAAAAGAATATCACAGAGAACGTTTATCATGGATTTTTCATGGGGCCCGGACAGAATACTGTTTTGATTACTCTCATCCCATGTTACGGCCGGATACTGCAGCCTCCAGATATAGGAAATCCCAAAGCCGGCCCCTTCTTTCGCCCAATTTTCCACTTTATGCGGATCCGCCTTTTTTCTCACTTCTGAAACTTCTTTTATGCTGAGAAGAACGGCCAGGACCAGGCTTATTATGATCATCATTTTTCTTATATACCAGTTAATACCCTTGTTTCTTCGCCTCATAACCGCCTTCCTGCATAGATTATTCATAATATCCTATGCGGAATGCCTGTCATTTACTACGAAACTTCCTGTCCCAAAAATGCCAGATGAATTCCTTCCGAGATGGTAAAGCTAAGTTCCTTTACCGTTTCATCAATATCTGGAGGTGTTACATACATTGGTCCGAATTCCGGTTCCAGCAATTCCCGGATTAGATCATACTGCTCATCCGAGTTCAGTTTACCGATGAAATCCCCCATTCCCTTTGTTTCCATGCTTTCAGAAAGAGCGCCGATCATGGCGGAAACCGTATCATGGACAATGGCTGCCGCCCCTACAACGGTGGGCACTCCAATGGCCATAACCGGCACACCAAGGCTTTCCAACGTAAGGCTGTGTCTGTGATTTCCCACACCAGAACCTGGGTGGATTCCTGTATTCGTAAGCTGAATGGTAGTTCCAAGCCGCTTTACGCTTCTGGCTGCCAGCGCATCAATGGCAATGATGAGATCCGGCTCAGTTTCTTTAATAATTCCTTTTAAAATCTCGGCACTTTCCATTCCTGTCTGAGCCATGACTCCAGGAACGATACCGCTGATAACTGGCATGGTTCTTCCTTTCCAGAAATCATCTCCGTACTGGATCTTCAGATGCCTTGTTACCTGGAGATTATTTAAAACTCTGGGGCCAAGGGAGTCCGGCGTTACGGATGAATTGCCAAGCCCTGCCACCAAAACATGAAAATTGGGTTTCCGGTAATCTTTTCCTGCAAGAAGGCGTTCGATCTGGTTTGCCAGCTCCTCCGATACTTCTCTGTGATAATCTTCGTCTTTCATGGAAAGCTCATCGGCCTCCAGGGTAATATAGGTCCCAATGGGTTTTCCCATGGCCTTTGAGCCTTTTTCGTCAAGAATTTTTACCTCAGTCATTTTTATGTGACTGTCTGATCGATGCCACTCACGCAGAGACACACCTGATATCTCACCGCCATCCCCCGGGAAACTCTCTCTTTCTTCTACTGCAAGGTCTGTACGCACTGTAAATGTGTTTTCCATTTTTTCCACCTTTCCTATTTACTGCCCATGCTTTTTGGGCATAAAGGTATTCCTTAAGGCATTCCTCTTTATTGCCAATGTTTTTGGCATAAAGGTATGCCTGTACGGCTTTCCTCTTTATTACTCATGCTTTTTGGGCATAAAGGCATGCCTGTATGGCTTTCCAGCATTTCTAAGGTATTTTCTGCAAAAATACGGGAATTATGTATTGACATCTGCGTCGAAATTCGTTAGAATACAAAGGTATGTTTACATTGAACTGTCCGTGTCCAGGCTTTGATGCAAAACAAAGAATAATCATATATCATATTATTGGAGGTGTACCGATTGGCTAACATTAAATCTGCAAAAAAGAGAATTTTAGTAAACGAAACAAAGGCTGCAAGAAATAAAGCGATCAGATCCAAAGTGAAAACATCTATCAAGAAGGTAGAGGCTGCTATCGTTGCCGGTGACAAGGCTGCTGCACAGGCAATTTTAGTAAACGCTATCTCAGAGATCGATAAGGCTACTACTAAGGGCGTATATCATAAGAATACCGCTTCCAGAAAAGTATCCAGAATCTCAAAAGCTGTAAACACAATGGCTTAATTCATAGAACAGACTTTTATCCCATTCGGAATAACCCACTGAATGGGATTTTTTGTGCTGTTTTAAGGCTTTTGCAGAATAGTCTCACGCAGAACTATTTTGCAAAAGCCTTTTTATTTATAGTCAATTGGATATTCGCAATCCGCTCCGCTACTTGCTCATAACCTCATAGCTGCTTTCTCAGCTTGTCAGGAGGGACTTACACCCCTTCTGACACAAGTAAGTCCCCACTCACCACTTATGCCTTTTCGGCATTGAAGTGGGGGACTTACTTGATGAGGTTAAACTATTGATAAATCACAAACGCTTCATAAGGTTTCAGTTCTCCGCTTTTTCTCTCCGTTGTATCATAATTGCTGATCAAAACAGTTCCTGATTCAAATTCCTCTGGTACGCTGTAATTTAACGTCCGTCCGCAGAAGCTGCATACGACCAGCAGCTTCCTGTCTCCCAAGGTCCTCACGTAGGCATAGATATCCGGATCATCGGGAAGCAGCAGCTCGTAACTGCCATAAACAATGATCTCATATTCATGGCGCAGAGCAATCAATTGTTTATAATAATGGAATACAGAAGTCTTTCGTTCCACCTGTTCTTTTGCATTGATGCTTTCATAATTGGGATTTACCATGATCCACGGGGTGGCTTCTGAAAATCCGGCATTCACACTTGTATCCCACTGCATGGGGGTCCTCGCATTGTCCCGGCTTTTATACCTTAAAAACTTCATCATTTCCTCTTGGGTGAAAATTCCTTTTTCTGTCAGCTCATAGTAGGCATTTATGCTGTCCAGATCCCGAAAATCATGGATGGTTTCAAAGGGGACATTGGTCATTCCCAGTTCCTCTCCCTGATACACATAGGGAGTTCCCTGCATCATATGGAGGCAGGTGGCAAGCATCTTGGCTGAGCGTTCCCGGTATTCCTCACAGTCGCTTCCAAAACGGGAAACAACTCTTGGCTGGTCATGATTATCCCAGAACAGGCTGTTCCAGGCAATTCCCTCAAGCCCTTTCTGCCATTTTGTCATAATGGCTTTAAGATCCGGAAGATACAGCTTCTTATCCGTCCATTTGTTGTCAGGGTCCCCATCTACATCCATATGCTCAAACTGGAATACCATGTTAAGTTCACTTCCATCATAGGATGCGTACCTGGCCGCTTCCTCAAGAGTCACGCCGGAGCACTCTCCTACTGTCATGATATCGTAGCCGGATAAAACCTCCCGGTTCATTTCCTTTAAATATTCGTGAACATTTGGTCCGTTGGCGGAAACATTAAAGCTGGCATATCCATTGATCATGGCCGGACCGTCGGGAAGCCCTTCCCGTTTGGAGATCAGGCTGATCACATCCATGCGGAATCCGTCAATGCCCTTATCCAGCCACCATTTCATCATATCGTAAACCTCTGTCCGGACTTTCCCGTTATCCCAGTTTAAGTCAGGTTGTTTTTCGGAAAAAAGATGAAGGAAATACTGGTCAGTTTCCTTATCATATTTCCATGCAGGTCCTGAAAAGCAAGATCCCCAGTTATTGGGTTCTTTTCCGTCTTTTCCATCTCTCCATATGTAATAATCCCGGTAAGGATTATCCTTTGATTTTCTGCTTTCTAAAAACCATGGATGCTCATCTGAGGTGTGGTTTACCACAAGATCCATAACCAGTTTGATTCCCCGTTTATGCATCTCTTCTAAAAGTCTGTCAAAGTCCTCCATGGTACCAAATTCCTTCATGATGTCACGGTAATCACGGATATCATAGCCATTGTCATCGTTTGGCGAATCGTACACGGGAGACAGCCAGACCACATCGATTCCCAGTTCCTTTAAATAGTCCAGCTTGCTTATGATCCCCCCTATATCGCCGATCCCATCCCCATTGCTGTCACAGAAGCTTCTGGGGTAAATTTGATATACTACAGATTCTTTCCACCAAATTTTCATAGTCTTCTCCTTTCTACTACAATATATTTATGGTTAATGTGCCTGACAGCCAGTCAGATCACGATCCATCTAATCCAATACATAATCATGCAGCAGAATAAGAAACACACTGGCTGTCCAGGTAAAGCCGTGATCCCTCAGACCCCGCCCGTCCAGTGCACTGTAATTTTCATAAAATCCTTTATCAGCACAAAGTCTGCAGAAACGTTCTGCATAAAAACGTGCCTCTTTCTGTCTGCCGCACTGTTTTAAGGCATCCACCATAATCATGACAGCGGCTGGCCAGACCGCTCCCCGCCAATATCCGTCTTCTTCAAACAGCATACTGTCCAAAGGCTCTGATGCAAACCCCCAGAGACCGGCCAGATGGCCTTTCTCTAACAGCCCTGAAATTAGATTTTCCCGAAGCTTCTCTGGAAGATGCTCCCCAAGAATCAGGGGAAGATACAAAATCAGGGAATCGGAAGGAACCACTTCCATCTCAGGGATCTTCACCGCTTCAAACCGGCCCTCTCTCACAAAATAGGCCAGCAGCTTAGAGAGCAGATTTTCCCCCTTTTCCTTCCATGCTTCAGCCTCTTGCTGCCAACCAAGCTGCCTTGCCGTATGCTCCAGAAACTCCATCTGCAATACAAGCCAGGACGATAAATCCGGCGACTGGACAGGCAGGCCCAGACGGAATATGGTGGCATTGTCCCATCCGGAATCATTGCCATGCTGGTAGGTGGGGATGCCGTTTTCCTCCACCCGGTAGGTCATCCACCAGTCGGTAAAGGAGGCAACAGAACGGTACAGCCTCTCCTTTACTTCCCTGCCCGGATCATGGATCTGAAACATTTTCTTTAGAATAAATCCCTGGACCGGCGGCTTTACAAAGGAGCGGATAATCGTCCTTGCCTGGTAAGCATCAGGGTATGCGCCATACTCATCCTGCTGGTCCGCCATGGCTAAAAACTGGCTGTATGCCAGCTCAGGCTGGGACGAGACCAAGGCAAGGCCGTTAAAGGCATAATCCCAGCTCCATACCAGATTCATCCAGTTTTTTGTCATGACCATTACCGGTCTTTTGATATAGCCGGAAGGCTGGAGCACGGAATGCCACAAAACATAGGCTGCTTCCCTTCCGGCTTTTTCAAAAGCAGGATCTGTTCCCTTTAAACCGATCATGATCCCTTTCTCAAACTCCAGATATTCCTCTTTTACCGTCTGACGGCACAGGGCATAACTCCCGTACTCTTTTTTCTGCGGACTTAAGCCGGTAAGGGTGATCACGGCCAACAGCTCTCCCTCCTCCGGGCTTAGAAGAAGCTCCAGCCTGCTGCTTCCAAAGCCATTGTCCGGACATGCTGATTGATCCTTTGCCTTTCCTTTTCGCAGGGTCACGTGGAGAGCCATATCATCTCCTGCTATTTCAAAGCTTCCATCCATGTGTCCCATCACTCTGTCATAGGAACCCACTTTAGTCTTTGTAATCAGGACCGAGCTGTTTGATTTCAGGAGAAACCCTTCCTCATCCCCAAAGCATATGGAGTATTCTCCTGTTTCAGACGTTACATCCAGTTCCCAGGGCGACATGGAAACTGCTATCGTCTCTTCCTGTTTCCCATCATCATTTACCGGTATAATGGGATAAGTCTCCTGTTGGGAAAACGCGCCGTAAAGTACCCGCACCGCAATGTGGCCATCAAATTCCTTCGTACCATCCTGGGGATAGGAAAATGCCAAATAAGAGCCGTATCTGCTAAAAGGTACGGAGCGGATATCCAGTTGTCTCCTGTGTTCCTCCATCTGAATTCCTCCTTATCCGACGATCTCCAGCAGCTGACTGAAGGCTGAAAGCTTATAATCTGCTAATAAAGATTTTACCGCATCTCCCACTGCTCCGCAATCCATTCCGCCAGATTTTGCTGCTATAAGCCCTGCCTCGGCATCTTCTACTACAAGGCAGTTTTCCGCCTTGCAGTTCAGCATGGCCGCTGCCTTTTGAAATACTTCCGGATGGGGCTTTGAATGGGTGATTGCATTTCCGTCAGAGACGGCATCAAAAAAATGTTCCAATCCCAACTGTTTTAAGATCAGTCCTGCGTTCTTACTGGAGGAGCCGATCGCCAGTTTCATCCCCCGTTTTCTTAGCTCCGTCAACGTATCTTTTGTTTCCTCCGGCAAATCGGCAGGGGTCATGCCTTCTAACAGCTTTTTATAGCCTTCGTTTTTCTTTGCTAGATATCTTTCCTTATCTTCTTCCCTCATGACCTTATCATACCGCTCCAGTATGATATCAAAGCTCTCCTTCCGGCTGACACCCCGCAGCCGGTTATTGATGATCTCATCAAAATAAATTCCCAGCTCATCTGCCACCTTTTTCCATGCAAGATAGTGATAATGATCGGTATGACAGATCACGCCGTCCAAATCAAAAATAACCGCTTCATAGGTTTTCTTTTCCACGTAAACAGATGCTTCCGGTTCCACCCTGCTGTTTCTTCCGAATACCATAAGCGACACCGGGCTGCTTCCGTTGTTTGCGATTGTAACGCCTTTCTTATCCACTGTAACCGTCAGCTTCTGGCCCTTCCATACCAGAGGAAACCGAAGCTCTTCCCAGGCCTTAGGAAGCTTTGGATTAAGTTCCAAACCGCCGCGGCGGATCCTCAGCCCCCCAAAGCCCATGACACAGCTTAACCAGATCCCTCCGATGGAGGCACTGTGTATTCCTTCCTCCGATGATTTCATATTGGGTCCCAGATCGATGGAGCATGCTGCCTGATGCATTTGGTAGGCCATGTCCTCCATTCCGTAATCATTGGCTAAAACTGCGTGAACGCAGCGGCTTAAGGATGAATCATGAAGGGTCTTATCTTCATAAAATACAAAGTTTTTTCTTTTTGTTTCCAAGGAAAATAAATCAGGCATCACAAAGTCCAGCATGACGGTATCAGCCTGTTTGGAAACCATGAGTTTGCCCATCTGCTCCATATTATAATCCTGGTGGATTCCAAGGACCTTTCCGGAGGCCTTATAAGGTGCCAGATCAATTGGCTCCAAGCTCATATACTGGTCGGTCTGAGGTACAATGCCGTTTTCCCCGGGCACCGGTAAGTAGAGCTTTGCCCTCTTTTCCTTTAGCCTCTGTTTTAACCGGTCAAAATGGAACTTCTCATCAAGCCGGTCTGAAACATCCTTATTTTCCTTTGGCAAAGTTTCCATAATACGTTCCGCCAGCCCCATATTATAATCCGCCATATAATTGGTATAGGCATTATTATCCACATGCTCCTTATACTCATCCGGCCCGATCACATCAAGGATTTCGTAACAGCCCTTTTTCTCATTCCATTCTAATCGGCTGGACCAGAAAAGAGCCGTATCCAATATGATTTCATATCCGTACCGGTCCATATAGTCCTGATCTCCGGAGGCCTGGTAATACTGCCATACCGCATAAGCCACATCCGCGCTGATATGATGCTCGATTAATCCTGTCAGGCACTTTTGCACCTTGCCTGTTACTACGTCGGTACCAAGATATAAGGGAGTTACCTCACCATCGTCGATCCAGGCGCACTCCCATGGATACATGGCCCCCTCCCAGCCGTTTTCAGCAGCCTTTTTGCGGGCGCCATAGAGATTTCTGTAACGGTATTCCAGAAGGGTTCTGGCAGTTTGGGGTTCTGTAAGGGTAAAATAAGGCAGTATAAACATTTCCGTATCCCAAAAGGAATGGCCCTTATAGCCTTCTCCAGTCAAAGCCTTTGCAGCAATCCCCACCCGGTTGTCATCTTTTTTCACCATAATATTCAGATGATACTGGGCAAAACGTAGGGCAAGCTGATCAAAATCATCATTTCCCCGTATGGTCACCTCATGGTCTTTCCAGAATTCTTTCCACACTGCCTCTGACTCCGCCAGCAGTCTTTCATATCCCTTATCAAATTCGGTCTGTAAACATTCCATGCCGTCTGCTTTCAGCCGATTAAGAATATCAGGCTGCTCTTCCTTTTCGTAAGCCAGATCCCTGGAAGAATGAAAGCAGGATATCTTTTCCAGGCGGATGGTTTCACCGGCCTCTGCTTTCACAGACCAGCGCAGATCCATATTTCTTCTGCCCATAACCGGAAGAGGCTTTTCCTCCCGGCTTATCCTGCAGGCGCTGTGGACCGCCGCCAGCACCCGGGACTCGGTGGTTTCCGCCAGGAACTGCAGGGTGATGCCGTCATAGATCCTGCGCCTTAAATTCTCAAAATGCATGGCTCCATGGTTTGTCACATCTCCATGAATTCCCGTTTCAATCACCAGCTGCGTGCTGCCGTCACAGGACAGCTCCAGATATTCCGCCGCAACATGTTCATTTTTTAAGGATATAAACCGTTTAAAAACCGCCGTTACCAGAGTCTTCGACGGACATTCCCACACAACCTTTCTGGTGGTTTCTCCGTTCTTTAAGTTCATGATCCTGGAATACTCCATGACCTTACCTGACTGCAGGTTCAGACGGTATCCGTCAACATAGATATCCATAGCCGTTACATCCGGAAGATTGGGAAGTTCCGTCACCTCTTCATCTCCCGCTTTATTAAAGGTTCCGGTGATGAACGTGTTCCTCACCTCTTCCACATACCGCTCTTCCAGAGCGTTCCGCATCCCTATGTATCCGTTTCCCTGGGCAAAAACCGCCTCGTATTTTCCCAGGTTCCGGGCATCAAATTCCGTTTCCTCCATCAGCCAGTTTTTTAAATCTCTCTGGCCCTTAAAAAAATTCATTGTGTTGATCATTATGCTCTCCTATATTGTCAGCCTTTTACTCCTGATGCCGCAACGCTGGCCTGTACCTGTTCCTGAGCCAGCGCATATAAAATGATGCCCGGAAGCACGACAAGGGTCAAAGCGGCAAACAGCTTTGTGTAGTCATATGAAAATGATTCGGTAAAAAATTGCAGCGCTACCGGCAGAGTCCTGTTCTTATTGGAAGAGGTCAGCAGGGAAGCATAAAAAAATTCATTCCAGTTATTTAAAAACATAAGAATCCCGGCTGTAGCCAATCCGCCTTTTGCCAGAGGAAGGTTAATCTGGAAAAATACACGGAGAAAACCAGCTCCTTCCAGCCTGGCCGCCTCATCCAAAGATGATGGAATGGACATAAAGGTGGATTTTAAGATAAACACGGACATTGCAAGCCCCATGGATAAGTAAACCACCGCCAGACCCCAGATATTGTCATACAGATTTATCTTCATGATCAGGGAAAAGATGGGCTGTGCCTTGGAATGGGAAGGGACCAGCAGCGTAATGGTAAACAAGGCAAAAATCAGTGATTTTCCTGGAAAACGGTACTTTCCGATTACATAAGCGCCCATGGCAAAGAACAGCAGCGAAAGGAGCGTTGAAGTAATGCAGACCAGAAAGGAATTGACCGCGTACCGCAGAAAATCATATTTCTCAAATAAGTATATATATGGTTCAAAACTTATGGAAGTCGGCAGTGTAAATGGATTTCCAAGAATCTGGGCATTTGTTTTAAAGGATGACATGATCACCCAGAGAATCGGAAAGACCGATATGATCACAGTAAAGACCATAAGAAAATACATACAAAATACAGTAATTTTTTTCTTCATTTCGTCCCTCCTCTTAATAGATGCTGTCATTCATACGGAATGTAATATTAACGGTTGCCAGAATGATCAGGCCCAGAGCAAACATAACCATACCGTTGGCATTGGCGTATCCGTATTTCATATCAGATATGGAATTGACCAGGATTAGCGGTATATTCATGGTATCGTCCCCAGGGCCGCCTGCGGTCGTCAGCCTGATCTGTTCATACATGGCGATCCTGGAAGTAATGGAACAGATCACTCCGGTTCCAATGGCATTTCTGCAAAGGGGAAGCATGATATGACGGGTCAGCTGCCATGGGGATGCCCCGTCTACCCTGGCAGCTTCCACCACTTCCTCCGGGACTGCCATCAAATCATTTAATACAACAAGGGTTACAATCACCGCATAAAAGATCCAGGTGCATGTAACCGCCCAGAATGCATATGGGGACTGGAAGAACCATTGGACATGAAAGTCCGGTGAAAATTTTCGGATCAGGTTATTTAAAATACCCATATCGTCATTGAAGATAAATTTATATATCATGGCCCAGGCAGCTGCTGAAATCACGTTAGGCACCATAAAAATCACTCTGGTGAATTTCCAGCCTTTGGGCTTTGCATACAGTACAAATGCCATCAGCACGCCGAATCCCACATGGAAAGTTGCGGCAATCACGGACCAGGCTAGAAGGTTTTTCAAAGATATGAGAAAGGTTTTGGAACGAAAAAGATCGATGTAATTTTTAAGTCCTATGAAAACCGGTTTATTGAAGCCATCCCACTTGGTAAAGGAGGTGGCGATTACTGTAAGGATTGGTGATAAGTAAAACAGCAAAAATATCAGGAGGGAGGGCAGCAAAAATAAGTAGCACCACTTATAATTCCTTCTCTCCAAAACAGTGGGATTTGATTTTCCTGCTTTCATTTTCTTCCCCTCTTTCTAAAAATACTGCTGCAATACCCCTGTCTTCACAGGCTTTTGCAACAGTATTTAACCGAATCAAGTAAGTCCCCACTTCAAATGCGAAAAGCATTAAGGGTGGGTTGGGACTTGCTTGTGTCAGGTGGAGTACAAACTCCACCTGACAAGCAGCGATAGCTGCTATTCGGTTATGAGCAAGTAGCGAAGCGGATTGCGAATATCCGCTTGACTTCCCATGTACGATGTTTAGTTTTTAGCTTCTTCCGCCTTCTGAGTCAATTGGCTGCAGAATTCCTCCGGCGTAAGGGTTCCGTCTGCAAGCTTAGGGAGCAACTTACCAAATTCCGTATCAGCAACGGAAGCCGGCATCACATCGAAAATAGATGCTGTGTATCTGGTATTTTCATCCATGCTTTCGGCAAGCTGGGATAAGATGCGGTTTTCTGCCTGCTTCTTTAAGAATTCGTCGCTGTAATGAAGCTTCGGAGCTACTCCGCCTTCGGTCAGTACCAGCTGCTCGATTTCTTCCTTGGAATCACGGAAAGCAAAGAAGGCTTTTGCCAGCTCTTTTTCCTCATCAGAAGCGGTATTTGCGATCCAGAATTCACCGAATACTCTCGGATTGGCAATGGCAAAATTTCCTGGATAAATATCTGAATTCACTTCCTCACCGGTAAATCCATTTGACCACTTGTCTGCTGATTCTTCATCAAAATCAGAGGCCATCCAGGATCCGTTGCATATAATGGCAGCACTTTTGCTCATAAATGCATTGGCTGCATCTGCGTAAGCTGCGCCTATGGTATTGGCTGATGCATTGCTCTGAAGGAGTTTCTGCAGAATGGATATGGCGGAAACGATCTTTGCATCGGTGTAATCATAAAGTTTGTCATCCACATACTGAGCCAGATACGTCTCTCCCCCCTCCTGATTGGCAATAAGAGCAGTAAGGAGAAGTCCTGATGTCCAGGCATTTTCCGCAGTCTGGAATGCAAACTTGTTATCTCCGATACTTTCCATGAACTCGTCAAGCTTCATATCCTTAACGGCTTTTTCCGGCTTATACATGGTATTGTTATAATACAGACCCACGGGCTTTAACACGGAAAGGGGCTTGCAGATAAGTTTTCCGTCCACGGTGCAGTAATCCATGGAGTCATCAATCCAGTTATTTTTTACCTCGGGGTTAGCATTTGCAAATTCGCTTAAGTCATATGCCATGCCATTGGCAAGAACTACGCTCTTAAACCACTGAAGATCGATACCACCGGAACCAGGTGCATGGACAATGGCGGGAAGTTTATTCTGCTGGGCCAACTGCTTGATTTTTTCCGCATATTGGGCCTGAGGAACCTCCTCGATCACGATCTTATACTTGCCTGCGTACTTCTGATTAAACCGCTCAACTTCGGGCAGAAAGAAAACAGCTCCAACATTTTCACCTGCCAGATAGGTTGGAAAAGTCATCTGTATTTCCTTCCCCGATGCATTTTCAGAATTGCCTGCCCCTGGTGCCGTTGTTTTACTGTTCCCACCGGAACAGCCGCTGATCAACATTGCCGCAGCCATAACGGCTGCCATAATCCCCGCCAATTTTCTTTTCATAAATATCCTCCTTAATATTTTTTACAATTGCTTCACACTCTTGCCTTCCTCAAGAAAATATTTTGTCATATGAACCCTGGAATACTTTTCGTCATTCACCATTTTCATGAGAAGCTTAGCCGCATCGTAACCTTTTTGCCACATATTCTGGTTGACGCGGGTGATAAAAGGATCAATGTATTTCATAAAGTAGTTGCCGTCATAACCGGTAATGGAAAAATCTTTTGGGCTCTGATATCCCAGCTCCTGAACTGCTCTTAAAACGCCTATGGCCGTTAAGTCGCTCATGCAGATAAACGCGGTCCCAGCCTCCTCTTTATATTCCTTCAGCAGTTTCTTTGTTCCTTCGTACGCTTTCTGTTCCATAAAGTCCGTATAGATCACTTTGCAGCTTTTGGGATCAATGCCGTTCTTTTCAAGGGCATCTAAATAACCCTGTTGACGTCTGATGGAAACATCGGACTTTTTCCGCCCATAAACAAGAATCAGTTTCCGGTGACCACGATCGATCACGTACTGGGTGACCTGCTCAAATGCCTTTCTGTCATCTGTCATGACTGCTGATGTGCATGCTCCGTCCAGCTGGATATCAATGGAAACACAGGGCAGAGCGGAGTGAGGCAGGCTTTTTACCAGAGGATCCGTTATCCTTAGGCCCATAATTACGGCCCCTGATAATGAATATTCTCTGCAAAATGTGTCAAAATCCTTTTTTTCCTGTTCTTCCTTCCCAATGGAATACATAGCCAGATTGATCTCATGCTTCATCATGTAAGTATAAGCCCCCTGGATAACATTCATCATGAACTCGTTAGACTGGGCCTCTTCCAAAAGTCCGCAGATGAGCAAAGCCACATTCTTTTTGTTCTTTGAAGACAGATTTTTGGCACTGGTATTGGGAACGTACCCAAGTCTTTCCGCCGCCTCCACCACGCGCGCCCTGGTTTTGGCCGATACATCGCTGTATCCGTTTAATGCTCTTGATACCGTACTTACTGATAATCCCGTTTCCTGTGCCACGTCATAAATTGATTTTGCCATTCTACACCTCGTTTATTCCAAAAACGTTTTTGGTCTTTGGTTTTTTTTAACACTTCTTTTTAGAAGTGTTGCACGAAATACCTATTTACGAAAACGTTTTTGATGATTACAAAATAACATTTTCTAAGGCCTGTGTCAATATATTTTATATTGTTTGTTATAAATGCCGAATTATCATCGTTGTTTTTATGCACTTTTCCCTCCAGACGTTTATTTGAGAAGATTGTTCTCATTTCTTCCACACGGATGGGAGCTATTTCTTTCTGTTTCGAGAGATACAAAAGAAAAGTACTATAAGAAATGAAAGGGTTTGTGCAATGGTAATGCGGACAGTCAGCAGTTCATCCACACCGGAAGCCGTAACCACATGCAGCAGATTGGCCGTGGTATTATTCACAAAATGAGCCGCCATTCCTGCCCACAGGGATCCTGTGAGCTTGTAAAGCATGCAGTACTGAATTCCAAGCAGAGTACTGGTGACCACCAGAATCAGGCCAGCCATAAATGCACCTGCCATGGACTGATTACCGTCTATTACATTTCTTAAGGGCTGCATGATATGCCAAACTCCAAAGAGAACGGAAGACAGGATACATGCGGCAGGAAAAGATTGCTTTTCTTCTGCCAGCCGGACAAACAATCCCCGGAAAACTCCCTCTTCCATTATCACATTGATCATGTTTCCTGCTAAACAGATCATGATAAAAAGAATGTTGTTTTGCATACCCCGGTTGCCTAAAACGGAATAGCTGGTTACGTAAAACTTAAGTCCTGAAAAATTGCCTGTTAACGATTGAATCAGTATTTCAATACCATAGCCTGCAGTAAAAACAACGGCGCCAAGAAATGCTCCTAATAAAATAGTTCGGAGTACATTTTCAGGAGAAAAACCGACTTCTGTCCATGAATACCGGAAAAGCATGATGGAGACCCCCAACAGTAGAATGCCGAAAAATTCCACTGCCTCTGATTCATTGGATCTTCTTCTGATAAACTCCATGGGATACACAATGATCTGCTATACAGGCAATTTTAGCATAGTGTATGAATATTTTCCAGCATCTTTCGATGGCTTCCATAATTTTAGACGGGGCCGGATTGCCGGGCTCCCGTCTTTTTTCAGACTATATGCAGGGCACCTTTTTCATCAGTGCTCAGATTCATTTTTCCTTCAAACAGGCTTCCGTCTTCCGTAACCCGGTACAGCTCTTCTTTCCAGTTGATCCACTGGCTCTTTGCCATTGAACCGTTGTTATTTAAATAATACCATTTGCCATCTGACCCGGTTTTCCATGTATCTTTTACCATAAATCCGGCACCGTCGAACCAGTACCAGTTTTCTCCGTCCTTATACCAATCGTTCGTAACATAATTTCCGGTATTCCCTAAGTAGAATCTCCATCCACCCTCTTCTTCAATCCAACCGGATTTATGCTGCTCTTCTGCAAGTGCTGCTTTAAAGCTATCCCAGGTATGTTGAGTGTGATTGTATACATAAGGGTTGGGACAGATTTTTCCCGTTACATCATAATGGCGGATTACATGATCCGCCGGGACATTGTACTGTTTCATTAGTTCTTTTGTTAATTGGGCGGCAGCCTCTACTGTTGCATCTTCAAAATACCAGTCTCTGCTTGTATCTGTCTGACTTCCATTGTTCCTGACACAAAACTCTATTCCCAGGCTGTTGCTGTTGCGGCATTCCAGATGGGTATATGTTTTTGCGCCGCAATGCCATGCAATATCTTTGTCCTCAACGGATTGCCATATTTCTCCGCTGAAACCGACAAAATAATGAGCACTGGCTCCAATGTATTGGGAGGCGTAATATTTACAGTTTGCTTCTGCTCCTCCGAGAGCTCCTACATAGTGTATTACAATATATTTTATCCGGTCAATCTGACCGTTGCTATAGTTGTATGGTGTCAATAGTTTTTGAACTTCCATATTAGATTCCTTCCCTTAGACCCACAAAGCCCATCTCATCTGCATCAAAGGATTCCCGGAAACGTTCAATCTCCGTGTAATCGGAATTCTTTAGATTTTCCTGTATTCCCAAAAGCTCTATGTTTGGCATAGTTTCTGTTGCTTCGCTTTTAACCATTAAATCACCTTGTCCTTTCTGTTATTATTATATGATTTATTGGGAGGGAATGTACCGGGATTAAAGATGGGCTTTTGATGGCTTTTCATATTTATTGTGATGTTTGTGATTTTTTGTTTAAAATATCTATGGCTTTAACAATAGCCGCTGGAAGAGGAAGGCCCATAAGGCCTGCATTTTCTACTATAGATATGAGCTCGTTTGCCATAAAACCGATGATGACCGTATCTCGTATGTAGGAGGTTCCTAGGGATAAGTCTAGTCGGTGGGCGATTAATACAAATAGTATGGTCATGCATTTTCTGCATAGGCCTTTCCAGCCTGCTTTTGATTCAAGAGTACCTGTTTTTGTCTTCTGGCTGTTGTGGAATATTCCGGCTACAGCTAGGCCGGAGGAAAAATCGATGGTCATGAATAAGATCAGGGTACCGATCGCAGTGTCCCAGCCACCAAAAAGGGTTGTGATGATATTGCCAATGATTCCGATCAAGACACATAGTGTGTGCTTCATTTTTTCTCACCTCATTTTTAATAATTATTTTGTTATTGAATTTTATCGTTGTACTATTTTTAAAACTAGATGTTTTTTATATTGAATTGTATTCGAGATCATCTTTATTAATTAAATTTGATTGTTTCCTTGTATAAAGAGATGTTTAATTTTAGGAATTCTAGAGATCACTTAATAATATGCTGATTTAATAATACGATTTAAGGGAGAATCTTTTTAGTGGTACGGCACAATATAACCGGACATATGAAACAATAAGTCCTTTTACGGGTATCATTTGTTTCAAGTACTTAATACTGAATCCGACGATCTGCCTGAACTGGTTCAGTAAACACAAAATGCGAATAGGATTTGCTGTAAATACAACCAAATTACACTGACCTTTATCGCTCGAGATAGTTTTTTCCAATGCGGTTGTGGCAACCACATTTTATACCAACTTATAAGCAAAACCAGAATATACCAGAATGGGACCCATGAGTATATTATAATACTGCTACTATACAAAATATTGTGGGAATTCGTATTGGAAAATGATCATTTAAGCAATATACCAGACAGAGAATAGTACTCCGCCTGAAAATGCCCTGTTAAGTAATAGCTCTATAGATCTGCGGTCTGTATTCGGTTTTGAGCATAATATTGGACATCTCTATTAGTATTTACGGTATCATTGATGTTAATTTGCGGAATGCTACCACGCAGGGTAATCCGTTAATGTATCGTTTGGAAACCTAGGTCGGCAAGCGGTATTCTTATCCAGTCTTACCGCCAGAATAACAATAAATTTACGCCATACCTATACGACGATAATAACTATATCAGCATTTTACTTAGTCACCTCTCACGACTCCATATTGCGCATTCCCAACTTTTGTGCTAAAAAATGGTAAACTTAATAAAGCACCCGTTTCCGACCACTTAAAATCAATCCATATCAGCTATTTATGCAAACTTTCGGTGTGATTCCTTGACATTTTCTTCCTGAACCGTACAGTAAATCATTGTAGTATCTAGTTTTTCATGCCCCAGAAGCTTTGACACTTGCTCCACCGGCATCCCTTTATTTAACAAATCTGTTGCTATAGTTCTACGGAACCGATGCGGATGAACCTTCTTCACACCCGCACGTCGTCCAAGCTCCCGAAGCATATACTGAACTCCGGCAACTGTCAGGCGAGCGTGTGGCTGATCCAATGTAGTAAATAAAGGCTTATTTTCCAATTCTTCTTCGGTTATTTCCTCCTCCTTCATACGCTCTTTAAGGTAACGCTTCAAGTAAAACTTGGCATTATCCGTCAGATAAACCTTTCTTTCCTTACTTCCCTTACCAAATACAATCAACTCCTGCCTCCCCATTTCAATATCACAAACATTCAGTGACGCCAACTCTGATACCCTGACACCTGTACTGTATAAAAACTCCATAATTGCACGATCCCTCAGTTCCGTACAATTAATCCTAAGTGCTTCCATTTCTTCCTGGGAAAACGGTTTTTTAATGGTCTTGGCTAGCTTCAGGATTCCGACACGCTTAACCGGGTTACTGGTCACAAGCTCTTCTGTGGTAAGGAAATCCCAGAAGCTAGATAAATAATGCAGCCTTGTCTGCATGGTGGTCATTTTGATGCCGTGTTGCTCCCTCATGACCCCGTAATAATAACGCAAATCCATGGCTGTAATGTCCTCAATCCTCTTTCCTAAAAAATCCAGCATCTTACAGATTTCCGTTGTATACTGCTTTAAGGTATTATCCTGCCGGTTAACTGCTTTCTTGCTGGCCACAAACATTTTCACTTTCATGGCGTCACCATCAATGCCCGTTTCTGTCACCTCGTAACATTCTTCCTTAACCTCAACGCCATGAAAATTGATATACAATGCATTGTGCAGCTGCTCCATCTGCCCGCCATCTAGGTGTGGCATCATGGCATTGATCACTTTCTCCAGTATCTGTTCTATCATTTGTATAAGCCCTCCTTTGATGTCTATTTTAAAAGGAATGGCCGATTTGGTCTACCACCAGCTCAATAATATGCTGATATGAGTTATTATCGTCGTATCAGGTATGGCGTAAATTTATTGTTGATTCTGGCGGTAGAGACTGGATAAGAATACCGCTTGCCGACCTAGGGTTTCCAAACGATACATTAACGGATTACCCCTGCGTGGTAGCACTTCCGCAAATTAACATCAATGATACCGTAAATACTAATAGAGATGTCCAAATATTATGCTCAAAACCGAATACAGACCGCAGATCTATAGAGCTATTACTTAACAGGGCATTTTCAGGCGGAGTACTATTCTCTGTCTGGTATATTGCTTAAATGATCATTTTCCAATACGAATTCCCACAATATTTTGTATAGTAGCAGTATTATAACTATACTCATGGGTCCATTCTGGTATATTCTGGTTTTGCTTATAACGTTGGTATAAAATGTGGTTGCCACAACCGCATTGGAAAAAACTATCTCGAAGCGATAAAGGTCAGTGTAATTTGGTTGTACGTTTACAGCAAATCCTATTAACGCATTTTGTGTTTCACTGAACCAGTTTTTCAGGCAGATCGTCGGATTCCAGTCGATTAAGACTTGAAACAAATGATACCCGTAAAAGGACTTAGTTGTTTCATATGTCCGGTTATATTGTGCCGTACCACTAAAAAGATTCTCCCTTACAATCCCCGTATTATTTAAATCAGCATTTAATTGAGTATACATATCATACAACGTCTTCCCATACCTTGCATCCAAAGCATACCCTGCTGCCGTAGTCTGCCCGTTATTGACCAACTTCCCAACAGTAATTATCCCCGTTTTAAAATTATTAAAATCTTGAATAAACTTTTTCACCTTCCCCAGAAACATCTTTGATGTCTCCCCTTCAGAAGGAACCGGAAATTCAGATGTTATAGTTTCAAGCGAACCTATCTTTGTCCCAGAAATATCGCCCCCGGAAGCCGAAACCTTAGCATTCCAATTGCTTTTCTCTGTATCCGTCACAAAACGGTGAGCCGCATCCTGAGTGGCATCCGATGCCAGTCCGGAAAATGCTATATTTTTCATCTCCGAAAACCACTTTTGTATTTTTCCATGGGAGACTGATAATTTTTCTCCTGATACAATGTTATTACGTAAAATTTCCTGGCTGAACTCAGTAACTACATTGGAAGCATTTCCATTACGATCAAGCTTCCGATCACTCATTCCCGTCAGCGTTTCATCTAATATATCCATAGCCTTATTGTATTCTGAAATATCATAAAAATCATCTTCACTAGGCTTCGGAAACTTATAATTTTTTGTTTCATTTCCCATTGATAAGCACCTCATTTCTTATCTGCCTGTGACTCCAGGCTGCTAATTGTTTATGAGTAAATTCACAGAGCAAACTGTGTTGATTATAAAGCAGGTCCAAGTCTATGACCATATTGCAAGGTACAAATTCCTCCAGCATTTCCTTCACTTCATAAAAATTCCGTTTACTCTTTAATGCCACCCTAACAGTAATAACCTTTTTCGGATCAATTTTCAACGTAAAACCATCCTCCCCGCATAATATAGAGAGTTTTTGCCTTAACGTTACCTTTGTATATGGAATCATTCGATTCCATTTTGATAACACCATAAAGCGTCTGTCAGTCAGCGTATCATCAGGCAAAGACTGGATAAGCAGCATTTTTTCGTAACGTTTAATACTTTTACTGTCGGAGCTTGAAATGAACTGATTGTTAAACACAACCTCTGTTTCATCCTCCAACCTCTGTATCTCCGGTTGGATCAGCTCCTGTACGGCTCTCATTTCTTCATATTCCTTAATAAAGTCAGGAATATAGGACAGTAAATCAACTTCTCGAATCAATTTCAATCCCCCCATATATTGGAATCTGGTACTTATTTAATTCCAGATTCTCTGCTGCTCCATTTATACGTGTGCTGCTGATATCATAAATACCCTGGATTCCCAAAATTCTTGATTCCAGTTGTGAGATTCTTACAATACACCCATGATCTCCAAGACCTTCCCATGAAGCTCTTAGTTCTCCCAAATAAGCATCAACCGCACTCTCTATCTGTTCCAGTAAAACCTTATAAGGATAGTTGTTATCAAATTCCAGAGTACTGTTAATCTGTATCTTCACTTCCTTGGCAGTATCCACGGTTACAATATGATCAATCGGTGCAAGACCATCTCCGCCTCCACTTTGCTCAGGATCAATTGTTTCCTGAACAGTTTGTACTAAAAGATCGGAAGCCTTGTTAAAGTTAGAATCCAGTATTGTTAATTTAACAGTAGAACCACCATTCCATGCCCTGGTTATTTTCGTTGCTCCAACTCCCGGAATGCCATTGGTTTTATCCTTGTAGTCCTTTCGGTTTCCGCTAAAAGGTTTCTCATGAAAAGAATCAAAATAAACTTTTCGGAACACCTCCGTCTCCTCATCGTCTTCTCCAGGAATTAGCAGTTCTGTCATTTCCATAGCTGTCAGTCCCGGAATATTCAATAACGGAATCAATCGGCCAAACTGGTGATTCCCATTAGTTCCGGCAGCTTCGCATGTAATCTGATAGATTCCTCCGCCCATGCTGCCCGAAATCACATAATAGTTAAGCCCCAGACGGAAACGGTCACCAATTGAAATCGCGGCTGTATCAGGGGTCGCTACCGCTTTTAAAACAGCTCTGGTTGCTTCTTTTGGCTGCAATCCCCGCTCTCCTGCTCTACGAATTAAATTTTCTCTGGATGCAGTATCTGCAAAGGTTTCGTTTAAAATTGTATCAAATTCTATGTACATGATCTGCATTTCTGCCGCCGCTGCAGTTAGCGCCGTATAAATCAGAGATCCCTCCCTTTTATCCAATCCCTTGGGAACCCGATCCAACATTCGTTTCAAAATAACTTCATACGTCATATTTTCATACATTATATATCCACCTCCTTCTCTACCTCAAATTCACCCAAAATGGTATGAACTGTAAACTTTACATGGAGTATCCTCCCATTGCTTTCAAAGGAAAACGTGTCAACGCTTTGAATCCTGTCATCCTGCTGTAATGCTTCTTTAATTCTCTTTTTGATCTTTGCTTTTACCAGCCCTGCCGACTTTCCGAATAAACCTTTAAGCTCCATGCCGTAATTCCAACTGTATATCAGCCAATCAAACCGCTCTGTATTAAGAATACAGAAAACCGCTTGCCTTACCGCCTCCAGACCATCTGCCATTCCAATCACACGCTTCTTTTCCATATCCAGTCGAAAAGTCTTTGACGGCATATGAACAACCTTAAAATCCTGCTCTAAAATATTACCTGCCACCGGAATCATGGCAACACCTCCTTTCTTTCATGAACCTATTACCACATACCTATCACTACATACTGTTGTCCGCCTCTCTTCTGAAGCAGAAGAATCCTTTGACCTGCTTTTAATCCATTTTTTATGGTTACAGACACCTCTCCCATTCCCGGAATATTCATCACCTCCGCATGATCAGTGAATTGCTTCGGCAAAATAACCTGTAAATTGGACAGGATTGTTTTTTGGTCAATTTGTATTTCCATTGGATTTTCCTTTATTACAGTTCCTGGAATTACATCACATGGATCTCCAGCTTCAATAGCCTGAATTACAATCCGTTTAATATTTTCAATCCACTCTACATCAGCCACTGATTTTCGCCCCTCTCAATGTTAAATCCATGGTATGCACCCCCTCATCAATCTTATGGGCTGCAGACTCGATCACCAGATAGTTTTTTACTCCCATATCCTTTATATCCAGAAATACCGGAATCAGACAACCTGCACGTACCCGGATATCTCCAAAGGCGTCTTTGATGGACAGGATCCGGGAGGGGCGGTTGTATAAAGTCAAATATGTTTCTGCAATCGCCTGGCCGTCTACCCCTTGATCGATGGACTCGTCTTTCTGCAGAATCCCCCACTTGTTGATATTTTCGGTGTGTTTAGTCATATAGATTTCTCTTTGTTTTGTATCATTATTATCGCAATACAGCTTGATCTGATTGTAAGTATTACTGTCAATGCTTACCTTATAGTCATAATCCTGAGCTGTCTTGTCATCAATCATAATGTCAAGCTTCATGTTCTCCATATTTTTTAGGGTGAGCTTTCCTGCATCGTCATAAAAGGTAAACAGATTTTTCGTATGTATCATTGCAAGATCCAAGTTGTTTAAGATAATATCAAACAACGTTTTATCCTTTTCTTTTCTGGATATTCTATCACCCGTATCCTGTAATTCTCCCGTTTCCAAGTGATAATCATTGGCTATCATCTGGATCACTTCTCCGGCAGTTAAATCCGTGTAATTATAGGTATCTTTATTTTTCAGATACCTAAGCTGATCATAAGCGGTAACCTTCACCTCTCCGTTGCTGCTCCAGTTACGCTCAAAAATAAATCCGAAGAAAACAGGTTTTTTATCCACATCCAGACGGAGGGCATTGCCCTCCTCAATCTGGAGGCACCTGTCTGGGATTAGGGTGAAAGAGCACTTTCCAGGCTGCCCTCTTCGCTGTGTTTCCCAGGTAATAGCCCCTTTCACCACCGGCTCATATACGGTCTGACCGTTCTGGATATATAAATGTGCTTCCATTTCCTACCTCCTATGGCATGGTGAGAACCTGCCCTGGATAAATAACATTTGGATTTGTTATCTTGTCCCGGTTTAGATTATGGATTTCCTGCCACCGGTTCCCATTGCCAAGCTGTTTTTTTGCTATGGACCATAGACAGTCTCCCTTTGCGACTGTGTAATTCTTTACCTGCGCCGGCTCTCCATGACGTTCCTCTTCCTGCTGCACAGACTCTATTTCCTGCTTCTCTTCAACAATAGTAAAATTCATAATTTTAGTTCCATAATTTTTATATTCCTTCATTGTGAGGGAAACGATAAGGTCGAGTCCTTCACTTACATCATCTGTAACCTTATAATCTTCCAGAATTACATCCATACTGGTATCAAAAAGACTGTTCCCCCCCATCCCTTGCCGGATAACGGTAAATTCAAAGGGGTTTTGGCCCTCCCTTAACTCCTGGAGCTTTTCCAGAAAATCCTCTGACCCGTTAATGCTTCCATCCCAAATTGCACTGGGATAATCCATCTGGGGAATAATCACATCAATGCTTATTTCCGCAAGACCAAATGGTTTGACCAGATTAATTTCTTCGCCGTTAATCAGGTTCACCGTCTTATTCTGTCCGTTATACTTTACGGGTATTTTTTCCGGTGGCAGCGGAAGAAGCATATCGTCAATGTAAACTTCATATGCCATTATATATTCACTCCTTCCGCAGCTGAAGCAAGAATTTCGCTGGTAGCATCCCCGAGTCTGCGGTACATTTCATCAATATCAGCCACATTCTTTATGGTATTGTTGTTATTTACATCTAACTTCAGTTCCGCAAGAGTGAACCGGTTGATGATTTCCTGTTCTGCAGCATCTCGCATATATTTTAATTCCTCATCCATGATATCCATTGAGTCTGCCATGGCTGCTGTATTCATGGCAGTATCTCCGGTACTCTGGGCAATACTGTCAGTTGTTCCGGGCAAGTCTGATTGTGAGGACCGTCCTCCGAAGAAACCTTTTATCTTATCAAAGCCTCCCTTTGCGTTATCTTCAATACCTTTTCCAGACTCATACCACTTATGATAGTTATCACTATAATTCAATCGCTCCGGAGACCAGTTGAGACCAGCTAACACTTGATCTATATCCAGTTTTTCAGCTTTGACTTCATATGTTCCATTTCCATATTTATCAGCAAGCTCATCGGCAAGATTCGATAAATTATCCCGCCAGCCTTTCACAGTATCTGCCATATGTGTACCAAATATAAAATCCAGGCCCTGTGCTATTTTTTGTATAACACCAAGAACTCTATCGCCTAAATCTGCAAATAAGTGTATCACCGAAGCTACCGGATCATGAAACAGATTTCCGAAAAAGTTTGCAAAAGCTACCCAGCCATTATAATAATATTCAATGACTCCTAAACCAATTTCCAGGATCCCCATTAGTATATTGGCTATAAATGCAGCGGCTACCGCGAAAGCACCGCATATTATCCCGGTTGCACTGTAAGAGGTTCCGGCAAATTTATTAACAGCAGCTACACCTGCATAAAAAAGCGCTATTAATATGATAATTGCCATAATTATAAAATTAATAGGGCAGGTAGCTAATGCTGCATTTAACCCTTCGTGAGCTAATTTTGATGCAAAAGCAGCTGCTGCTGCAGCCCAATTGCAAGTTGTCTCCCACACCAAAGCAGCCGCATTCTTTATTATCTCAATCCACCCTTCCTTCATGGTCGCATTGTAAACAATCAAAGCCGCAATAATTCCCCATAGAACAGGCTCAATCACAGGCCATATTTCTGCAAAAGCTCTCCCCACAACTCCTGCTACAAATCCAATGGCACCAAAAATCCCGCTGATTTCACCAACATTTCCTTTAAGCCCGTTTGTGAAGCTGTTGATCGCTTTGGTTATATTGTCAACTGTACTGCCTATGGGACCGGCAAGTCCCATATTTACCGTCTTTGCCAAAGAGCTCAGTGCGCTGGCTGCATCGTTGTATTTTATGTTATTTAATTCTTCAAGGTGTTCCGTTGACAGTTCTACGGACCCATCCAAGTTAGACAATGCCATGATTCCTTCACTGCCAAGCTCTCTCCAGGCACTGCCAAACAGTTTCATTCCTGCTATATTCCTACTGACGGGATCTTCCATACTGCTTAAAGCGGCGATGGTCTGCTGGAATGCCTGCTTTGCCGTTTCACCACCACTTCCGAATGCCTCGGTCATCCTGCCAGCATTAAGCCCCAAAGCTGAAAAACCTTCCTGAGCGTCCTTTCCTCCGCCAACAGCCCTTAATGAAAATTCCTTTACAGCCTCACCTAAAGTACTGACTGAAACCTCTCCATTCTGCGCTCCATTAATCAGCATGTTAAACATTTCTGCCCCTTCAAAGCCCAAGTTTTTAAACTGAGAAGAGTATTCATTGATCGAATCAAGCAGTTTTCCATTTTTATCAAGTCCAGCCTGGGTTGCCTGTACGATTAAGTCTAATGACTGGGCACCGGTAGCCCCAAACCGCTCCTGCAGCACTCCTGCAGTGCGGATACTGTCTGCCAGGCCGTAACCAAAGGTGTCTTTAAGGAGCAATCCTGCTCTTGTAAGCTGCTCCAGGCTATCACCTGTCTGACCAGTCATCTGATGTACGAAGATAAACTCTTTGCTGCATCTTCAGGACTGCCGCTTATGTTATCCACATATAGATTTTTAGCACTTTGCTTTGCCATATCCAGATCCTGCCCCTGCATTCCGGTCCTAGACTGTATGAGATTTCCGGCTGCTTTTATATCATTTGCCTGGTTAAATATATCCATAGGACTGGTGTTGATTCCCATCTTACCTAAACCAGATAATGCTTTATCCCAGAGTTTCTTCATATCCTGGAGTTTGCTCTTACCATCATCAATGGTTTTATTTAACTCTTCCTGCTTTTCCTTGGCCTGTACGATTACTTCAGTGACCTGTTCAAATTGAATTCCCATACTCTGAATATCTGTTATGGATGCCGACATCCCTGGCAAGCCTATAAAACCACCTGTCGCCATCTGGAATTTTCGAAAAGACTGGCTTGTAATATTGATTGACTGATTGATCTTCATTAATACGGAGGAGGCTCCATCCTGAAGCTGTATTGAATTTTGTATTGTTGCCAAACGCTTTCCCTCCTTTCTTTTTTTTGGAAGAACACCCTAAAAGATGCTCTTCCATTCTTCTATCTTTTTCTGGCACTCTTCGTCTTTTGTGCCTCTTTCTTGTCATTTTCCAGCTTAAGCTGTACCGCTGCCATAACAAACGCCCGTTCATACCTGTCCAGGCTTAGAAACTCATGAGGCCATTTGTGGAGCTTGTGGAGGCAATAGTAAGCAATATTTGCTTCCATATCACCCCTTCTATCAGTTTTTTGCCTCTTCAACCTGCTCTTCCAGTGTAATATCAAAACCATTCACTTGCTGAATCGTTCCAGATAACCTGCGTATTCGCCTGCAGTCAGCATGGCCTTTAAAAGTCCGTCTGCCCCCATAACATGATAGGAATCCTGTAATTCCTTATCATTTAGGTTAGGGTAAACCGTACATTCAGCTGCCAGCTTCCCAAGATAAAGGTTATAATCCGTCTCCTGGGTATACTGTCCCTTTTTTCCTGTTACCTGAACCCTTTTCGTGCTCTCTTTTCTTAGGGATCATCTTCTTTAGAGTAATGGCTTTAATCTCCCATTCCACAGGTTTTTTTCCCGGACCTAAAAAACGTTTGGAAGCAACGAACTTTTCATGCTCCGCCTTAACTGCATTCTGGCTTAAAAAAACAACTTAAATCTCCCATATCCTTTTATTCCTTTCTTCTTTTACTGCATTCCCGCAAGATTGCTGAATCTTTCAGGCATCTCCCAGCTTTCAAATGTGAATTCAAACTCATCTTCTAAGTATTCTCCTGTTGCATCAAATTTGGTGATAATTCCTCCATTTAAGTTGCAATCCTTTAAAATCACAGTCTGACGGCCTACCCTGGAAGCAGGGTCCTCATTGGTCACCTGGATATCAAAATAGATATCATTTCCGGTCTGCTGGAACTTGTATAAAATATCCGGAAAATGCTTGTATGTAATGGAAAGTTAGCTGATCCCTTCCTTTCATCCCACGGTCTTATTCCCCTTCATGCTCGTCCCAGAATCGGGATCTCTGATTTTACCTTTTCAATCTTAGCCTCCAGGTTTAAAGCCTGCATAAAATTATAACGTTCGTTTCCGATTGATATAGCACTCTGCTTTGTGGCCTGATAGCGTCCCATGCGTCCATTGTAATATTATCATGTTCATTACCCCTTTCTTATGATACAATTACTGTCATGTATAAGATGCTCATGGAATTAATCGGTTTCACCGGGAAATTCACCACAACGGACCGCTTGCCCAGTCCCTTTCCACAGTAACCTCTTCCGAATTTACAGCTTCAATCCCCTTAATACCGCCAGCTGTTTCCATATGTAACAATGTCATTCCAAAGACTTACCCGTCCTGCATCGTCATTTGAAATCTTACCCAGGTAACGTGTATGGAAAAGAGAAGCAACGTCATTTCCAATCTGGTCCAGAACGCGGACTGTCTGGTTGTTAGAGAAATCTTCCCCTTTTTCCTCTGTATAAGTAACCAAAGTATTACTGTCAGTCAGAATCCTGATTTCACTTCCTACACTGTGAAGCATAAGTTTACCTGCCCTTATTGCATCAGCAAGCTGAGCCTGGGTATGGGAAGCCTTAACGGTATACTCCCCGTCATAAACTTTATTTTCAATGGTCTTGTTGACAGGGCATGCGGCTTCTGCGCCAGCAACCCAATAAACAAGGCCTGTAGCTGATTCTTTCGCTTCATTCTCAACGGAGATGACACCCTCGTAATCAGCCTTGGAATACTGGTGTAATACAGTCTGGAACTTCACACCAGCTTCATCCCTCATACGTTTTGTAAATGCTGTAAACAAAGCTTTTACCCTTACCGTCAGCAGAAGGACAGCAAAGAATCTGGAAGGAAGCACTCTCCATCTTATCCAGGAATTCTGCATAATCCTCTCCTGTCACATCAGCACCATTGGCACCTCCTGTAAAGGGAAGTCCTGCCGTTTCTGCCAGTTCGGCATCCTTTTTAAATATGACGTAACTGTTATCCATCAGCTCTTTTGCCTCTGCAACTGTCTGGCGATCAACTTCTCTTCCTGCAAACAGGGTCTTCACATCAAATTTTGAATTATTATCAACATTTTTCGCAATAATGGTCATCAGATTATTTCCTCTGTTACCAGAGTATTTTGCCGTGCCATATTCGTTTGCCCCATGTGTCCCTGTATTCAAGCGGTAAAAAATTCCCTTCGTCATATTTCGGAAAAGCTCTCTGACCGGAAGCATAGCCGCATCGTCCATTGCATAGCCAAAAATTTCTTTACACCTTTTCTGGAAATCCTCTGATGTAACCTCAAATATCTCTTTCTCCGGTCCCCATTCAAGAACCATAGGGATTGCTGCCACCCCCCTGTTTCCCATGGATGCGCCTGCCGAAGCAGTACTTACAAAATTGATATATGCACCAGGAAATACTTTGTTTTGAATTGTAAAATTTCCTCCACCTAACATACTTTCACCTTTCCTTTCATAAATTGATTTATGATTTCTTCTGCTTCTGTTACAGAATATACTTTCCTATCATCAAACAAAGCACTTATTAAGTCCCTCTGATTACGATACTTTTCTGAACTGATCAGCTGATCCTTTGTATAACGTATTACGCTGGTCCCGTCCGTTTCTTTTACGTTCTTTTTTGCCACGATAACACCTCTTTCATTTTAATTTAATATCTTCCATGAATTCTTCCGACTCCCCGTTTTTTAAAATGTAGACCTGATAATCCACCAGGAAGTTTAGGGCCTCCCCTTCGCTTTTACCCTTTCTGCTGCTGCCTCTTATCAAAGAGCCGTTTTCCAGAGTAATGTATTCCAGTTTATCCATAAGAACATCCAGAACAAGATTCCTGTCCCTTGAGGGCTGTACTGAATTCTGGCAGTTATACGTTACATACATGCTTATGCTGCGGAAATAACGCTGCCCGTTCACTGGCTTTTCAAACGTCTCTAAAAGTCCGACTTCAAAATAAGGTTCAGAAATCCCTTCCCCAAAAGGGCTTGTATCGATCCTGGCTTCCGGAAAAAACTCTTCCAACCGTTTGATAACTCCATCCATGATTTCGTTATACATATAATCCCCCCTTTCCTATGCCTCCAGCCTTTCCTTCCGGCACCTGCCTTTCCCTAAACCGGATTCGTTCCTTTTTTGTCGGACTTCTTACCTTCCCTTGTTCTTTCACTTTCATAGGATTCTCCTTTTCTCAGTCCATTGTAGTCATTTAGTCTACATGATTGGTAAAAAAAATACTCTTTTTCCGCAATTATGCAATCCTCAATAACCTGTACAGCTTTTTAATCGTTTGAAAGATTCAGTTTTGCTGCAACTGCCCCTTTTCCAGTTCGGGCTATTTAATTTCATCAATAAGCTGAACTGTATCTTTCATACTTTCTTTCTTTTCTTTTGTAGTCATATTGTCTACATTTGTTATCATACTCCCATGTCCTATATTTGTCAACAACATTTTGCAATTTTGTTGAATATCTTTCTACACCGTGATATAATACCGTTATGGAGGTGATCCTGTGGAAATAGGACAGATTATTAAAAGGAGACGGGAAGAGCTTGGGATCTCGCAGGAAGAATTGGCGTTAAAGGCCGGCTATAAATCCCGTTCTTCCATTAATAAAATCGAGGTAGACGGAAGAGGGCTTCCCCAGTCAAAGATCATAGCAATTGCCAATGCTTTGAGGACAACCCCAGCCTATCTCATGGGTTGGGAAAGCGATACTGCTTCCGCTTTTGACTATATCAGCGGACGTTTCGGGGAATATGCCGGAGAAATGATTGAGAATTTTCACCGTTTAAATGAGAAAGGGCAGAAAGAAGCCCTAAAACGTGTCAGAGAAATGGTTCATATCCCCGAATACGTAAAAAGCCAAAGCCCGGTTAATATTTTTAATACTGACAGCAGAACCTACCTGGAACCGGTTGCAGCCCATGAACGGACCGACATTGAGGTGACAGAAGAAATGAAGAAGCACGATGATGCCTTTTTTGATGAATAAAAGACAACTCATTGAGGTGATTTATTTGAACTATGAATCTTTATTAGAAGAAGCGGATTCCCATGGAATCATCATAAAGGAACGGCCGCTGATAGCCAATGACGGCAGGATTAAAGGCACCCAGATATTGATCCGCCAGGATATGACAGATTGTCAGAAGGCTTGCGTTCTGGCGGAAGAGCTGGGACATTACCATACCACCACCGGCGATATTCTGGACCAGTCCGATGTGTCCAACCAGAAGCAGGAGCGTACTGCAAGGCTTTGGGCTTACAATAAAATGATAACCCTTGATAAGCTGGTGGCGGCAAAAGAAGCCGGATGCCGGAATGGGTACGAAATTGCGGAACATCTGGATGTAACGGAAGAGTTTTTGCTTGATGCCATTCACTGCTATCAGACAATATACGGAAAAGGACTGCAAAAAGATAATTATCTGATACTATTTGAACCTTTTAACATCTATAAAATAGTGTAAGATATTTTCTGTCTTGCCGCCCCTCTGGCACATATACTATCCAGAGGTGATATATTTATGCAACCCTGTGAACTTGTAATTCTTATATCTACCATGGCCTGCCGTATCGCCGAGGGACGGTCTGCTGATGAAATCGCTTTGATAAGTTCCATATTTTCACAGCTTGGTGATACACTGAGTACCATTTCAGCCTATCAGGATCTCTGTTGTAATAACGATGAAGAAAAAAACACCAGCTGATGAAATTTGCTGAGATAAAAGGGGGATTCCGTAATACCCGGTCCATAAAGAAAGGAGTGCTATTTCCATAGACGAACAATCATCTATGGAAGCAGCACTCTATCTTATGCCATAAACAGAAAAGCAGGTTCTTAAGAACCTGCTCACTTAGGTAAATCTACTTCTTATGGCCGGAAGAGACATCATCCGGGAAAGGGTCCGCATTGACTGGGACCGGCTCTGCATAAGCTTCCCGAACCTTTTTCTCCCTGGCTGCAATGACATCCCCGGCAATAATCTTTAATATATGAACCACGGGTACTGCCAGAACCATCCCCCATATCCCTGCAATTGCACCACCCACAGTGATTCCTATAACAATCAAAGCCGGGCTTAAGGAAAATGAGGTTCCCATAAGCTTTGGCTGTATCACATTTCCATCAATCTGCTGAGTAACAAGTAAAACCAGACCGGCAATCGCCCCTGTATTGATTCCGCTCGTACACGCAATAATAATCACAACGCCTATGGAGCCAAAAATTGAGCCAAAGTAAGGGATAATATTGCAGATCCCCAGCATGACCCCAAGCGCCAGCGAATACCTGGAACCAAGTATGGTAAATTCAATGGTGGTAATCGTACATAAAATCAGGGAATCTAAAAGCTGGCAGACAATAAACTTTTTAAAACTGTCATTGATAATGGTTCCGTACCTTAAAGCTGCATTTCTGGTTTTTTCTTGAAGAAACAAATCCATGAGCCGCTTCATCTGAAATTTAACATTATGAGTTTCCAGAAGGAAATACACGGAAGATACAATTGTAATAAATCCGCTAAAAATATGGGAAGTAACTCCCAAGACAGCATTTAGTGAGCCCATTACTTCTTTCAGGCCAATTCCTTCCAACACATTTTTCCAGGCAGTCTGGGGCGGCAAAATCTCTCCCAGCTTATCCGATAAGCCAAACTTTTCTAACGGCAGTTGTTCAATAGCCGTTATGGCGTTACTATAATAAGTATTGAAATTTGTTATAAAATCCAAAATGCTTCTCTGAAGCAGGGGAATTCCCTTGTTAATAACCAGAACAACAACAGAGATAAATAAAGCATAAATAATAAAAACACTGATCCCCCTGGACCTCTTTTGAAACGGACTGGATTTAAGCCTGTTTAAGCGTCGTTCAAGCGCAGAACATGGGATATTCAGCAGATATGCTATGACAAATCCATAAAAGAAGGGAATAAGTACTTTTGTAGATGATTTAAGCCAAACCATCACATCTGAAACATTCATAACAATTTTATAAAATATAATAACCAGCATAGCAAGCAGCAGCCTTGATAAAAATACCCTTATCTGCTTTTTTTTCAACAATTCTTCCATCCTGACCTCCTTTCCAAATAAAATAACCAAGTTTTACCGGTTTAATCGTTAAACCCTAATATTTTTGTGTCAGCAGCAATTCCACCGCCATTCGGTCATTTAACCTCCCGGTCTTAACTGCTTCTTCTGTTTCCACACACAAGTTTACATAAGACAAAATCTGATCTTTGGAAAAAGTCCTTGCCTGT